>JBHHYO010000004.1:0-80094 GCA_046757665.1 Nitrospinales bacterium
CAACGGCGCGGCAAAAGCTCAACGGCGCGCCGGAAAAATCACAGCGGCTCGATCGTGCATTTGAACGGGAACTCCTCGATGGCGGCGGCAAAATGAACCTGCTCAACCTTGAACTCCGCGCGCTCGAGGGGCATCGTATCGGCAACGGCGCTACCGTTATAATGCACCTCGTACATCAATTTCTCGGAGGTTGGCAAATCCTTGCCGAAAATCCTCATCAGGATTCGCACGACAAATTCCATGGTGGTGACGTTGTCGTCCCACATAACAACTTTATAAAGAGGTAAATAATCCTGCTTGGTGTCGCCTCCCGTATCCTTTTCTATGTCCGGCAACGGCGGCAGGGTTTTGGTAGCCATAATCCTTATTCCTCTAATGACAAAATCACCGGTTGATTCGCCGGAAAACACCTTTTAAAATAAGGTCATGAAACTGAATATCAACGGAGGCTGAAAACAACGTAACCCAAAAAAACATCAGCCATCCGCTCAAATAAATATTAGATAAGTAATTTTATTTTTTCAATTACTATCTTAATATCCGCACTATCTGCATTCAGGATACGCATGGCTCAAGCGCGCATTGGAAACCTTTCCGCAAAATCGCTCGCCGGCAGAACTTGTTTTTATGCCGCCTTTCTTTTCCTCTGGAGCAGCCTCTTCCCTCCTGCCGCAGTCCACGGCGCGCCCTCCACCCACACACAAACCGGCAACATGCCGGGTTTGTTCGATTCTTTTTCGCCCTACGGAGACATCCGGCGTTTTGCCGGAGAAACCCTGTATTTCGACATCAGTTTTTTATGGTTCAACAACGCCGCCGAGTCGAAAATTTCCTTTTTAGAGAAAAACGGACAGTACTATTGCGTTCTCGAAGCGCAGACCAGGGGTTTTGTCGGCTGGTTTACAGGTTACCGCAAACATGTTTATAAAGCGTTTTTCGATATCATAAATCAGGGAACCCGCGTCCGGGCCTATAAATTCGAATGGACGATCATCGCCGGCAATGATGTGGAAAAAGCCGTGCACCACATGAACTATAAAACCCGGAAACATTCATGGGTCGAAACCAAAAACGGCGAAGTGGTCGAAAAGAAAACCGAGAATATACCGGAAGGAATCAATTACGACGATATTTTGTCCGCATTTTACAACTTCCGCAACAGCGTCTATGGCAAATTGAAAAAAGGGTCAATGTATACCATCTATACCATACCGGAAAAGGGCCATAAAACCATTTCCGTTCAAATAAAAACCAAAGCCGAGGAAAAGAAAGTCCAAAAGAAGGAGGGGAGAAACCATTTCGGGGAATTGCTCATGAACGTCTTCATCCCCAAGGAAATTTTCAAAACGAAAAACGGGCGTCTGATGTTTTGGGCTTCACCAAACTATATCCCGCTGGAAACGACCGTAAAAGACTATATCTTTCTTGGCGACTTGCACGCCAAGTTTTCCCGGCGCGTTTATCTGCCAAAAAAACGGGCCGCGGCGCCGATAACCGGAGCGTCCGCTTCACCATCGGATTTTTAGAGACACTTCCCCCTGCCTCGTTTTCCGCCGGTCAAACATCGAAGGACGGCAAAGGAGGCTCTTTCCAGATATCGACTTCCGTCGTTTCGTCCAGAGTCACTTCCCCGAAAGTTACCGCGTAGGGCTCCACCTCCTGACACCGGTATTCCATGGAAATTTTTTTAATATCCCAGGCCCCTTTTTCGGGGCCGACAAGCGCCAGGCTGTGGGGGAAACTGTTGATTTCGTAACTGGCCTCGAAGACCTGGCGCGGCCCGGTTCCTCCAGCGCCGTTTTCAAAGGGAATCGAAAATCCGTTGATGTTGAACTTCACCGGGTCCTCGGTCCCCCGTTCCCCCGTCTCGATTTTGATTGAAAATGTATTGAGCTTCGGCATAACACCTCACCGTCAGGAATAATAAGGGTTCAAGCCCGCCGCATGGTCGGTTTCATCCAGAATGGCGCCGACCGCCGGCACAGCCTTGCGGAAAGCCGTATGGATACCCGCCTTGAGAGTCAAATCCGCGGCGCTGCATCCCTGGCACCCGCCGCCCATCTGAATAGTCACCGCATTGCCCTTGACGCCCAACAACGCGATCCGGCCCCCATGGGCCGCCACGCCGGGGTTCACCTCCCGGTCAATGACTTCCTGAATCCCCTTGCGGATCTCCTCTTCCGAGGGAATTCCCTGAACGATCTTTTCCGCAATCAAGGGAGAGCCCGTCTGCAACACGCGGCGGATTGCGGCTCCCACCTCCTTGGCCAAAGGACGCCAGTCCGCCTGGCTTTTGTTCTGGCGCGTGAGGGTCAATGTGGATTCCTGAACCAATACGCTTTCCACGCCCTCGACGCTGAATACGGCTTCCGCCAGAGGCGAACCCGCCGCGCTCTCAAAGTCGGCGAACATCCAGGAATACCCCGCAAACAGGTCGCGGTTCACCATAAACTTGCATTGATCCCCGAGTGCGGAAGGTTCCGCCTTGATCAGAATTTCATCCGTTGCCTTCGGTGCGGAATCCGAAGTCAGAACCGGCGCGCGGACCACGGTGCGCTTCGCCGGAGCGGCGGGAGGATGCTCCGCCGCCGAATGCTCCCCGGAATCCCGGGCTACGGTTTCCGGAGGAGAATTTTCACGATCAAAATTCTCCGTTTCCCGCTTCTCGCCGGAAAAAACGTTTCGTAAAGATTTAAATATTGAATTCACGGAATTGCTCCTTATAAAAATCAAAAATCGCGGCAAGTAAAAATTCAAAACAACATTTTGACTCGCCGCGGGAAAAAGAGGAGCCAGGCAAACAAGCAAGGGAGGGGTGGTCGTCTTGCCTGCAGGGGATAGAAGTCGCGCCTGGGCTCCCCCGCTTCACGACGCAAACTCGTGCCACAGTCTACACAAAAACTCCTATTAACCTTATCTCCACAGCGGCGGTTTCGATAAGGAAAAAAACCTCCGTTTCAAAAAAAAATATTTACCGATCCGGCAACCGCGGGCCGGCCCGCGAGCAGACTTGCCATTCCCACTCATGCGGACACAACCGAGCGGCAAAAATTTTCCCCTGACACAATCGAAAACTCAAAAAAAACACAAAAAGCAACAACCCTCCATAGAGTTATGTTTTCCGTTTTCTCCCGGATGCGAACCTTTCCCCGCCGACATCAGGTATCGGACCGGAAAGCGTCCTGAAGCAACTCGATTTTCCAAAGGTTCGGTTGGTCCGGCTTGCCGGCAACGGCAACCACGTCAAACCGGCAGACCCGGTTTTGCGTTTTTTTCCCGGCAAGAAAATGCTGGGCGACCAATGCCAGTTTCTTCTGTTTTTGAGGTGTCAGAGCGGCAAGAGGCGGGCCGAATCGATCGCTCGACCGGGCCTTTACCTCGACAAACACCACGGCGCCTCGATGTTCGGCGATGATATCGATTTCACCCGCCGCGCAACGGAAATTTCTTTGCAGGATACGGTAGCCTTTTTTTTTCAGGAAAGCCGCCGCGGCTTCCTCGCTTTCCCTGCCGAATTGCGAACTGCTACGAACCATTTTCCGTCCCGCCGTTCCGTCCCCTTTTCCATTTAGGGAACCACATTCCCGTCGCGGCGCGGTAGCGCGAATATTCCTTGCCAAACCGCTCCGCCAGGGCTTTTTCTTCGTAATTGACTCTAAACTGAAATCCGAACCATGCGGCCAGCATTCCCGCCCCCCCTGCCCATGCATTGTGCGTGGTCAGCGCATAAGCGAGGATAACCAGCATCATGGCGGTATAGGAGGGATGCCGCATGTACCCGTACAGTTGGTCGGTTTTCAATTTCTGCTCATCCCGGAACACGATGTCGAACTTGAACCCCGTGCCGCCCAATTGGCGAATGGCAAGTATCCGCATCCCGGCCCCGGCCAGAAAAACGCCGCCGATCAAAACCAGTTCCAGGCCCGTCACCGGCGTCATTGTCATCCGGGATACGAACGACAAACCCATCAGAGCCGCGGCAATCGGCAAGGTATGTCCCAATAACTGTCGAATATGCTCCCTGTCAAAGGTCAGGTCGGTCTTGCGCACCGTAATCACAAAAACCGCCAACTCAATGAGCCCGTAAATCAGATTCTCAAAGGAAACCAGGTGTACCCTGACGGCGTTTTCCGGGTTCAGTCCCAGGGGCGTCATCGGAATCAGGTAAATCAACCCCACGAGAACCGTGTTAAAGTTCAAGTTCAGATAAAGCGCCGCCAGGAAAGCGGCGAGGAAGAAAACAAAATTGCCGTAAACCAGCCAGTAACTCAGAATGAACGGATCGGCGGCCCACTCAGCCACTTTTACTCCTCCCCCGGCGCAAAACCGGCAGACACAAAAAACCGGCCGGTAACCGGCGGTCCGGAAAAATAACGCGCCCGTGCGAAAGCCGACGGTTTTTTTAACTCCATTACTCTGTTTTTTGCAAACATTTTATTATATGCTATAAGACATCAACTGTTATTCAAGCATATATTTCAAGAGGCCTGTTCAATGGACGCTAAAGCGTTAAATATACCGCCGGAAGTCAAGCGGGAAATCGAAGAGTTCGCCGCCGAGGTGGAACGGCTCAACCGCGGGGAAATCGGAGAAGAACCCTTCAAGCGTTTCCGCCTGCAACAAGGCATTTACGGCCAAAGGCAAACCGGCGACGTGCAAATGGTCCGCACCAAACTGCCCATGGGGCGGATCGACAGTGAAAAATTAAACTGCCTGGCGGAGTTCGCGGACACATTCTCCAACGGCATCCTGCATTTGACCACGCGGCAGGACGTGCAATTTCATTTCGTAGACCTGCAAAAAGTCCCCCGGGGATTGCAGTTTCTGGCCGAGTCCGGCATCACCACCCGCGAGGCCTGCGGCAACACCGTAAGAAATGTAACCGCCTGCCACAAAGCCGGAACCTGCGCCGACGAAGCTTTTGACATTTCTCCCTACGCCGGGGCGCTTTCCGAATACCTGTTGCGCCACCCGCTCACGCAGAACCTGCCGCGAAAGTTCAAAATAAGTTTTGGCGGTTGCAACGGCTGTGGCCTGTCACCCATTCACGATATCGGTTTCAATGCCGTTGTCCGCAATGAACACGGCGCGCCAACCCGCGGCTTTAAAGTCCAGATTGGCGGCGGACTCGGCTCCTCACCCCATGCGGCCAAACTGTTGAGCGAATTCGTGCCCGCGCAGGATATCCTGCGCCTGGCCGAGGCCATTCTTCAGGTTTTCAATAAACACGGCGACAAAAAAAACCGCAACAAGGCCAGATTCAAATTTGTCCTCGACAAACTGGGGCTGGAAAAAGTCAAGGAACTGTTTCAACAAGAATACGACTTGCTGGCGGATCAGTCCTACAAGAAAATCGAGGCTCCGACGGACTCGGTTCCCGTCATTCCAAAATATGCCGTCAACCGCGCATTCGACGCCGATCCCGATTTCCTCGCCTGGAAGGCCCGCAACATCCAGCCGCAAAAACAGGCGGGATTTTTCAACATCCAGATCAAGTTGTTGTTGGGAGACCTCACCAGCGAACAGGCAAGAACCATCGCGCAACTGGCCTCCGCCTACGCGGCCGGAACCGTTATGACCACCGTCAGCCAGAACCTGATGATCCCCTGGGTCAAGGAAGATGCCCTGGGCGCGGTTTTTGCCGAATTGAAAAAAATCGGCCTGCACCAGGCGGGAACCGAAGAGTTGCGGGACATCACATGTTGCCCCGGCTCGGAAACCTGCAACCTGGGAATCACCGCGTCCCGCGGCCTGGCGACGGAACTGTCGCGGAACGTCCTCAACCAGTATACCCGTTCCAACGACCTGGATCCGATAACGATCAAGACCAGCGGCTGTCCCAATTCCTGCGGCCAGCATCATATCGCGGCCATCGGGTTTCATGGCGGAGCCAAAAAAATCAACGGCATCCTCGCACCTCATTACGAACTGATGCTGGGAGGCAGGATTTCCGAGGGCCAGGTGGTATTTGGAACCCCGGTCATCAAAATCCCCGCCAAGAACGTCCCGAAGGTCGTTCGAGAACTCATCGACAACTACAAAAAAGAAAAATCCGAACACGAATCCTTCGTCGGCTATTTCGACCGCCAGGGCAAAGCCTATTTCGCCAACCTCCTGGAACCGTTGAAAGCCCTCCCCTCCATCGAGGAGGACCCCCAGGCTTACATCGATTTCGGCAGTACGGAAAAATATTCTCTGGACGACCGCGGCCAGGGCGAATGCGCCGGAGCCGTCACCGACATGATCCAGGATTATATTTCGTCCGCCGAGCGGGCTCTGTTCCAGGCAAAACTCGCCTTGGAAAACCAGAATCACGCGGAAGCCGTTCAAGCCGCCAACCGGGCCATGGTCACCGCCGCCAGAGCGCTCCTGGTCACGGAAGGAATGGATTTTTCCGACGACACCGAAACCCTGCAAAAATTCCAGTCGCTCATCGTGGACGCAGGCATTGTTCCCGAACAATTCACCGGCCTGCTGGAGCGGTACCAGGAGCAACCGGAAACAGCGGGCCGGGAACAGGCCGAAACCCGAATGGCCGAGGCCGACCGGCTGGTGAAGGAATGCACTCGCGTTTACAACAAACTCAATGAAGAAAAGACCCTGCGTATTCGCGTCGGCTCCGGGGACGACGAAGCCCCGCCCGCCAAACCCGCGGGCAACGGCGCACCCCAGCAGAAAATCGACCTTCTGGGAGTCAAATGCCCATTCAATTACGTCAAAACGAAAATCAAGCTGGAAACCATGGAGCCGGGTCAAATCATCGAAGTCCTCCTGGACCCGGGCGAACCCGCCGAAAACGTACCCAAAAGTATCCGCAACGACGGGCACAAGGTACTGGCTCTCGACAAGGTTGACGACCACTTTAAACTGGTCATTGAAAAGGTCTGAATGCTCAAAAGCATGACCGGCTATGGACGGTTTGAAACTCGCAACGGAACCTACTCCTGCATGGTGGAAATCCGTTCGGTGAACAACCGTCACATGGAAATAAAAGTCAAGCTTCCCAAATATCTTTCACAACTGGAGGTTCCCCTTAAAAAACTCGTCAAAAGCAAATGCCGCCGGGGAACGCTGGACATCTTCATCTCCCTCGAAAAAGAAGACGGCGCCGGCGGCGACCAGGAGATCAAACCCAATTTGCAATTGGCCTCACAATACTTCCAGGCGTTAACCCAGATCAAGGACACCCTGGGCCTACGCGGCGAAATCGACATCAACTCGGTGCTCTCCCTGAGGGACCTGATCAAATTCGAACCGCCCCAACTGGACTCCTCTCAGGAAAAAATGATCCTCAACACCGCGGAAGAAGCTCTCCACGCGCTGGGCCAAATGCGCCAGGAAGAAGGGAAAAACCTGGAATCGGCCATCAGCAAGGACTTGCAGGAAATCGCCGGCATCGCGGACTCCATTCAAGCCCGTCAACCGAATGTCATCCGGGAATACCGGGACCGGCTCAAGGAAAAAATCGGTATTTTGAGCGACGGCCTTTCCATCGACGACGCCCGGCTGGCCCAGGAAACCGCCATCATGGCCGACCGTTGCGACGTCACCGAAGAGTTGAACCGCATCAAAAGCCACTTGCAACAATTCAATAACCTCATCCGGCAAGACGGCCCGCTGGGCAGGAAACTCGAATTCATCACCCAGGAAATCAATCGCGAAGTCAATACCATCGGATCCAAAACCTGCGATTACCAGGTGTCGCAATCGGTGATCGAACTCAAAAGCGCCTTGGAAAAAATTCGGGAACAAATTCTGAATATCGAATAGCCAATCCCCGAAAAATCCTGTTATGATTGACCGGCAGTCGAGTTTTCATTTGCCGACAGTTCCTTAATCCGCCGAAAACCTCAACCATGAAACCAAAAGGCATCGTCTTCATCATCTCCGCCCCTTCCGGGACGGGCAAAACCACGGTTTGCAATATCCTGCAACAAAAGATACCGGAGCTGAAACACTCCATATCGCACACCACCCGCCCGCCCCGGCCGACCGAAAAAAACGGAACGGACTATTATTTTGTTTCGAAGCCGGAATTCAAGGCCATGATCGACCGGGGAGCGTTTCTGGAATGGGCCGTTTATCACGACCACTATTACGGCACCTCCCTGGAAACCATCGATGCCATTAGCGGAGACGGCGGCGACATCCTCCTGGAGCTGGACGTGCAGGGAGCGGAAACCCTCCTGAACAGAAAATTCGCCGGCGTCTTCATCCTCCTTCTTCCCCCCTCCATCGAGGAACTGGGCAAACGCCTGCGGGGCCGCTCCACCGAGTCGGAGGAATCCATTCAAAACCGCATCGACACCGGGAAACGGGAAATCGCCAAATACCTCATTTACGATTATGTCATCACCAATCGCGATCCGGGTGAAACCGTCAACGACATCATAGCCATTATCCACGCGGAAAAATGCCGTGCCGACCGGTATCGTCCTACCTCGCCCGACATTGAAATCCTTTTGAACCCAAAGGTGAAAACCTGATGTCCACCGTAGCCCTGGCGGACCTGATCCGCCCCAACGTGCAATCCCTCAAAGCCTATCAAGTGGAAAATTTTGCCGGCGCCATTCAGTTGCACGCTAACGAAAACCCCTTCCCCCCCCCTGAAGAAATGACGGTTCTTTTCCACGATTGCCTCAAGGCAATCCAATTGAACCGCTATCCCGACCCGGAATGCCGGAAGCTCAAGCAAGCCCTTTCCCGCCGGGCGGGTGTGCCGGAGGAAACCCTGGTGATCGGCAACGGTTCCGACGAACTCATCCAGTTGATCCTGCAAATTTTCTGTGGCGGCGGAGACCGCATCGTTTTTCCCGACCCGGCGTTCGGCATGTATTCCATCATTCCCAAGGCGATGGGGCTGGACCCGCAACCCTTCCCCCTGGACGACCACTGGAACTTCCAGGCCGACCAGCTTCTCGACCACATGGCGAACTGCCAGGCCAAACTCGTGTTTCTGGGTTACCCCAACAACCCCACCGGCAACTGCTTTCCCGAGGCGGAAATCCAGAAAGTCATCGAAAACTTCCGCGGGATCGTCGTCGTGGACGAAGCTTATTACGACTTTTCCAAAACCAGCTTCCTTGACCAAATGGCCGGCCACAACAACCTGATCGTCCTGCGGAGCCTCTCAAAAATCGGGCTGGCCGGGTTGCGCGTGGGATATGGCATCGCCAACCCCTTCATCATCCAGCAATTGAACAAGGTCCGCCTGCCCTACAACTCCAATACGCTTTCCCAAACCTTCGCCGAAAAAATGCTGGAAAATTTTGCCCCGGTGCAAACCCAGATCGACCGAATCATCGAAGAACGACAACGGCTGTACCAGGCCCTGGCGAAAATCGACTCCTTGACCGTATTTCCGTCGGACGCCAACTTCATCCTGTTCCGAACGCGGCAAGACGCAAGCTCCATTTTCAACCACCTGCTGGAAAAAGGCATCCTGGTGCGGGACCTGAGCGGCCATCCGCGATTGCACAATTGCCTGCGGGTCACTATCGGTTGCCCGGAGGAAAACGACCGATTCCTCGCTCAAATCGCTGTCCATTCCGGTCCGGCACAGGTAAAATAAACGTGTCTCGCCCCCTGAAGCGAGGGGGAAGATGGGAGAATCCGCGGTACCAGCCATGCGTATTCTGAAAACGACTCTACTCGCCGTCTTTTGGGGATGTATCGCCTTCATTTGGCTGATCGGGGGGTTATTTTATTACCAGGCCGCCTATCCCGTCGGCGGCTCGCCCGAACCCGTCCTCTTCAAGATCGAAAAAGGCATGACCCTCAAGCAAGTCGCCCACCGCCTGGCCGAATCCCAATTGGTCCGCGGTCCCAGCTCGTTCCGCCTGCTGGCTTATTTTCAAGGCAAGCAGGACCAGATCAAGGCCGGGGAATTTCATCTGTCCCCCACCATGCCCCCCGGACAAATCCTTGAACACATCACGTCAGGCCGGACGATTCTTTATCCCGTCACCATACCCGAAGGGTACCGCATCACGGAAATCGCCGCCCTGTTGAGCCGAAAAGGCATGGTGGACGAAGCCGAATTCATCCGTGCCACCCGGGACCGCGGCCTCATCAAGTCTCTCGGCGGCTCCATGGAAAATCTCGAAGGCTACCTTTTCCCGGACACCTATCTCTTCAGCAAAAACGCCGGCGCGCGCAACATCGTCAAAACCATGGTGGACACCTTCGCCAAACAAGCCCTCAAACCCCAGTACCTGCAACGCGCCCGGGAACTCGGCTTCAGTTTCCACGAAATCGTCACCCTGGCCTCGCTGATCGAGAAAGAAACCGGCGACGAGCGCGAACGCGGCCTGATCTCCGCCGTCTTCCATAACCGGCTGAAAAGGAACATGCGCCTGCAATGCGACCCCACCGTCATTTACGTTATCAAGAACTTCGACGGCAACCTGCGCAAAAAGGATCTGGCCATCGACTCACCCTACAACACCTACCGGTACGGCGGCCTGCCACCCGGCCCCATTGCCTGCCCGGGGCTGGAATCCATCAAGGCCGCCCTTTATCCCGCACCGGTGAAACACATCTATTTCGTCTCCCGGCAGGACGGCAGTCACGAGTTCTCCAGCACCCTGGCGGACCATAACCGCGCCGTCCGCAAATACCAGTTGCGCGCCGGAAAACGCTCCTGACCCGGTCAACTACCATGAAACACAAACCAACGGATCGACCGCACGGTTGAACCAAACCATCTAAATTGACACCCGTTCCGATACACGACACAATGAAACATGATAAGAACATTTAAACATCGTGGATTAAAAAGGCTTTATGAACGAGGCGATCAAAGCAAAGTCCTGTCAGGCCAGCTTGAACTGATCGAAGACATCCTCGCATTTCTGGATATCGCGGAAAAACCGCAAGACCTTGACAAGCCGGGTTACAACCTTCACCCATTAAAAGGAAACTTCAAAGGTTTTTGGAGTGTAAAAGTATCCGGCAATTGGCGCATCATTTTTCCGCTTTAAAGACGGTGATGCATTAGACGTCAATTTAATTGATTACCATTAAGAGGTGATGAAATGGCTATGAAAAACCCACCACATCCCGGTCGCTCGATCAAGAGTGCCTGTCTTGATCCTTCGGGGCTGTCCGTGACGGAAGCGGCTCGTCGACTAGGTGTTGCCCGTCATACTCTCTCACGCGTGATCCACGGTCATGCCGGTATTTCACCTGAAATGGCTATTCGGCTGGAAAAGATGGGATGGAGTACGGCACGGGCATGGCTGGCCGCGCAAACAGCCTATGACCTTGCACAGGCGCAAAAAGACGTGGCCGAAATAAAGGTACGTCCTTTGCGTGCCATTGGGGTTTAGCCGGACAATGGTAAAATACGGCAGGAACCATTTGCATTTACAGTCGGTCTCCCGTCAAGATATTCTAAAGATTTTAAGCGGCTGTTTCCTCCTCTCCGGCTTTATTTTTTTCATTGGGATTCCCGCCATTGTAGTGTAAATTATGCAGAGGGTACGCTGAGCCCTTATCCGTCAACCTGATCGACGAGCAAAAATATGGTTAGTAGCACAGGCAAGCGGCGGCTCTCGCCGGAAAAAATCATCGCGCTGTTTTACAAGATCCCCTTTTTCAACAGCTTCAACGCCGACGAGAAAAAGAAGTTCGTCAACATCGACACGAGCATCATCGATTTCAATAAAAACGATTGCCTTATCCGCGAGGGCGCCATGGATAACGCCCTCTACATTCTCCTGAAAGGCACAGCGTATATCACCAAGGACATCACGCCGAGCCTGAAGATCGCCATCTTAAAACCCGGCGCCCTTTTCGGTGAAATTTCATTCCTGGCCAAATCCCCGCGGAGCACCAACGTCATCGCCGCCACGGATGTAACGGTGCTAAAACTGAATCGGGTCATCCTCGCCCGGCTGGGCTCACAACTGGAGATCAAGGTGCGAAACAAATTGATGAAAATCCTGATCTCCAGGCTGGACAATATAAACCGAATCCTGATCGATTACGTACGCTTCATGCCCGAAGAGGAAAGAAAGCATTTGCGATGATCCCCTCGGAAACCGGCGGACCGTTTGCCGCCGCCGGTTGACCTGATATGACAAAGGAAACCAGGCCATGACAGGCAAGATCGTAAAATCGGATGAAGAGTGGCGCAAGCAACTGACGGAGCAACAGTTCCGCATCTGCCGGAAAAAGGACACGGAACCGCCCTTCACCGGCGAGTACTGGAACACCAAGGAGCCCGGCATTTATCACTGCGTTTGTTGCGGCAGTCCGCTGTTCGACGCACGCGGCAAGTTCGATTCCGGCACCGGCTGGCCGAGTTTTTTTGAGCCGGTGGGCCGGGAGCGCGTTGCCACCGATGAGGACCAGAGCCTGTTCATGCGCCGCACGGAAGTCCTGTGCCGCCAGTGCGGCGCGCACCTGGGCCACGTCTTCGAGGACGGCCCGCCTCCCACGGGGTTAAGATACTGCATCAACTCCGCCGCCCTGGTCTTGAAACCCGATGAAACAAGCGGCGCAACATAATTCCCTGGATGTCGATGCCTACCTGCGCCGCATCGGCTTCGAAGGCCGCCCGCACCCGTCTCTCGAAACCCTGGAAAAACTGCACCTCGGCCATGCCTTTCACATCCCGTTCGAAAATCTCGACATCCGCCTCGGACGAAAAATCAGCCTCGATCCCCAAGCCCTGTTCGACAAGCTGATCGTCAACAAACGCGGCGGCTATTGCCACGAAATCAACACCCTGTTCTATTATCTTTTGAAACAACTCGGTTTCAGCGTCGAACTGCTCATGGCGCGGGTGATGCTCGGATCGGAAGTCATCGGGCCGAAACTGCATCAATTGCTGTTGGTGGAGACCGGCGGCGAGCGGCGGATTGCCGACCCGGCGTTCGGCGGCCACTGCCTGCTCGCCCCCCTGCCGCTGGCAACGGATGTGGAGGAAAGGCAGTTCTCGGAAAAATTTCGGCTGACCGCCCACCCCACACGCGGCTACATTCTGCAATCCGAAATCCTGAACCAATGGCTGAACCTTTATTCCTTCAACTTGACGTTTCACCACCCGGTCGATTTTATGTTGCCGAACTACTTCAGTTCCACCTCGCCCGATTCGCTGTTCACGCAAAAAATGATCTGCGCGAAACCCATGCCGGAGGGGCGCGTTTCCCTGACCGACGGAGAGCTTAAAATCCGCAGGGGCGGAGAGACGGTCACCCGCCGGCTATCCGAACCCGAGGTCGTCGCGGCGCTACGGGATCATTTCGGCATCGAACTGCCGCCCGGCACGCCCATCCCGCAATAAAACCATCTTTCGCCTAATTTTGCCTTATCAAAATGGTATATTATGCCGACAATAAGGTGACCAACCCGCTTGGTTCGCCATCGAAAACTTCGAGCTGTTTTGAATGATCTCAGGGAGGACAAATGGAAAAGGACATCATCAGTCTGGGAAACAGTGGCGACGTTCTGTTTATGATGCTGGGAGCCGTTATGGTTTTTGCCATGCACGGCGGATTTGCTTTTCTGGAAGTGGGCACCGTCCGGAAAAAAAATCAGGTCAATGCGCTTGTCAAAATTCTGGTCGATTTTTCGGTTTCCACAGTGGTGTATTTTCTGATCGGTTATTCGATCGCTTACGGCGTTTATTTTTTCCAGTCCGCCGGCGACCTGGTGGCCAACAACCAGGGATACGATCTGGTGCATTTTTTCTTTTTATTGACCTTCGCGGCGGCGGTGCCGGCGATCATATCCGGCGGCATTGCCGAGCGAGCCAAATTCTGGACCCAGGCGCTGGCGGCGGCCATCTTCGTGACCTTCGCCTACCCGATTTTCGAGGGCATGGTTTGGGGGAACATCACGCTACTGGGCCAGGATGGCTCGTGGCTGGCGAACTTCAGCGGCGGCATACCTTTTCATGACTACGCCGGCTCCGTCGTGGTGCATTCCATGGGCGGCTGGATCGCCCTGGCCGGAGTCATCGTTCTCGGCCCGCGGATCGGTCGTTGGGATTCGCATGGCAAAAGCACGCCCATCCCGGTCAGCAACATCCCCTTCCTCGCACTGGGAAGCTGGATGCTCTGCATCGGCTGGTTCGGATTCAACGTCATGTCGGCGGCGCAATTGAGCGGCATTACCGGCCTGGTGGCCATCAATTCCCTGTTCGCCATGGTTGGCGGCATTTTGTTCGCGCTGGTGGTTTCCAAAAACGATCCGGGGTTCATCCACAACGGCGCCCTGGCGGGCCTGGTGGCGATCTGCGCCGGGTCGGACAAGGTGCATCCCATCGGCGCGTTCATTATCGGCGGCATCGCCGGCGTCATCTTCGTCAAGGGGTTCACCTGGGAACAGGAAAAACTCAAAATTGACGACGTCCTGGGAGTCTGGCCCCTGCACGGGATTTCCGGAACCTGGGGCGGCATCGCCTGCGGCATTTTCGGACAGGAGTCCCTGGGCGGGCTCGGCGGAGTCAGCTTGACCGCCCAGCTGGTGGGTTCCGCCGCGGCAATCCTCATCGCGCTCGTTTTCGGCTTTGCGGTCTACAAGGTTTTGAACGCCTCTTTCGGCATCCGCCTGTCCAAGGACGAAGAAATGCGGGGCTCCGACCTGACCATCCATAAAATCGACTCCTATCCGGAGGAGGGAATCACACGTTTTTAGAACAAAACAAGGTTCGCGTATGAAGAAAAAGCTTCAGACATTCACCCTGATCGTTGCATTCCTGATAACCGCTTGCCCGGCGCGGGCGGATATTACACGGATCGACGAATACAAGAAAGCCATCGAGCTGGACGCCAACGATTACGTCGCGCACTTCAGCTTGGGGAAAGCCTATCAAACCATGGGCCTTTACGAAAAAGCCATCGCCGAATTCAAAGAGGTCCTGCGCGTGGAACCCCTGTATTCTCCCGCCTATTTCGCCATGGGGACCAGCTACGGAGAACTGGGCCGCTACCAGGAAGCGGTGGACACCTATCGCAACGCGATAACACTGGACCCCCTCTTCCCCGAAGCCCAATACGGGCTGGGATGGGCCTACATGAAACTGGAGCAATGCGAAACGGCGGTCAAGCCCCTGGAAAAATCCATCCAACTGAACCCCGACCTGCCCCAGGCGCACCAGGTCCTGGGACAATGTTACGCAACGTTGAAAAAACATGCCGACGCCATCCGGGAATTTTCCCGGGCGGCGGAGTTGAATCCCCTGTTCCCGGAAGCAACCCTCGGCAAAGCCAAAAGCCTTGCCGCGTTGGGCCAGCATGACAAAGCCATCGAGGCTTATCGAAAAACGCTGGACATGAGCCCCCGTTCGGAAGATGCCCTTACCGGCCTGAGCTGGTCTTACCTGCAAACCGGGCGCAACCAGGAAGCCCTCGAACCCTTGAAACAGGCTCTCGACATCAACTCCAAAAACACAACGGCCCTGAACTACCTGGGCACGGCCTATTCCAGACTGGGCCGCCACGAAGACGCCCTCGAACCACTGCGGCAATGGATCGAACTCAGCCCCATAGACCCCGAGCCCTACCTCAAACAGGGCAGGGAATATGAAGCGTTGCAACGCTACGAGGACGCCATTGAAAGCTATGACAACATCATCTTCCTCGAACCTAAAAACATCCCCGGCCTTTTCCATATGGGACGGTCTTATGAGCAACTGAAAAAATACGACAAGGCGATCGAACAATACCGGAAGGTTCTCGAAATAAATCCGGACCATTTCGACGCTCATTTCCGCATGGCGGAAGCCCGTCGGGAAATGGGAAATTACGAGGAAGCCATCACGGCTTATAAAAACGCCATTCGCATCGACCCCGGCAACGTCTCCGCCTATTCCGGCCTGAGTTGGACCTACAGCAAAATGAAACGCTTCCCGGAAGCCCTGGAAAGCTATACGCAGGCTTTGGAAATCGACCCCGATTCTGCCCTGGCCCATTACAACCTGGGAGTCACCTACGGCGAACTGAACCGGTACCGGGACGCGGTTGCGCCCTTGAAGGAAGCGATTCGATTAAACCCGGATTTCTCCAAGGCCTATTACCAGCTTGGGGTGAGTTACATTCGGCTGGGTGAATTTGATCAAGCTTTGGCGCCGCTTCAACGCGCGGCCAGCATCGAGCCCGAAAACGCCCTGCCCCAATTCGGCCTGGGCCGGGTTTACAGCGAAAAGAAAGACTACCGGAAAGCCATCGAGTCGCTGGAAAATTCCGTTCAATTAGATTCCGCCCTTACCGCCGCCCAAATCCTGCTGGGCATCAATTATCTGAGAGCGAAAAATTACGCCGCGGCGGTCGGGTCCCTGGAAACTGCCGTCCGTCTGCAACCCGGCGATGCCATCGCCCACAACAACCTGGGAACGGCTTATTGGAAACTGAGCCGTCCCCATGACGCCATCGCCGAATTTAAAAAAGCCGTCGAGATTGATCCGAACTATGCCGAGGCTTTCAACAACCTGGGACGGATGCACGCCCTCCTGGACAAAAACGCGGAGGCCATCGACTTCTTCCGCAAGGCGATTGAAATCGATCCGAACTACGCCGAGGCCCATTACCATCTGGGGCTGGCGTATGAAATCCTCGGCCGCTACGAGGAATCCATCCGCGAATACCGGGAAACCGCCCGTATCGACCCCGGCAACGCCGACGTCTTGATCAGCCTGGGCTGGGCGTATGGGGAAACCAGGCGGTATCGGGAAGCTATCGAGCCGCTCAAGCGCGCTATCCGCATCGACCCCAACAACGCCGACGCCTACTTCAGCCTGGGCTGGACCTATGGCGAGCTAAAGCAATACCAGAAGGCGATTCCTCCCTTGAAGGAAGCCTTGCGGATCAACCAAAACCACACCGGCGCCCACTCCCGCCTGGAAATGGCCTACAGCCAATTGCAAAAACAGGGCGAAATCACTATCCAGCCCGCCAGGTAAGCGGGCTGCGCCGGATAAACTTTTCCTGACCTTGCCGCCAACGGGGTTCGGTCGCCGCGCGGGGCCGCTGTCAGGCGAACTCCGCCACGGCACACCAAATGAAAATACTCGAAGACTTCATAAAGAAAGAATCCGCGAGCGGCATCCTGCTGATATTTGCGACTGCTTTGGCATTAGTATTAAGCAACACACCCCTGTCGGCGACCTACGAAGCCTTTTTACATATCCCCGTAGAAATCCGAATTGGCGCACTGCATCTCGACAAGTCGCTTTACCATTGGATCAATGACGGCTTGATGTCTATTTTCTTTTTGCTGATCGGCCTGGAAGTAAAAAGAGAAATACTGGAAGGTCATTTATCATCTTTAAGCCAAATCATATTACCCGGAGTCGCCGCTGTCGGCGGGATGGCCGTTCCGGCGGCAATCTATTTAATATTTAACCAAAGCAATCCTGTCGCTGTCGGCGGGTGGGCAATACCCACCGCCACGGACATCGCTTTTGCATTGGGCATTCTCTCCCTGCTGGGTAACCGGGTTCCCGTTTCACTTAAAATATTTTTAATGGCATTAGCCATTATTGACGATTTGGGGGCCATCGTCATCATTGCTATTTTTTATACAACCGAGTTGTCCACCTTATCCATTGCTGTTGCAGCCATCGCTTTGACTGCCTTAATCACCCTCAATATATTTGGCGTTGCAAAAAAAGCCGCGTACTTCATTGTCGGCACGGTATTATGGGTGAGCATTCTTAAATCCGGGGTCCATGCCACATTGGCCGGTGTCGCGCTGGCATTTTCAATTCCGCTGAACGCAAAAGATGAAGACAACCGGGCCATTTCACCGGTAAAAGAGATCGAACACGATATTCATTTTTGGGTGGCGTTTTTCATCCTGCCCCTGTTTGCTTTCGTCAATGCGGGCGTAAACGTGACGCAAATATCTTTTAGCCAAATGGCCGGTTCCGTACCGTTGGGCATCATGCTTGGGTTATTTGCCGGCAAGCAACTCGGTGTTTTCGGTTTCAGTTGGCTGGTCATAAAACTTAAATGGGCAGAGCTGCCAAAAGACAGCAACTGGACACAGCTTTACGGCATCTCCGTATTAACGGGCATCGGGTTCACCATGAGTCTATTTATTATTTCGTTAGCATTTGTAGATGACGCCATTTTTCAATACACCGACAAACTGGCCGTACTGGTAGGGTCATTTGTCTCAGGCATTGTCGGGTACCTGGTGCTGAAAATAGGCAAAAGCGCACAGCAGAACTAACCCCACCGAAGCATCCTGTCCGCCGCCGGATTCGGCAAGCGTTGCCGGGAGCGCCGGTTACATGATCCTCTCCCACCGGATATCGGGCTATTCGCTGAACTTGACCAATCCTCCCCAGACGTACATTTTGCGGCGGTCTTTCTTAATTTCCAACCAGGGCTTGCCGTTATGCAGGGACTTTAATTTCCGCAGGAGAAGCAGGCGTTCGCCCTTGCGGGCGGTGGCTGTTTGCGGGAATTTCACGCCGGGGCCTTTCTTCAACGTCACACCGTCGATCAGGGCGACGACGAATTTTTGTTCCTTCTCCGGTTCCGTAGCGGGTGCCGCGGGGGCGGGTTCGCTGACCTGCGGCGCGGAAGGCAAGTCCAGCTCGGTTTCCGAAGAAGCTTCCGGCAGGGAAATTTTGGGAACGTCCGGAACGGCGGGCGGACGAATATCCACCGTCTCCGCGAACGCCGTTTTTGCCGATGGCGCTTGCGGCGGCGCCGGCGGGCTCGGCGGTTTGGGCCGCTCCGGAGCCTTGTCCGCTATCGACGACGGCTTCGGCTCCGGAGCCACCGACGCAACTTGCGGCGCCGCATCCGAAAACTTGACGAAAATGGGATTGGATATCAGATAACTTTCCGTACTCACCTCGGCCTTCAGACGGTAATACACCTTGCCCTCGCGCTTGATGTTCATGTCCCGCCAAACCAGTTCATACGGCATGGTAACGATTTCTTTCTTGACCACTTCCCCGTCGCGGATGACGGACAACTCCACCCAGTCCGGAATGCCGTTGGTCAAGCGAAGGTTCACCTTCAGTTCCGGAAAGTTTTTCGTAACCAATTCATCGCCCATGACCGCCTCCCGGCCCGCCGCCTTCGCCTTGTCGGAAATGGTGAAATTGTCCAGCGAGAGGCGGAACTCGTCAGGTTGTTTCACCGCATACATCCTGCCCCGGCGCATGGCGTCGAGAACCGCTTTTCGGCTTTTTTCCTTCACCAGCAGAATGGTTCGAACGCCGCCCAGGGCGCGGCCGTTTTCGCCCTCGCACTGAAAATCATTTCCCCCGTACCCCCAAACCGGATGTGCCCGCTCTCCGCGCACGTATTGCAGGAGAACCTGGTCCCACTCCCTGCCCGGATCCGTCACGTGAATCTTGCCGTCGTAAACAGCTTCAAAACCGGTATAGTTCTTCGACAACAAAAGATCGCGCGGATGAGGGGGCGTGTCCAGGCCTACGGAATCCTTTTTGCCCACGCCGGCGGTCGACTCCAAATGGTTCCAGAAAACCATAGCGTCATGCGCAACCGCATAGTCGATCGTTTCCTGATACGGAGCAATTCCCTTGTCGCCGCCATACTGGTCAAAGGGGGAACTTTTGAACGGGTGATTGTTAACCGCCAGCAACAGAAAAACCACCGTGAAGAAAAAAGAAGTCTTCCGCCAAACCCTTTTGTAAAAAAGTCCGGCGCTGATCAAAAAAAGAACGGCCAGCACCAGAAACGACGGGCCGTAGCGGTCAATATATTTCGTGGAAAAATTACTGTTCAGAACCGGCAGTCGCTCATATTCCGAGGCGGAATTCAACCCGACGATCAGCAGATGCTTGTCCCAGTTGTGAGCCGTCAGGTTTTTATCGACCAGGTTCCCCGTCCAGTAATAAAACGGCGCACTTTCAACCGCCGGCACCAGCAGGGTTTCCGGAAACGTTTTATCGTTGGTGTTGATTTCCGCAAGGTAAGCCGAAGCGCCGGAAGTGAGGATGGAATATTGTTCCTTTTTCTTTTTGACGATCCTTTCAAAAGGAAAAATTCCATACTCCAGGGACATCCTGTCCCGGTCGCTGTAGATCACTACGTCGATGCCGCGGTGTTGCGCGATATTGGCCAACTCCTGCACCGAGGAACAGCCCGAACTGAACCGGGTTTTGACATCCGCCACCGCGTCGAGCTGAATATATTTTCCCAGAGCCGCGGCGGGAGCGGCGGCTTCCATAACAAGAAAGCCGATCAGGCCGGCCAGGCAAAGCCCCCAGCCTTGCAAAACACGCCGTTGCCATAATGAACAGTTAAAACACAACGTCAATCCACCATCTCCTCATTTCAGATTATTGAACCGAAGATTTTCTCTCATCATCAATCAGATTCTTTTTTTCCGCCTGTTCCGCTCCCCGGCTTTACTTGGCCGACCAGCCATATTACTATAGTCTGCATGTAATCAAGGAGATATTTATTATGATAAAAGTTCGTGCCAGCCAGATTTTCACGCGCACCGTGGACAAGGCGGTGGCCGCCAAAAAAGACTTGGATGTCGGAGTCTCGTTTGTGGACGCCGTCGAAAAGTACAGCGACTGTCCTTCCAAAAAAAACAAGGGCGACCTCGGATGGGTGACCGACTTGAACCTGAAGTCCCTTTTGGGAGAAGGGTTGATGCCGGACCATAAGGGGGAAGTCATCGGCCCCATTCACTCACAATACGGTTATCACATTCTGATGATCACCGACATCCAGATGGAAAAGCCGTCCGGCACGGAAGGTCCCTTTACCTTGGACACGCCCATGGTTCGATTGCGGGAAACCTTCCCCGAGGCCGACTCCCCGCTGTTCGCAAACTTTAGAATCGGCCTGCCCGTTGCCGGCTATGAACCGGAGGCGACTATCGAATCCGTTTGCCGGGAACACGGCAAGTCCGGAGACCAGGCCGTTGAAGTTTTGAATTTTTTAAACTCCGAGTACCAAAAGAAAACCAGCTTCATCAGTCCGGAGGATTTACAGCGCAAAATCCAGTCCGGAGAGGCGCCGGTTATTCTCGACATCCGCGAGCAATGGGAGCGGGACATCGTCTGCCTGCAAGGCGCAAAACCCGTCAGCCGGGACAACTGCGCCGCCATCCTGAACGATCTCGACAAAACGGCGGAAATCGTTCTCGTGGACTGGAAGGGAGAACGGGTGGCCAGTTTCAGGCAATGGTTGCAAGGCCAGGGGTTTGGCCACGTCCGTAGCCTGCGCGGCGGCATTGACGCCTGGGCGGCGGAAATCGAACCCCGCTTGAACCGGTATGAAATCGACGAGGACGACGGCTACCGCTATGAAGATATCACCGAGGAAAAGTAACGACTCCGTGCGCCGCAAACCACAACCCGTCCGCCCATCCCCGGAACCGTTTTCCCGATGACCGCCCTCCTCGCCATTGAAAACCTGGGCGCGTCTTTTGACACCGATGGCGGCGTGGTGCGCGCCGTGCGCGGCGTGGACCTGACCATCCAACCCTCGGAAACCCTGGCGCTGGTCGGCGAATCGGGTTGCGGCAAGTCCGTCAGCGCCCTCAGCATCATGCGGCTGATTCCCAGCCCCCCCGGCCGGTTCGACTCGGGCCGGATTCTGCTCAAGGGCCGCAACCTGCTTTCCGCCACCGAGGAGGAGATGCGTAAAATCCGCGGCAACGACATCGGCATGATTTTCCAGGAGCCGATGACATCCCTCAACCCCATTTTCACCATCGGCGATCAAATCGCGGAAGTCATCATCCTGCATCAGAACAAAAGCGAGAGCGAAGCGCGCGCCATGACCCTGGACATGTTACGCAAGGTGGCCATCCCCTCGCCGGAGCAACGAATCGACCAATACCCGCACGAACTGTCCGGAGGCATGAAGCAACGGGTCATGATCGCCATGGCCATCGCTTGCCGCCCGGCCCTGCTCATTGCCGACGAACCGACCACGGCGCTGGACGTTACCATTCAGGCGCAAATTCTCGATTTGCTGGCGTCCCTGCAATCGGAAATTCAAATGTCGATCCTGTTGATCACGCACAATTTAGGCATCGTCGCGGAATACGCGGACCGGGTGGCGGTCATGTATGCCGGGAAAATCGTCGAGGAAACCTCAACCGGCCAACTGTTCGAATCTCCCGCCCATCCTTACACGCAGGGCCTGCTGAAATCCATTCCCCGAAACGAACCGGGCAGTCCGCTGGATCCGATTCCAGGCGCGGTTCCCCATCCCGCTCATTTGCCCTCCGGATGCGCCTTTCATCCGCGCTGTTCCCAGGCGATGCCGCATTGTAAAGAAAAAATCCCCCCTCTCGTAAAGATCCCCGGATCGCAAACCCATCACCAAACCGCCTGCTGGCTTTACGAAAATGGACAATGACTCCATGAAACCCTTACTGAAAGTCCAATCCCTGAAAAAGTTTTTCCCCATTTACGGCGGCCTGCTGTCCAAGCCCGTAAACCAGGTCAAGGCAGTCAACGGTGTCTCATTTGAAATCGCCCGGGGCGAAACGCTGGGTCTCGTGGGAGAATCCGGTTGCGGCAAAACCACCGTCGGGCGCATGACCATCAACCTCCTGGAACCCACTTCCGGAAAAGTGTATTTTGACGGAATCGACCTGCCGACCCTCAGCGAAAAAAAGTTGTTTCCCTTGAGGCGGCGGATGCAGATCATCTTTCAAGACCCTTACAGCTCGCTCAATCCCCGGTTTACGGTGGAACGCATCATCGGCGAAGCCATGTTGATTCACAAGAAAGCGACGCGCCATGACGTCAAAAAAAAAATCGGCGCCATCATGGAACGTGTCGGCCTGTCCCCGGTATATATGAAACGTTATCCGCACGAGTTTTCCGGCGGACAAAGACAGCGCATCGGCATTGCCCGGGCTTTGGCTCTCGATCCCGAATACATCGTCTGTGACGAGCCGGTATCGGCGCTGGACGTTTCCATCCAGGCGCAGATCATCAACCTGTTACAAAAACTCCAGGGAGAATTTAACCTGTCCCTGTTGTTCATTTCCCATGACCTGAACGTCGTCAAGCATCTGTCGCACCGAACCGCGGTCATGTATCTGGGGCGGCTGGTGGAGATCGCCCCTACGGCTGTTTTGAACCGCGAGGCCGCCCACCCGTACACCCAGGCCCTGCTGGCATCCAATCCCTTGACGGACCCAAAAAAACGAAGGCCGCGCATTGTGTTAAAAGGAGACGTCCCATCGCCGCTGAACCCGCCCAGCGGCTGTCATTTTCATCCCCGTTGTCCTCAGGTAATGGATCACTGCCGCACCACCGCCCCGCGACCCATAAAACTGAGCGATAACCACATCGTGGAATGCCATTTGTATGAACCGGCCCCGAGCGAAAGTCCAAAATAAATCGTCAGGCTTTTCCTGAAAAAACGTGTACCCTGATCACTGGGCTCTCAAGAAAACCCGGGCCGGGATGCCTCGATGAACGGGCTGAATTCAATGAAACAAGGACACTTGAACAATGAACTATAGGGAAAGCTTGAATTATCTTTCCAGCCTGTTGCCAAGTGGGATCAAATTGGGTCTTGAAAACACCGCCCGGCTTTTACGCTATTTTGGCGATCCCCAATTGAAAATTCCCGCCATTCACATTGCGGGCACCAACGGCAAGGGGTCCACCGCGGCTTTTGCGGAAAGCATCCTGCGCGCCGCCGGTTACCGGGTAGGACTTTACACCTCCCCCCACCTTCTGGATTTTCGCGAGCGGGTTCAGGTCAACCGCGTTCCCATCGCCCCCGATGAATTCGCCGAACTTGCCGGAAGAATCAAGCAAGCCGCCGAATCCGGCAATATCCCGATAACCTATTTCGAATTCAGCACGGTCCTCGCCTTCCTCTATTTTCACGAAAAAAAACTCGATTGGAACGTCATCGAGGTGGGCCTCGGCGGCAGGCTGGACGCCACCAACCTGTGCCACGCGGAAATTTCCATCCTGACATCCATCTCCCGGGACCACGCGGATCAGCTGGGCTCAAACCTCGAAACCATCGCCTTTGAAAAGGCCTCCATTATCAAGGATCGCGGCACGGTTTTTGCTGATATTCCCAATGAGGCTGTGTCGAAGGTGATTGCGCGGGTGGCTCGGGACCGCCGCGCCACATTACAATGCTTGCGAAAGGATTTCGAGGCGGAAAGGACAACATTCAACTCTCAAAGCCAGTCGATCGATTTCCGCGGCCGGCAGCGCCATTGGAAAAACCTGACCCTGCCGTTAATCGGCCGGCATCAGGTTGCCAACGCCGCCCTGGCCATCGCCGCCTGTCTCGAACTGAACTCGAAACAACACTCCGTTTCTGAAACGGCGGTGCGGCAGGGACTGCAAACCACCCGCTGGGACGGACGATTGGAAACCGTGGCAAAGAACCCCGACATTGTCCTCGATTGCGCCCACAACCCAGACGGCGTCAAAAAACTGACAGAAAGCCTGCGGGAATACTTCAAGTTTGACCAATGCCTTCTGGTCCTGGGAACCATGCGCGATAAGCCGGTCGAGGATATGCTGGGTATCCTGGCCCGATTCGCTCACAAAATCATCCTGGTAAAACCCCGGCAACAACGAAGCGAGGACCCCAATCGCCTGTATGCCATACTGCGTAAATACCATAAATTTGTTGAAATTATTAATGAAATACCATATGCTTTGAACTCAGCCAGGAGAATGGTTCGCCCCACGGATATCATTTGTGTTACCGGCTCCCTTTTCACCGTGGCGGAGGCCAAACAGTTCTTTGCCAATGAGCGGAATAACTAAACCCATCCTGGTTCTCTGGCTTGCCGTTGTCCTTGCCGCTGGAGAAGCCCTCGCCAACCCTGCGGCAATGCCCTCCTCCGCCGGGCAAAAAGCGGCTGTCGCAAAAAAAATCTCCGGCAAATCCCAATCTTCCCAGGAAGAATCCGTTAGAATTTCCGCCGACCACCTCGAACGGGATTCCGCGAAGGACACGATCAAGGCGCGGGGCAAGGTCACCGTTCGTTATCAAAACAGGGCCGTCCGCGCCGACCGCATAAAAATCAATCTGAAAACCGGCAAGGGAGAAGCCACGGGCCACGTGCTTATCACTGGAGAAGGGACGCGGCTCAAAGCGCACGGCGCCGTCTTCAACCTGAAAAGCGAAAAAGCGAAATTCTTTAACGTCCGCGGCGAAATCGCTCATTCCTATTACATCAAGAGCAAAAGCGCCCGTAAACTCTCCGACCGGCATTACAAACTCGACAAATCCTCACTGACCACCTGCAAGGGCCATCTGCCGGACTGGGTTTTTGAAGTGGACTCCATGGATGTGCAGGTAGGCGACCGCGCCCTGTTCCGCGGCGCCACCTTCAAGGTGCGGGACGTGCCCTTGCTCCATCTCCCCATCGGCTACGTCCCTCTCGACAACGAACGCAAAAGCGGCTTCCTGTTTCCCGAATTCGGCAGTAGCAATGTGAACGGCGTTTTTATCAACAACAGCTACTTTTGGGCGATCAACCGCCAGTCCGATGCCACCTTTTCGATCGACTACATGGAAAAACGCGGCGTCCGGCCGGAAATCGAATATCGCTACACTCCCAGCGCCACCACCCGCGGAGAGTTCCGGGCGAATATACTCGACGACAAAATCACCAACGATGTCATCTGGAAGGTGGATGCCGTTCACCAGCAGGCCCTGCCGCGTGGCTTTCATGTCAATGCCAAGCTCGATCTCATCAGCGCGAACAACTTCAACAAAACCTTCACCAATAACGTGGCAAGGCGGACCCGCAGAAGCACCAACTCGTTTTTTAACCTCACCAAATCCTGGAGCAACAGCACCCTGGACGTCCTCGCCCGAGCCCGTAACAGCATCGAGGACAACCGCAACGATACCCTGAACCTTTTCCCGCAGATCACCCACAAGGTTCAACGCTTCGCCATCGGCAACTCTCCATTTTTCTTTAACCAGGAGGCCTCGTACACCCTGTTCCAGACCGACCTGGACCCCAGCGTCTCCGTTGACCGAACGGAAACCTTTCAGCGCATCGACTTTCATCCGCAGATTTCCATGCCCCTGCGGCCCACGTCATGGATCACCTTCACACCCATCGTGGGGTTCCGGGAAACCTATTACAGCAAGGGGTTGGGAGCCGAAAAGCAAACGCTGGACGGCTTTTCCAGGCAATTGGCGGACATCAATACGGTCATTGAGGGGCCCAAGTTCAGAAAAATTTATTTCACCGGCAATCCAAAATACCCCAAACTCAACCACGTCGTCGAACCGCGCCTGACGTACCAATACATTCCCGACATCAGCGAAAACACGCGAAAAAAAATAAAAGTGTTCGACAGCGTCGACACCATCGGCGCCGCCAATCGCATAACCTACACGCTCAACCAGAGAATTCACCGCAAAACGGCCCTCAAAAACGGCAAATTCAAGACCGATCAGGTCATGAGGCTGGAACTCAAGCAAACGTACGACATCCGCGAAGCGACCCGCACCCAACCTCCCGGAACCAAGTCCCGGCCTTTTTCCGACCTGCGGTTCGACCTCGATAGCCGGCTTCTCGACGCCCTGATGATGAACTTCGATACCAAGTTCGACGTTTATGACGGCGTCTTCAACACCGCCAACCTGGAAGTCGGCATCAAAGCCACGGAAATGCTGTCGATCTTTTTTGAGCGCCGGTTCACCCGCAACGCCTCGACCTTCCTTCAGGGAACCATCAACCTGGATCTGAAAAAAGGCTGGCGCATTCAGTACAGCGCCCGCTTCGACGAAAAACGCACCCGATTCCAGGAAAACGACTTCAGTGTCTCGTATAATGACCCGTGCAAATGCTGGGGGGTGGGATTCGACTTCATCAAGCGCAACAACATCAACGGCGGCATCAACCAGGACGACACGCGATTCATGCTCAACATCAACCTGAAAGGGATCGGCTCCATCGGCACCAACAAAAAAGACAAGTTATTGCACAGGAGATTTTAACCGCCATGCAAAATGAACCCGCCGATTTCCACGCCGGAGAACTGGCGCGCATCGCCCTGTCGATCGGCGCCATCAAACTGAATCCCGAAAACCCGTTCACCTGGGCGTCCGGATATCGAATGCCCGTTTACAACGACAACCGCCTTCTTCTCGGCAACGCCGAGCACCGCCTTCTGGTCGCCCGGGGCCTGCGGGCCGTTTTAACCCGCGAAAACATTCCCGTGGACGTCGTTGCCGGTACCGCCACCGCCGGCATCCCGCCCGCCACCAGCCTTGCCAACCTGTTGCGAGCACCCCTCATTTACGTTCGCCCGAAACCCAAACAGCACGGGATGCAAAACCAGATCGAAGGTATCCTGAAAAGCAATCAAAATACGGTCGTCGTCGAAGACCTCATATCCACAGGTGGAAGCGCCCTGGAAGCGGTGGCCGCCGTCCGCCGAGCGGGCGCCAGGGTCGAGCACTGCCTCTGCATTTTCAATTACGGTTTCGCCGAGGCCGCCGAGGCCTTTGAAAAAGCCCACTGCCGCCTCCATTCCCTCTTGACCTTTCCGGAACTTCTCCAGTACGCCGAAAACAAAAAAATCATGTCCTCCGGACAAATCGCCCTTCTGCGCGACTGGTATCAAAACCCGTTCGACTGGGGAAAACGGTAATGCAAATGGCGGGATGGTATTAGAAAAAATTCGATGAGAGGGCTATTCCTCGGGGGGACTGTCCAGGGAGGACAGAGGAAAAGTTCAAATCCCCGATAGAGTTTTGATGCCGAAAAATTTCAGGAAGGACACGGCGGCCCAGATGCCTATGCTGGCGAAAAACCCCAGCGCCACGGCGGCAAGAACGAAGATCATTATCAATTTAAACATTTCCTCAATACCACGAAATTTCATCGACTCTTCCTTCTTGTTGACTGCGTTGGGAATCGGCGGCTCTCGCCCATCGCCTACCCGTGTTAACCGATAACCATAATTGACATCGGCGGCATTGTCAATCGCCGGTTGCGGAATTTTTCCGCCGGAGGCAACACCGCGATCACCGCCTGACAACCACAAGGGCCACGCCGGCAACGGCGGTGAACGCGCCGAGGTAACCCAGCGAACCGACAACCTCCGGCTCGATCCAGCCCGGCTTGAATTCCCCTATCAAGTGCATCACCAAAAGAGTGATCAATGGATTGAGAGTAATGATAACACTGACATGGGTCAGGGGGATCAACCTTATGGCCTCCAGCAGAGCCCCGTAAGCCAGCAGGGTGTTCAGTCCGAGAAAGACGAGTAACAGCCAGCTTTTTGAGTTCGCCGCGGCAAACTCCGCCCACGCCACTCCAAAAACCAGCATCATCCCCGCCACGCCATAAACCAGCAGGTTCAGCGACTGCGCCTCATACCGAACACTGAGATATTTCAGAGCCGTAGCGTACACCGCCCAAACGACCGCCGCGAAAATAATATGTCCATTTGCGATGGAATACAGACCCGGAGCCACCGTCTGCTGTTTCTGGTCCAGATAAAAAATCACAAAACCGCCAACGGCAACAAACATCCCGGCGGCCTGCCGCCCTCGCAACTTTTCATGAAACAGGTACACGCCCGCCAACACCACCAGAACCGGCGCCAGTTGAATCAGGATAGCGGTGTTGGAGGGGCCGCTGAACTGCACTCCCCGCAAAAAATAAAAATAATTGGCGGCCAGGCAAACCCCTGCCAGCAAACCCGGCCCGGGCGGATGCCGCAGAATCGCCAGAGGTTCGGATTTACGCAGGCCCAAAACCGCCAGCAAAACCGTGAAGGCAAAGACAAACCGAAACCACACGATGGTGCCGGCGGAAAACTCCGTCAAGGCCGCCTTCGAGACGATCGGCAAAACGCCCCACAACAAGCAGGTGCAGAGGGCAAACAAAACCCCGCGCAGGTAAGCGGCGGATTCCACCGCTTCCGGATTAGCTGACGACTCGGCTGTCATTTTCGAGAAACGAGTAAAACAAGCACGGCGAGAAAACTTAATTCAACACGTTATTTCAGCCGCGAAAAATTTTTCAGAAGCATCAACCCGGTCTTTTGGCTTTTTTCGGGATGGAACTGCAACGCATGGACGTTGTTCCATTGAATCCCCGATACGAACTCCACGCCATAATTCGTTATCGTCGCCACGGGTTCCGGACTGTCCGGCAACACATAATAGGAGTGCACAAAATAAAACCAGGAGGCGTCCGGAACGCCGTCGAACAGCGGCAGGTTTTTTTTAACTACGACCCGATTCCAGCCCATATGCGGGATTTTCAATTCCGCGCCGCCTTGCAAGCCGCGCATTCCCGGCGCAAAGCGAACCACTTTTCCCGGAACGATATTCAAACCGGAAATGGGGCCGAATTCCTCGCTTTCCGAAAACAGGACTTGCAGGCCCAGGCAGATTCCCAAAAAGGGTTTTCCGCTTTGGATGGTTTTTTGAATGGCGTCCAGCAAGTCCAGTTGCCGCAGGTTCGCCATGCCGTTCTTGAAGGCCCCGACCCCGGGGAGGACCACGGAGCGCGCCCCGGCAATCTCCCGCGGGTCGGCGGTCACGCGGGCATCGGCGCCGACCGTCTGCAAGGCTTTTTGCACCGACCGCAGGTTGCCCATGCCGTAATCGATGATGGCAATCAATTACAATCGGCCCTTGGTGGAAGGAATTTCGCCGCTTCGCGGGTCCAGGGAACAAGCCTCATCCAGAGCCCGCGCAAAGGACTTGAACATCGCCTCCACCACATGGTGGAGGTTGCTCCAATAGGCGGCGGTGATGTGCAGGGTGACACCGGCGTTGGCGGCGAAAGCTTGAAAAAATTCGGGAACCAGTTCAACATCGAACTCGCCGATTTTGGCCTTGGGAAGATCGGCGTTGAAAACGAAAAAGGCCCGCCCGCTGAGGTCCACTACGGAGGTAGCCAGCGCTTCGTTGAGGGGAACACTGACATCGGCAAAACGGCGGATGCCTTTTTTATCGCCCAGCGCCTGCGAAAACGCCTGTCCAAGCGAAATCCCCACATCCTCCACGGTGTGGTGAAAATCGATTTCCGTATCGCCCCGGGCCTGGATGTCAAGATCGAAAAACCCGTGGCGGGACAACTGCGCCAGCATGTGGTCTAAAAAGGGAATGGGGGTCTGGATGTTGTGCTCGCCCGATCCGTCCAGGTTCAGGCTAACGGCGATCTCGGTTTCGCGGGTCGCCCGCTTGATCTGCGAAACTCTACCCATGGACAGGTTGCTTGGATTTCAGTTGGCCTTTTGCCCGAGCGTCTCGCGGGCTTTCTCCGTCGTGGTGGGAATGACTCTTTTTCCCGTTTCCGGAAACCGCCGCCGGAGTTTTCGACGACTGTTTATAATAAAATGCGGAGATGGTTTCAAACAGGCCTTCCGGGTCCAGCTTAAGATTTTTGCGGATGATCTTCGGCGCTCCATGCTCGACGACGACATTGCCCACGCCAATGCGCTTTACCCGCAGATTGGAAAGAGCGTCGTTTTGTTCGAGCGCTTCGAGGACCGCCGACCCGAACCCGCCGTCCAGGGAATGTTCCTCCACCGTAACCAAGTGCCCCGTCGAACGAGCGTATTTTAAAATCATCTCGCTGTCCACGGGCTTGGCAAACCGGGCATTGATAAGGGCAACGCTGAGACCCTCTTTCTCCAACATGGCTACCGCTTTTTCGCAAGGTTCCACCATATGGCCGTAAGCGAAAATGGCGAGGTCCGTACCATCCTGGATCAGCTCGGCCTTGCCGATTTCGAGCATCTTCATTTCCGGATCGACCGGCACGCCAAGCGTCGTGCCACGCGGATACCGCAGAGCCGAGGGGCCGGGATGATAAATCGAAGTTTTGAGCATATGACGCAATTCATTTTCATCTTTCGGCGCCATCACGACCATGTTGGGCAACGTCCGCAAATAGGCGATATCGTACATGCCTTGATGGGTGGAACCGTCCTCGCCGACAATACCCGCACGGTCCATGGCGAAGGTGACGGGAATATTCATCAGGCAAATGTCGTGAACCACCTGGTCATAGGCCCGTTGCAGGAAAGTGGAATAAATCGCCGCGACCGGGCGCAGTCCTTCCAGCGCCATCGCCCCGGCAAATCCCACGCAATGTTGCTCGGCCATGCCCACATCGAAGGTTCGGTCGGGAAACACCTTTTCAAACTTGTCGATCCCCGTACCGTCGGGCATCGCCGCCGTCAGGCCAATAATTGTTTCGTCTTCATGCGCCAGTTCGATCAACGCTTCCGCAAACACCGCCGTATAGGCCGGGTTGGATTTCTTTTTATGAAACTGTCCGGTGGAAATATCAAAAGGCTTGGCGCCGTGCCAGAGATGAGCCTTTTCCTCGGCCACCTTGTATCCCTTTCCCTTTTGTGTAATCACATGGATCAGGGTGGGGCCTTTCAGGTCCTTGATAGTCTCGAAGGAATCAATCAGCAGGTCAACGTCATGACCGTCAATGGGGCCGATATACCGCAGGCCCAAATCCTCGAACAAACGGCCGGGAATAAAAATACCCTTTATCGCTTCATCGACCTTGTGGGCATACCGGGAGATCTCTTTGCCGATCCCCGGAACGGCAAGCAAAAGTTCATCCACTTCCTCCTTGATTTTGGTCATCACCTGACCGGTCATAATCTGGCTCAGATGCGCGGACATGCCGCCGACATTGGGGGCAATGGACATTTCATTGTCGTTCAAAACGACGATCACGTCGTTTTTAAGATGCCCGGTATGGTTCAAGCCTTCCAGGGCCATGCCGGACGTCAGGGAGCCGTCGCCGATGATCGCCACGACCTTGTTGTTTTCCTTTTTTTGATCGCGGGCCGTGGCAAAGGCCAACGCCGCCGATATGGAGGTGCCCCCATGGCCGCAGTTCCATTGATCGTAAGGACTTTCCTCCCTGCGGGTAAACCCGCACAATCCCTGGTACTGGCGTAGCGTGCTAAAGCGGTCTCTTCTGCCCGTCAGCAGTTTGTGAACATAGGACTGGTGGCCCACGTCCCAAACAAACTTGTCCACCGGGTTGTCAAACACGTAATGCAGAGCCAGGGTCAACTCCACCACACCCATGTTGGAGGCCAGATGCCCGCCATTTACCGAAATGACTTCCAAAAGCTTTTGCCGAATTTCCTCGGCGACCTGGGGCAATTTCTTCGTTTCGATCTTTTTTAAATCTTCCGGACTGTTGATTTGATCCAAGAGTTTGCTCATGAGCCGTTCCAGGTCAGAAGGTTCGTTCTACAAAGAAGCGGGCGATCCCTCGAAGGGGGTCCGCTCGCTCATCGAAATCCTGTAAACTGGCGATCGCTTCCTCAACCAATTCATCGGCTTTTTGCCTGGACTCTTCCAGACCGAACAACGCGGGATAAGTCGCCTTGTTCTTATCAACATCACTGCCGATGTCTTTCCCTAACGATTTCTCGTCGCCGGTGATATCAAGAATATCATCAACAATTTGAAAAGCCAATCCAATATGCGCCCCATACCGGGAAAGTGCATCGAGCTGAGCCGGGTCGGCCTGACTCAAAATTGCTCCGCAACGGATACAGGCACGGATGAGAAATCCAGTTTTATAAATATGGATATATTCCAAGGTCGCCGCATCTATGGCGCTTTCCTGGGATTCAATATCAACCACCTGCCCGCCGATCATTCCGGTCGTTCCCAACGCACCCGCCATTTCATGGGAAGCTTTCAGAATACAGGCTGGTGGAATACCGTCCATCAGCATGGCGTTGGTCATTACGATGAACGCCTGGGTCAACAAACCGTCTCCGGCCAATATCGCAATCGCCTCGCCGAATGCCTTGTGGTTGGTCGGTTTGCCGCGCCGAAAATTGTCATCATCCAGAGCCGGGAGGTCATCGTGAATCAGCGTGTAGGTATGAACAAACTCCGCGGCAACCGCAAATGGAAGGACAACATGCCGATTTCCACCTACCGCCTCGGCGGCCGCCAAGACCAGAATGGGGCGTAGCCGCTTGCCGCCGGCACGCACGCTGTAGAGCATCGACTGGTGAATACTTTCAGGAAAGGTCCCCTTTTCTGGTAAATACCGGCCTAAAACCTCATCGATTAACTTTTTGCCTTCAGATAAATATTGCTTGGCGGACAAGATCTCTGGACATCACTCCCTTTAGGTAATCGAATTCCATCAGCCGTAAACTAATACGATGCTAACACAAATCATGCTACAGTCAACCCTATTCCCGAATTTGAACCAATTGTTTTTTCTGCCCTTTTTGTTTCCCCACAGCCCGGCCCAATTGGTAAAAATATTGATCCCGACGCTTTTATAGTCCATAATGCCCCCCTCTAGCATAACCGGTAATACCGCCAGCCAAATAGTCTGCCCCTGCAACTTTTCAGGATGGAACCATGCCGAAACTAATCGACAGCTGGGTCGCAAGCACCGCTCTCATCAGCTTCCTGATCGCTTACATCCTGGTGGTTCTCGAAGAGAAGCTTCATCTGAGAAAATCGAAACCCGTCGTTCTGATCGGGTGTTTCATGTGGATGCTGATCGGCATTTACGAAGCGGAGCATGGGGTAAGTGGCGCGCACGAGTTCTTGAAGCACCTTATTGCGGAAATCGGGGAGCTGTTTTTCTTTCTCCTGGTGGCGATGACCTACATCAACACGATGGACGAACGCAACGTCTTCAAAGTCTTGCGTTCCTGGTTGCTCGCCAGGGAAATGGGATTTCGCAAGTTGTATTGGACGACCGGAGGGATCACCTTTATATTGTCTCCCCTGGCGGACAACCTGACCAGCGCCTTGCTGATGTCCACCGTGGCCTTGGCCGTCAGCAATGGCAACACCAAGTTTATCGTCCCCGCCTTCGTCAATATCGTGGTCGCGGCAAACGCCGGCGGCGCCTGGAGCCCGTTTGGCGACATCACCACCCTGATGGTCTGGACCTCGGGCAAAGTCCATACCCTGGACTTTGCCTACCTGATTCTCCCTTCCATCGTCAATTGGGTAACGCCGGCCTTAATCATGTATTTCTTCATCCCCAACGAACACCCCAAACAATCGCAAGAAAGCATCAAATTGAAACCCGGCGCCAAGGTGATCATTGGCCTGGGCATCCTGACCATCGCCACCGCGGTTTCCTTTCACCAGTTCCTTCATCTGCCGCCGTACCTCGGCATGATGTTCGGCCTGGGACTTTTGATGTTCAAGGGATACTACTTGAAAAGATGGGGCGGCGAGCCGGAATTTTTGCAATCCATCGGCATCAGGAAAGACCGCAGAAGATACCGGCGGTTCGACCTTTTCAAAAGAGTGGAAGGCGTCGAGTTCGACACCCTGCTGTTCTTCTTCGGAGTGCTCACCGCCGTCGGCGCGCTTCAATACATCGGATACCTCGCCTACGTCAGCAATGCCTTCTACGGAACGCTGGGGCCGACGGCGTCCAACATCCTGGTCGGCGTCCTCTCCGCCATCGTCGACAACATTCCCGTCATGTACGCCGTGTTGAAAATGGACCCCGCGATGGGTTTGGACCAATGGTTATTGATCACTCTCACCTGCGGCGTGGGGGGCAGTTTGCTGTCGATTGGTTCCGCGGCGGGCGTTGCCGTTATGGGCGTTGACCGGAACAGTTATACGTTCATGTCCCATATGAAATGGGCTCCCGCCATCGCCGCCGGTTATATCCTCAGCATCCTGGCATGGTGGGCGGTTTTGAAGGTTGCGGGCTTGCACTGACCCGGCCTGCTTTCGCCACATCGGCGGGTCAGGCGCGAGCAAGGGTGAACACGAAAACGCGGCGCGCCCCGGATTTTTTCAAAACCCTTGCCGCCTCATTGACCGTCGCCCCCGTGGTGAAAACATCATCGACCAGAAGAATATTCCGGCCCTTCAATTCTTCCGGCCGCGTTACCCGGAACGCTCCGCGCACGTTTTGCAACCGGTCGCCCTTGCTCATCCCCGCCTGCGGCTCGGTTTTTTTAATCCTCACCAACCGGCCGGCATCCAGCGGCAAGTCGGCCGCTTTCGCAACCTCCCGGGCAATCAAATACGATTGGTCGAAACCCCGTTCCTTCATTTTGGCGACATGCAGGGGCGCCGGCACCACCAGAAAATCCCGGCAGTTCCCCTTTTCTTCCGCGAAATATGCCTGAAGCAACGGCTCGATCTCCTCAACAATTCCAGGTTGCCTGCCATATTTGAAAAGCAGGATCAACTGCTTCAAAACCGTTTCATAGAGACCCAGCGAACGCGCCCGGTCGAAATAAGGCGCGTCCTTGCGGCAAACCGCACACTTGAATTCTTGATGAGGGAAATCGTACCCTATTTCCGCGGGCCGGCCGCAGTGATCGCAGAAGGGGCGGGTAATCCACACCAAATCCTCGCGGCACAGACCGCATAAAAACGGGCCGCCGTCCTCGCGCTCGCCTTCGCAATAAACACATTTTTGCGGAAACAAAACATCCAGCAACTTATCCAGAATGTCGCGCAGAAATGTCTCCCGCCGGCTGTTTGTCCGCATGGCTCCCATTAGCTCAACCGTTTTCCCGGACAAGCGCCCGGAGAACACCGGTAGCTTTTCAATATATTTTTCGCCTCAAATTATGATAAAGTTTGCGTTCCCCAGACGGGAACGAAATCGAACAACCCTTGCAAATCCAGGTCAACCCGTTTTTCAACATGAAAACCAACGAAGACATTATCCGGCTGACCCAAACCCACGTCGCCGCCACTTACGGACGATACCCCATTGCCCTGGTGCGCGGCAAGGGGAGCAAGGTATGGGACGCATCGGGCAAGGCCTACATCGATTTTGTTTCCGGGCTGGCCACGGACAACCTGGGCCATTGCCATCCCGCCGTCGTCAAGGCCATCCGCGCCCAGGCCGGACGGTTACTGCACGTCTCCAACTTATACCATATCGAACCGCAATCGGAACTGGCGGCGGAACTGACTGGGCACTGCTTTGCGGACAAAGTCTTCTTCTGCAACAGCGGAACGGAAGCCAACGAGGCGGCGATCAAGCTGGTGCGCCGATTCTTTCACGATAAAGGGTTCCGCGGCCCCCATGAAATCATTACCATGAAAAACTCTTTTCATGGCCGAACCCTGGGCTCTCTTTCCGCCACCGCGCAGAAAAAGTTTCACGACGGATTCGGGCCGCTGTTGTCGGGATTCAAATACGTTCCCTTCAATGACATCCACGCCGTGGAAAAAGCCGTTACGCCCAAAACCCGCGCCATCCTGGTCGAACCCATTCAGGGAGAAGGCGGCGTTTATCCGGCGGACAAATCGTATCTCAAGGCCCTGAAAAAAATCTGCCGCGCCAACAACCTGTTGCTGATTTTCGATGAAGTGCAAACCGCTTTTGGCCGCACGGGCGCGCTGTTCGCCTACGAACTCTTCGGCGTCAAGCCGGACATCATCACGCTGGCCAAGGCGCTGGGCGGTGGCGCGGCCATCGGCGCCATGGCCGCTTCCAACCGGGTGATGAAATCCTTCGTTCCCGGAACCCACGCCGCCACCTTCGGCGGCAATCCCCTGGCGTGCGCCGCCGCCCTGGCCTCACTGCGGGTCATTGCCCGGGAAGGGTTCCTGCAAAAAAGCCGAAAGACGGGAGACTATTTTCTGTCCCGCCTGCAAAGCCTGCGCGCTCCCGTCATCAGGCAGGTCAGGGGCGTGGGGCTGATGCTGGCCGTGGAGTTGAAAAAACCCGGCGCCCCCATCGTGGCGGATTGTATGCGCCAGGGGTTTTTGATAAACTGCATTCAGCAAAATATACTCAGATTCATACCTCCCCTGGTCATCACTAAAAAGGAAATCGATGGCTTGATCGAAGTGTTGTCCCGTAGCCTTGAAAAACTCTGAGGCCGCCCGGCGCCGCGGTTGTCCATCCGTTCCCTTCCTCGCCAGGGAAGGATGAAAAACACCTCTATGAAAAAAGACCTGCTCCTGCTCAGCGATTTCAACCGCGAGGAAATCCTCGAACTCTTCGACAAAACCCGCGAACTGAAAGAAAAACGCCGGCAAGGCATCCCCCATCCATCGCTCGCCGGGAAAACCCTGGGCATGATTTTTCACAAGCATTCCACCCGGACGCGCATTTCCTTCGAGGTGGGGATGTTCGAACTCGGCGGTCACCCCCTGTTCCTCACCGCCGACCAGCTCCAGCTCAAGCGCGGCGAAACCCTGGCGGATTCGGCGCGTGTGCTTTCCCGCTACCTGAGCGCCATTTTGATCCGCACTTACGACCATAACGACGTCGTTCAGTTGGCCAAGTACGCCGACATTCCGGTGATCAACGGTTTGACCGACCTCAGCCACCCCGTCCAGGTGCTGACGGATATTTTCACCATCCAGGAAAAACTCGGGCGCATTGAAGACGTCAAAATCGCCTACGTCGGCGACGGCAACAACGTCGCTTACTCCTGGATGCTCGGCGCATCCATTCTGGGAATGCGCCTGGCCGTCGCCGCGCCCGCAGGATGCCGGCCTCTCACGCCGGAAACCATGGGCACGCGGGGCCAGGTGGAAATTATGGAAGACCCCCATGCCGCCGTCAAGGACGCCGATATCATTTACACCGACGTTTGGGTCAGCATGGGAGAGGACGACCGGGCGGAGGAAAAAATCAAGGCGCTGAAAGATTACCAAATCAACCGGCAACTCCTCGCCGCCGCCGGGAAAGACGCGCTCGTCATGCACTGCCTGCCCGCCCACCGCGAACAGGAAATCACATCCGAAGTCATGGACGGCGAACATTCCATCGTCTTCGACCAGGCGGAAAACCGGCTTCACGTTCAAAAAGCCATCCTGGAAAAACTATTGACGTAACCTGGCCGACCGGCGAACGCCGAAACATTGCCCCGTGTTCGATTTCAAAATCACCCACCGCCACAGCCATTCCGCCGCCCGGCTGGGCGTTTTAACGACGGCCCACGGCACGATCGACATTCCGGCGTTCATGCCGGTCGGCACCCAGGCCACGGTGAAATCCCTGTCGCCCGATGATCTCGAGGCCTGCGGCGCGCAGATTATCCTCGGCAACACCTATCACCTCTATTTACGCCCCGGCCACGAAGTCGTGAAATCCCTGGGCGGCCTGCACCGTTTCATGAGCTGGCGGAAACCCATCCTGACCGACAGCGGCGGGTTCCAGGTGTTCAGCCTCAGCGACCTGGCCCAGGTCACCGATGAGGGCGTCACTTTCAAATCGCATATCGACGGTTCCAGCCACCTGCTCACCCCCGAAAAATCCATGGAAATCCAGCAGGCCCTGGGCGCGGATATCATCATGGCGCTGGACGACCTCGCATTCCACGACGCGGACCGCTCCCGGACAAAAATCTCGCTCGAGCGTTCGACCCGCTGGGCGAAACGTTGCCGCGCCGCTCACCGGGACGAAACACAAACGCTTTTCGGAATTGTCCAGGGAGGCATGTTCGAGGACCTGCGTACGCAAAGCGTTGGGGAAATCGTCAATATCGGCTTTGCCGGGTACGCCATTGGAGGGTTGAGCGTGGGCGAGGAGAAAGAGTTGATGTTCGCCATCGCCGAACACACGGTGAAACTGCTTCCGCAGGACGCTCCGCGCTACCTGATGGGAGTCGGCAACCCCGCCGATCTCCTGCGCGGAGTGGAGATGGGAATCGACATGTTCGATTGCGTCATGCCGACGCGCAACGCGCGCAACGGATCTCTCTTTACCCGCAAAGGAAAGTTAAACATCAAAAACAACTGCCATCGAACGGATGAAAGCCCTATCGATCCTTCCTGCGCGTGTTACACCTGCCGAAACTTTTCCCGCGCTTACCTGCGCCACCTTTTCATGGCGGACGAAATTCTGGCCATGCGCCTGAACACCATCCACAACACCGCATTTTATCAGAACTGGATGGCGGAGCTACGCGACGCCATCCGCCAGGACCGGCCCTTCCATTTCGACTGGAACGGCAAAGTGGAATCCGAAGGTTAAGGGACGGGCCGGACTACGCCCTGCCCTCCTCGATAATCCCCTTTATCTTGAACTCATTGATGATGTAGCCGGAGCGTTTCGGAATCCCCGATTGAAACGCCGATTTGAGAAGCAGAGCCTTTTCCTTGTCCAGCGCGGCATACAACCGGTTGAAAATACCCTCGGCAAAATACAGCGTCAGGTTCAGCGCCGCCTGCCGATACACATACGGATAACCGCCGCGTATCGGGTTGCCGCGAATGGGCTGGTATTGCACATGCGCCGACGGCAGAAACGAAGCGATTTCCCGCCAGCCGTTGCCCCGTTCCTTCAAGTCCCGCGCGACAGACGACAACAATACATGCTCATCCGGAAGCTCGTAGGTATAACTCGGCATCGATTCCCTCGAAAGGTTGGCATTTACAATTATGAAACGTCGGATGCCCCGTTGAATGCCGGCCGCGCGCGCATGGCAAGAAACAAAGGGATTTCCTTGCGCGCCCGGTTTTCCGCCCGCGACCTTTTTCCGGGCTGGCTGGTCTTGCCGGAGGTCCACTCTTCCAGGACATCCACCCACAACCCGGCGGAACACAGCCCGCTGAAATAACTTTGCAATGGCCGGTGGTGCGTTGTGGTGAATTTATCCGAAACCGCCATCGGCGGAGTGAGGATGGGAATATCAATTTCCGAGGCGTAATGGTCAACCCGGCGGAAGCGGATTTTTTTCTCCTCGTCCCAGCCCCAATGGGTCTGCCTCGGAATGCGGAAGCAGGGATGCGTCATGACCATCACAAACCGTCCACCGGGTTTCAGCCATCGCGCCACGTTGGCAAGCACCGGCGCAAGATTTTTCATATTCTGCACGGCCAGGAGACAGGCCACGGCGTCGAAGGTTTTCCCTTTCAAAACCCCGCCGCCGCCCGCGTCGCCGACATGAAACGGAATTTTTTTCCGGGACCGCGAGGCCGCCAATCGAACCATCTCCCGGGAAACGTCCAAACCCTCGACCCGGACGATTCCCCGGTCGAACAGATAACGCGAAAACACGCCCTGCCCGCAGGCCAGGTCCAACACCCGGTGCGTTTTCTTCACGTCCAGCAAACGAAGCGCGCCGGGCAATATGATCTCTTTCTGGTAATCGCTACCCCGGTCTCCCACCAGCGAGTCGTACCAGGCCGCGGACTGGTCCCACAGGGACAACGGCGCCGCCTGTTTGCGCCCAACGGTTTTTTTTCGACGCGGAGTTGTTTTCGATGTTGTTTTCAAAAGCCGTCAAACCGGGAGGGAAGGTTGTCTCCACGGCAAAATCATTTATAATCTATTCGGCGTTTTTCCCAAGCCGCCCCATCAATCTTATCACACGAGGCCAAGCGATGAAATGTTCCCCCAGCCCCGCCGGTTTTGCCAAGGGGCTTCTGCTCTTGATTCCATTGCTGGGACTGTTTGCCTGCGCGTCCCAGAGCGGCCCCGCCAAATCGCATAAAATCCTGCAAAAAACCATCCGCGAGTACAACGACGCTTTTAAAGCCAAACGCCCGGCGGCGGCCGAGCCCTTCGTCCAGCGGGACATCCGGGAACTGTTCAAGGAAAAATACAGCGAGATCAAAAAACGGGTGACGTTCGATGAAATGGAACCTATGAAGATCGAATATTTCAAGGACGGAGTTGCCGTCAAGCAATCCGACCCCGGCCCGGAGGAAGACTTCAACGAAGCCGTATTGACCGTTCGGTACAGCGTCGTCATCTCGCCAAGCAACCGCGTCAAAACCATAACCGTGCGGCAAAAGTGGACCAGGGAAAACGACGGCCGGTGGGTCGTCGTTCCCAACCTGGAACCCTTTTCCAGATAGCGGCACAGCCTGCTCACACGACCACTTCAACCGGTCGATTCAGGGACACCGTGGAGGCCGTCACCCGGCAGTTGTAGCCGTAAAGCTCGACCCCGGCGGACCGGGCGTCGCGCAGGCAATCGCCGAATTTCGGATCGATGGCGTCGTTGCCGGTAATGATTTTTGTGTCGGAACGCTGGGAGACGAAAAGAACCACGGCGCGGGTTCCCTGCTTTCGCAGTGCCGTCAATTCCAGGACATGCCGACGGCCGCGCTCGGTCGGCGCGTCGGGGAATTTGCCCACGCCATCCTCTACCAGGCTCACCGATTTCACTTCAACGTAGGCTATACCTTTCGGGTAGCGCAACAGAAAGTCGAACCGGCTGTTTCCTTCCTTAACTTCTCTTTGGTAACTTTCGTAACCTGACAGGCAGGCAATGTTGTTTTCTTCCAAGCCCCCCTCAACGAGACGGTTGGCAAACACCGGGAACACGCTCACCCAGATGGAGCCGTGGCGCACGAGGACCAGGGTATAGTCGGTTTTTCGTTTGGGGTTCGGCTGATAAACCAACCGCACCCGGCGGCCGGGTATCAGCAATCCCGGCAGTCTGCCGGGGTCGGGCACGTGAGCGAAAACGGTTTCCCCGGCTACCCGCGCCCGGGCGAGGTAACGGTTGGGACGCTCCAGAAATTCGCCATCCACCAGGCGGCCGCCGAGTCTCACCGGCGCGGCGCCGGGCGGGTAAAGAGATGCTTCGACAAGCTCAGCATGACATCCAGGAGAAATCTCATTAGGCCGATTTTTTCAGCAACCCGTTAATGATGTTCCCCGCCCGTTTCGCTGTCGGCTTTCACGGTCTTCTCCACGGTCAACACATGCTCCGCGGCGGGCGAGACCCGGTCGATGAACAGTTTCGGAAACAACCCGATAAAAACGATCAGAAAACACGCGGGCAGAAGCATCCGCATTTCATCGCGGTCAATGTCCTTCAGCCCCTGCGGAAGTTTATCGTTTTTCTCCTGCGTGACGCCCTGGAAGAAGTAAAGCATGTAAATGGAAGCGAAAACGATCGCCAGCCCTCCCATCAACACGTAAATGACGGCATAATCGGCGACGGTCTTCGAGGTCCACACCCCCATCAGGATCAGAAACTCGCCGACAAACCCGTTCAGCCCCGGCAGGCCCAGCGCCGCCAGGGTGACGAGCATGAAGATGCCGTAAAGCAGTGGCATGACATCCCTCAACCCGCGAAAATCTTCCAGGTTGCGGGTTCCCATTTTCTCCTCAAGAATGCCGACGATGAGAAACAGGGCGGCGGCGATGATTCCATGATTGACCATCTGCAAAACGCTACCCTCGATTCCCTGTCCGTTTAAGGCGAAAATCCCCAGAGCGATAAAACCCAGATGGCTGATGCTGGAGTAGGCGACGAGGGATTTGATATCCTTCTGTGCGATGGCGATCCAGGCTCCGTAAACGATGCCGATGGCCGCCGCGCCGGCTATGATCGGCCCAAGCGCCGCCACCGCATCCGGAAAAAGCGGCAGGCAAAACCGGATGAAACCGTAAGCCCCCGTCTTCGACATGACGCCCGTCAACAGCACCAGCGTTGGAATGGGGCAAGCCATGTAAGTGTGGGGCAACCAACTGTGCAGGGGGAAAATCGGCACCTTGACGGCAAAGGCCATGAAAAACAAAAAAAACATCCAAAGTTGCGTATTGACCGGTATTTGCGTGTGCGCCAGCTCGCGAATATCAAACGACAACTCATGCGTAATATTGTAATGAGCCACGCTCACCGCAACGATCGCCACCAGCATCAACAAACTGCCGACCAGCGTGTACAAAACAAATTTCGTGGTGGCGTAAATCTTTTGCCCCTCGCCCCACAAGCCAATCAGAAAATACGTCGGGATGAGCATCACTTCCCAGAACACATAAAACAGAACCGTATCCAGGGCGAGAAAAACGCCCAGGGTACCGGTTTCGAGAACCAGCATCAGGGCGATGAAGTTCCTGATATTCTTCGTCCGGCCAAAAGAATATACGATCGCAACCAGGGAAAGCAGTGTGGTCAAAACAACCAGCAGTACACTGATGCCGTCAACCCCCAGGGTGTAATGAATGTTCAACAGGGAAACCCAGGAGTAGCTTTCGACAAACTGCATTCCCGGGTCGGCGGCGTCAAACGCAACCAGCAGGCCCAGGGACAGAACCAGGCTCAACAACGCCGCCCCAATGGCGAATCCGCGGACTCCCGCTTCATTGTCCGGGGCCAGCCTCAAAACGCAGACCGCGGCTACCAATGGAATGAAAACGATCAGGCTCAGCATTAAAGTTTCCTCATGCGGCTCGCCGCCGTCACATGAACACCACAAACAACAAAATGAACACCACGCCCACGATCATGTTGAGGGCATAGGTTCTCACTTTTCCGGACTGCCAAAGGCTCAGCCCGTGGCTGGCCTCGCGAACCCGCGCGCCGACGCCATCCACTACGTAATCAATTCCGTCCTTCTCCATTTTCTGCCAGATAAAAGCGGCCGTAGCGCGTGTTGGCCGGACGATCAAGGCGTCGTACAATTCATCGACATAATATTTGCGGTAGAGCAGATCGTAAATGGGCGCGAAAAGTTCCATGGCAAACGCCAGCCGGTCTTTCCCCGTAATGTACAAAGCGCCCGCCGTTACAATGCCGCCGATCCCCGCAATGATGCCGATACTTTCCAAAAAATGATCTTCCGGAATGGGGGCAGTCTCTCCGCCGAAAACCGGGGCGAGAAACGCATCCACAAGCGGCGCCGCAAAACCCGCGAACAAAGCGAAAAACGCCAGCACCACCAGTACGCCGGCCATCACCCAGGGAGCCTCGTGCGGATGAGCGCCCGGAGTTCGCAAGTCGCCGAGAAACGTCCGGAAGAACAGCCGGAACGAATAAAACCCCGTCATTCCCACCGTAAAAACGGCAATCGCCCAAAAAACGATGTTGCTGTTTCCCGAATACCACGAGTGAGCCACGATCGCTTCCTTACTGAAAAATCCGCTGGTCAACGGGAAGCCGGACAACGCCAGCGCGCCGATCAAAAACGTATAAAAGGTCAAGGGCATGGCAAGACGCAGGCCGCCCATATTGCGGATGTCCTGCTCGTCATTGAGGGCATGGATGACGCTCCCGGCTCCCAAAAACAGCAGGGCCTTGAAAAAGGCGTGCGTCATCAGATGAAACATGCCGAGACCATACACTCCAATGCCCACCGCCATGAACATGTAACCCAACTGGCTCATGGTGGAATAGGCGATGATTCGCTTGATGTCGTTTTGCACCATGGCCATGGAGCCGGCAAACACCGCCGTCAGGATTCCCAGCGTAGCCACAAGAATCATCGTGTAAGGCGCCAGGTCATACAAGACGTGGCAACGCGCCACCAGGTACACTCCGGCGGTGACCATGGTCGCCGCGTGGATCAGCGCACTGACCGGCGTCGGCCCTTCCATGGCGTCCGGTAGCCAGGTATGCAGGGGAATCTGCGCCGATTTGGCGAGCGCCCCCACCAGCAGTAACAAGGTGATCAGCAATAGGGTATCGTCGTTGGCCAGAAACTTGCCCGGCGCCGCGGCGAACACCTCCACGTAATTCAGCGTTCCAAACGCCTCGAAAATCACGAACGCGGCGATCACCATGCCGACGTCGCCGATCACGTTCATGACAAAGGCCTTGCGCGCCGCGAGAACCGCGCTGGTGCGCTCCGACCAAAACCCGATCAACAGATACGACGCCAGCCCCACCAGCGCCCAGCCGACGATCAGGAAAAAGAAATCCGCCGCCATCACCAGCAAAGCCATGGCAAAGATAAACAGGTTCATGTAGGCGAAAAACGTGGGCAGGCGAGGATCCTTTTCCATGTAACCGATGGAATAGACGTGGATCAAAAAGCCGACGCCGGTGACCACCATGAGCATGAAAACGGAGAGAGGGTCGATCAGGATCGCCACGTCCAGCTTGAAATTTCCGGAAACGATCCACGGATAGAGGCTGTGCACGTGCCCCACCCTTTGGCCGGGGTCCAGAAGCAGGAGGTCGCCAAGGGCGGCCAGGGTCACCAGGAAGGACAAGCCCACCGTGGCGCACCCCGCCGGGCCGACCAGGCGGCGCGGGATTCGCTCCCCATACCAGCTCAGGCCGACAAACCCCAGCATGGGAGACAGCAGTATAAGCCAGGCGTAACCGAACAAGCGTTTATCCTTTCAAGGTGTCGATATGATCCACGTTGAGATCGTGCCGCGTCCGAAAGATGGTCAGGAGAATCGCCAGCCCCACCACCACTTCCGCCGCCGCGACCGCCATGACGATCAAGGCGAAAATTTGCCCGTCAAGGGATTTCAGAAAACTCGAATAGCCGACCAGAAGAAAGTTCACCGCGTTCAACATCAATTCCAGCGACATGAACATCACCAGCGGGTTCTTGCGGATGATAAAACCGACGGCGCCGATGCAGAAAATCGCCGCGCTGATTATCAAAACAAATTCATTGCCCATGACAAAATATCAGTGATTAAAAAAATGATTAAAACCTCACCTATTCCCGCCGCCGTATTGGACGAAAATGGAATTTGGCCAGGCAAACGATACCTATCGTGGCGACCAGCAACAAGACGGAGGCCAGTTCAAAGGGAATCAGGTGGCGCGAAAACAGCTCCAGCCCCACGGCCTTGGCGTTGCCGATAACGGCGACGTTGATGGCGTCGAACATGCCTTCGACGGGCTGGGTTTTCCCCACCGTGGCGGCCATCAGCAGTTCGCCGAACAACAGGAAGATAAACGCAAACGCCGTTGACCGTTGCAACGACGGCTCGCGGACTTCCTCCTTGCCGCCCAACAGCGCAATGATGAAAATAAAAAGAATCATGACCGCCCCGGCGTAAACGATCATCTGCACCGCCGCGATGAATTCCGCGTGGTACAGCAGGTACAGCACGGCCAGGCAGATCATGTTGCCGATCAGGTACAGGGCGCTGTAAATCGGCGAGGCGCACAACACCACGCCAAAGCCGGCCAGCACCGCCGTCAGCCCTACAACGAACGTCAGGGTCTGGTAGGTAATTTCCTCAATGACCACGTTTTTCCCAAAAGTTGTTGTGCGTTACGATTTGACCCGCCTGGTATTGCCCAGATAATTCACGCGAAACCGGTTCGGCTCGGGATAGACCAGCAGGTCCTCCTTTTGCAGAACAAACGTGTTGCGGTCATAGTCCGCCAACTCGTAATGTTCACGCAGGACCACGGCATCCACCGGGCAGGCCTCCTCGCAATAACCGCAGTAAATGCACCGCAGTAAATTGATTTCGTAAACCGCGGCATAGCGTTCACCCGGCGAAACGCGGTGCTCGTCGGTGTTTTCCGCGGCCACGACATGGATGCAACCCACCGGACAGTTGATGGAACACAAACTGCACCCGACACATCGTTCCAGCCCGTTTTCGTCGCGGTTCAGGAAATGCCGCCCGCGATAGCCCTTCGGCATCTGACGCTTGACTTCCGGGTATTGAATCGTTCCCGGCTTGGAAACCATGTTCCGGAAAGTCACCCCCAGGCCAATCAACAAGTTTTTGATTCCTTGAATCGCCCCGCCAATCATATCGTCACCTTTTGCAACGTCACAGGATTTTGGCGAATCCGGTGATCAAAAGATTGAATACCGCCAACGGCAGAAGCACCTTCCAGCCAAACGTCATCAGCCGATCATAACGGATGCGCGGAAAAGTGGACCTCAGCCAGATAAACACGCACAACAACAAGAACACCTTGCCGACAAACGCCACTATGGGAAACAGCGGCAGGCCGTAGGCGTTCCAGCCGCCCAGAAACATCAAGGTCACCAGGGCGCTCATCGTGATCATGCTGATGTATTCGCCCATGAAAAACATGGCGAACTTCATGCCCGAATATTCCGTATGAAACCCCGCGACCAGTTCCTGCTCCGCCTCCGGCAGGTCGAAGGGCGCCCGATTGGTCTCCGCCACGCCGGCGGTGAAAAACAGGATGAACGCCAGCGGCTGGGTCAAAATGTAGGGAACGGACGCCTGGCTTGCCACGATCTCTCTCAGGTTCAGCGAGCCGGCCATGATGATAACACTTAACGCAGAGAGCCCCAGCGCCAATTCATAACTGATCATCTGCGCGGAAGACCGCAGTCCGCCCATCAGCGAATACTTGTTGTTCGAGGCCAGGCCGCCGAGCACGATTCCATAAATCCCCATCCCGGAAATCGCAAAGACAAACAAAATCCCGACATTGACGTTGGCCACCCACAGCCCGATGGTCTGCCCGAAAACTTGCACCGGCTCTCCGAAAGGGATCACGGCAAAGGCGACGATGGACGTAAACACAACGATTGCCGGCGCCAGGTGGAACAGAAATTTATCCGCCGACGTCGTGACAATCGACTCCTTGAACAGCAATTTGATGGAATCGGCAAACGGCTGTATCAAGCCGAACGGCCCGACGCGGTTGGGCCCCAGGCGCACCTGAAACCGCCCCATCAACCGCCGTTCCAGCCACACCAGGAAAGGCACGGTCTGCAACAGCAGGACGGCGATGATGACCGCTTTCACGATGCCGATAATCAGGCCCGTGTACGGCGTTAAAAATTCGATCGCGGTGTCTATCAAAAAATTCTCCCGTTAATCTTTCTCAATTCGCACCCAGGCGGCCGAGCCGTCGGCATTGGCCAGCGACCAGACGCCTTGCCGGTCGGATACTTTCGGGATCACCACCCCTCCCGGATTACAAGCGTTGGAAACTTCCACTTCGGCATTGATTTCCGCGTCACCGGACAAGATACGCACCCGGTCGCCGGTTTTGAGCCCCCGTTTCGCCGCGTCGGCCTCGTGGAGAAGCGCCGTCGAGGGTTGAAAATGATGCGCCAGCGGCGAGTCGTCCTCGAGAATCTTGTCGTTGGCGAACAACCGGTGGGCCACCCGTAGCCGCAAGGCTCCGTCCACCGGCGGCGCAACGCTATCGGCGCAAGCCCCGTTGGAGGCGGCACTTGCCACCGTTCTGTTTTTGCCGATTTTTTGAATGGTGCGCCTCTTGATGTCCTCGTATCCCGGCACGTTCGCCGCCATTTCCGCCGTAACCGCGAAGGAGTCCGGGTACTCCGCCTCGTCGCCCAACTCCCTGGCAATTCGGGAAATGATTTTCCAGTCCGGTGGGTTGGCGGTCTTGAGGCCGCGTCTTCGATACTGAACGCGCCCGCCGATGTTGGTGGTCGTGCCTTCGTCATACATGGGACCGTTGGAGGGCAACAGCACATGCGCCAGCCGGCTGGTCTCCGTATGCAACATGTCGTGGACCACGAGGAAATCCAGCTTCTTTAAAGCTTCTTCCACCTTCGCGCCGCCGGGGAAGTCGACAACCGGGTTGGCCCGGTGAACGATCAACGCCTTGATCTCGCCGTTGCGGGCTTTTTCGATCATTTGCAGGGCGGAGCAACCCGGTTGCAGTGGCGCCGCGTCTCCCCACAGTTCCTTGATTTTTTCCGTTTCCGTCAAGGCCAGGCCGCCGGGATAAAAATCGGGCAGAACACCCATATCCATGGCGCCGAGCGCGTTGGTTCCCGGCGCCGCCGGAATCGCCCCGCATTCCGCCGTCGGTATTTGGCCGATCACGGAGAGCAGACGCTTGACGGCGGAGACACCGTTTCCCGCCAGGGCCGCCGGATTATAAATAACGCAAACTTTCAGGCCGACGCAGATCTGCTCGGCAAATTGTTTCAATTGTTCGGATTGAATGCCGGTGGTTTTTTCAAGGTCCGCAACTTCCGGCCCCGCCTCCAGGCCCAACTGCCTCGCCAGCGTATCGGCCAGGGCGGCGATTGCCGGCGAGCCGGCGCCAACATGGTACCGCGGGGAAAGAGCGGCGTAATCGTCCATCAACGTTTTTTGATCGTTCAATACGATCAGCTTGACGCCCTTGCGCGTGACCGCCTTTTTAATCCGCAGGTCCAGAATCGGCAGTTCCTCGGTGGGGTCGACGCCAATCAACACCAGCAGGTTTGATGTTTCCACTTGCTCGAAATCGTAATGATTGACGGGCAGGCCGGGCGTATCCGGATAAGCCTTGTGGTCGATATTGTTGGAGCCGAGCCGAAGCCGCATCATCTTCTGATACAGGTACAGTTCTTCATTCGTCGGGAATGCCGACCCGATGTAGCCCATACTGCCGGGCCCGTGCTGTTCGGCGATTTCCTTGAGTTTCTGCGCCGTCCGGACAATCGCATCGTCAAGGGAGAGAGGTTCGCTTCCCTGGCCGGCGGCGGGTTGAAGGACGCGGTTTTGGCTTTCAACGAAATCATGCCCAAACCGTCCCTTGTCGCAAATCCAGTCGTCATCGACGAAATCGTTGGGCCGCGACTCGATGCGCATCAGGCTGTTGAGCCGAGCCCCAAAGGTGATGTTGCAATTGCAACCGCAATGGGCGCACAAGGTTTTGGCGTTGTCCAAATCCCAGGTGCGCGCCCGAAAGCGAAACCGGGTGTTGGTCAGCGCGCCCACCGGGCAGATATCGATCACGTTTCCCGAAAACCGGGTCGCGTACGGTTCATTATTGAACGTACCGATCTCATTATGGAATCCGCGGTTGAGCATGACCAGCGCCTGGTCTTTCTCGATAATCTCGCTGTAGCGCGTACAGCGCTGGCAGGCAATACAGCGTTCCCGGTCCAGGGTAATGACCGGGCTCAAGGGCTTGGCCTTGTCGTTATGGGCTCTTTGAAACACCATGCGCGTGTCGCCCGGCCCGTACTTGAAGGTGTTGTTTTGCAGGGGACACTCGCCGCCCTTGTCGCACACGGGGCAATCGAGCGGATGGTTGAGGAGGGTGAACTCCAAAACGCCTTGCCGGCCCTTCGTGACTTGCGGGGTGTCGGTTTTGACCACCATGTCCGGCGCAACGGTTTGCGTGCAGGCCGTGGCCAGCTTCGGCATTTTTTCCACTTCCACCAGGCACATGCGGCAACAACCGAACGGCCCGAGTTTTTTGTGGTAGCAAAAAACCGGGATTTCAATGTCCACCGTCTTGGCCGCGTCGACAAGCACCGTATTTTTGGGAACGGTCACCGTTTGGCCGTCTATGGTCAGCGTAACTTTATCGTTCATGTGTTTTATCCGGCCGAAACCTTTTCCCGGATGAGCGCTTCATAATCTTCCGGAAAATTTTCAATACTGCTCAAGACGGGAGCAATCGCCGCGTCGCCCAGGGGACAGAAACACTTGAAGCTCATGTTGTCGCAGGCGTCCTTGAGCAACTCCACCGTTTCCGGTTTGCCGCGGCGGTTGAGAATATCGCCCAGCATCTGGTAAAGCCACCGGGTGCCCTCGCGGCAGGGCGTGCATTTGCCGCAGGACTCGTGCATGTAAAAATGAGTAAGGCGCAGGGTCATTTCCACGATATTGGCGGTGTGGTCGATGACGATCAGGGCGCCGGAACCCAGCATGGTGCCGGCGTCCCGGAGCGCTTCGTAATCATAGGGCGTGTCCACCTTGTCCGCCGGCAACATGGGGACGGAAGACCCGCCGGGGATGAAGGCTTTCAGCTTGTTGTCGTCGCGAATTCCGCCCGCCATGTCGTAAATGATCTCACGGGTGGGCGTGCCCAGCACCACTTCGTAATTGCCGGGTTTCTTGACATGCCCGGAAACGCTCACCAATTTGGTGCCCTTGCTTTTTTCCGTACCGATCGCGGCGTATGCTTCCGGTCCTTCGTTGACGATCCGGGGAACCACGCAAAGCGTTTCCACATTGTTGATGACGGTGGGCTTGGAGTACAACCCCTGCACCGCCGGGAAGGGCGGTTTCAAACGCGGTTCGCCACGCATCCCCTCCAGCGAATTCATCAAGGCCGATTCCTCGCCGCAAATATAAGCTCCCGCGCCCAGGTGGATATGAATATCAAAATCGAACCCGGAACCGAGAATATTCTTCCCCAGGTACCCTTTGCCGTAAGCTTCCTTGAGGGCATCCTCCATCCGCAGGGCAACGTCGTAGAATTCGCCGCGGAAATAGATGTACCCCGTTTCGATGAGGCAGGCGTAAGCGCAAAGAATCATTCCTTCAATCAGCAGGTGCGGATTTTTCTGCAACAGTTCGCGGTCCTTGCAAGTACCCGGTTCGCTCTCGTCGGCATTGCAACACAGATAGCGCGGAAACACGTCCTTCGCCAGGAAGCTCCACTTCAACCCGGTGGGGAACCCCGCGCCGCCCCGGCCACGAAGCCCGGACGCTTTCACCATTTCAACGATTTCCTCCGGCTTCTTGCGAAACGCTTTTTCCAGGGAACCGTAGCCGCCCTGACCTTCGTACACCTTGAGCGTATGCAGACCCTCAAGATTGATATTTTTAAATAGAATTTGCGTCATCGCACAAGTCACTCAAGAGACGAAAGAATCTCGTCGATGGAATGTTTCGTCAGGTTCAAATGGTACGTATCGTTGACCCGCATTACCGGCGCCGCGCAACATTCCGCCAGGCATTCTTCCTGCAACAGGGTCACTTTATTGTCCGGCGTGGTTTCCCCGACCTGGATGTTGAGCTTGCTGGCGGTGTACTCCAGCAGGGAATCGCAACCGGTCAAATAACAACTGACATTGGTGCAGAAACGGATAACATGCCTGCCGACCGGCCTGGTGTGGTACATCGTATAAAACGAACAAACGGACTGCACATAAGCCGGGGAGACATCCAGCCGGCGCGCAATCTCCGCCATGGCTCCCGGCGTGACATATCCTTCCTGCCTCTGCGCCAGGTGAAGCAGAGGCAGGAGGGCGGATTTTTTTTCGGGATATTTTTTCAGCGCCGCTTCAATTTCCCGTTCCGCGCTTTCCGAAAAAACGAAGCTCACCGGTCCACCTCTCCCATCACAATATCCACACTACCGATAATCGCCACAACGTCGGCGATAAAAGCGCCTTCCATAATTTTGCACATGCCAGGGATGGCCATGAAAGAAGGCGCGCGCATTTTCATTCGATACGGCTGGTTCGACCCATCGCTGACGATATAAAATCCCACCTCGCCCCGGGCGCCTTCGATGGGGACGTACGTTTCCCCCTTCGGCACATGGATGCCTTCCGACACCAGTTTAAAATGATGGATCAGAGCCTCCATGCTGGTATGCAGGGTATCGCGCGGCGGCAGGGAAATTTTATTGTCCTCTACCTTGTAGGGGCCATCCGGCAGGTTTTTCAAAGCCTGGCGGACGATTTCCCGGCTTTGCCGCATTTCCTCAACCCGCACCAGGTACCGGTCATAGACATCGCCGTTATGCTTAACGGGAACGTCAAAACGGAAATCCTCGTATCGGGAATAGGGGCGTTTTTTGCGAAAATCCCAGTCCACTCCCGAACCTCGCAGACAAGGCCCGCTCATGCTGTAGGCGATGGCTTGCTCCCGGGGAATGACTCCCACCCCCTGAGTCCGGTCCATCCAGATCGGATTTTTGGTCAACAACGCTTCGTATTCATCAATCTTTTCCGGGAAAATATCGACAAACTCCTGAACGGCTTTCAGCCATTCGGGTGTGGCATCCCTCATCACTCCGCCAATCCGGATGTAACTGGTCATCATGCGGACTCCGGAAGCCATCTCGTTTAAATCGAGAATCATCTCCCTTTCCCGCCAGGCATAGAGGAATACCGTCATGGCGCCGATGTCCAGCGCATGGGTTCCGAGCCAGAGCAGATGACTGCCGATGCGGTTCAGCTCGGACATAATGACCCGCAGATAGGCCGCGCGCGGCGTTACTTCCAGCCCCAACAACTTTTCCGTGGTCAGGCAAAACGCCAGATTGTTGGTGGGCGGGTTCAGATAATCCAACCGGTCGGTCATGGGGATGCAATGGACGTAGCGCTTGGTCTCGCCGCTTTTTTCGATTCCGGTGTGCAGGTAGCCGATGTCCGGCTCGGCGGAACGGATGATTTCCCCATCCATCTCCAGGATCACCCGGAACACCCCGTGCGTGCTGGGGTGTTGCGGCCCCATGTTCAGGGTCATCGTATCCTTGGTGCGTTCCAGAAGCCCTTTTTCGACGACGCTCATCGTGTGTTCCTAGTCCTGGCCGGGTTTGTACCGGGTGAGTGTTTTTTCCTTTATCAGCTCGCGATTGGTATCGATGTTGTGGGTAAAGGCGACGTCTTCCCAGTTCAAATCGTAATCCTTTCGCAAGGGATGGCCTTCCCATTCCTCCGGCATCAACAAACGCCTGAGATCGGCAAGCCCCTCGATGTGGAAACCGAACATGTCGAACAGTTCCCGTTCGGGGAATACGGCGGAGGGCCAAAGGTCGGAAATGGTGGGCACCGTAGGTTTCTCCTCCGGCAAAGCGACGCGCACGCGGATCGAATGGTTTTTCGCGATCGAATGAAATTCGTAAACCGATTCAAACCGGAGGTCCCTCTCCTGCTCCAGGTAATCGACGCCCGTGATATGACTCAGATAATCAAAATTCAATTCCGGGTCGTCCCTGAGAACTTTTACGGTGTCATGGAGGGTATCCGGGCCGACATGGATCACCGCATCTCCCAGCGTAACCTCGGCTTGAAGGATGCTTTCGCCGCAACAGGATTTCACCCTTTGCAGGATTTCCTCGCTGGTCATGCCGCTCTCAACCGGGCCTTGTCACTGCCGGCTTCCGCCATGATTTTTTCCTGAAGCTTGATGATCCCGTACAGAAGCGCTTCGGGTCCCGGCGGACAACCGGGGACATAAACATCCACCGGCACCCATCGGTCCACGCCCTGGACGATGGCATAATTGTTAAAAATCCCGCCGCAGGAAGAACAGGCGCCCATGGCAATCACCCACTTGGGGTCGGGCATCTGGTCGTAAATCCGCGTCAGCACGGGAGCCATTTTCCTCGAAACGCGGCCCGAAACAATCATCAGGTCCGCCTGCCGCGGCGAGGCGCGAAATACTTCCGCGCCGAAACGCGCCGCATCCCAGCGGGAGTTGGCCACGGCCATCATCTCAATGGCGCAACACGCCAACCCGAAAGTCGCCGGCCACAGGGCGTTTTTTTGCGCCCAGCCGATGACACTTCCCAACTTTGTGGTCAGGATGCTGTCATACACCGCCCCGGACGCTTCGTATTCCACTTGATCCAGGATATCCTTGACGTTCAGTTTAATGTTATTCAGTTCGGTCTCTAAAAGATCGACTGCTCCATCTATTAATCCCATTCCAAACCTCCTCGTCCCCAAACATAGACGTAAGCGATCCCTAAAATGGCGATAAATACCAACATCTCAATAAACCCGAACAACTGCAATTCATCCAGGGCAACCGCCCAGGGATACATGAACACCACTTCGATATCGAAAATGATAAAAAGCATGGCGATGGTCGCAAACCGAACGGGAAACCTTCCCTTGGCCTCTTCCTTGGGAACCATGCCGCATTCGTAGGGAAGGACCTTGGATTCGTTCGGTCTTCGCGGACCCAGGATCGTGGAAAGCACCAGCAAGCCCGCCACGACGATCAAGGCCACGACTCCAAACACGGCCACGAAAAAATATTCGGTCATACCGATGACTCCCTAACATTTTTAAAGCCGTTGCTAACAATCATCATATCAATGTCCCGTCTGAAGGCCAAAAGATAAAGCCAAAACAGGGATTATAAAGCCCTGCCACCGCCTGTCAATCATAGAATTCAATCTTTTGCGGCGGACGGAAACGCCTTGCCGAGAGAACAAAACTATTCATTATAAATCAATAGGTTATATAAGCTCGGTGGCGACACCGCCTTTGCCACGCAAAAACACCGAGCAAGGCACCGCGCAAACTCAGCAAAAAACATCTCGGGGGAAAGGCAAAACCCCCCTTGGACTTCATTCTGAAGCACCCACCAAAAATTTATTCCCGGTGTTCCACGTGGAGGCGGTAGATAAGGCCGGTGGGGTTGTCGCCCGGCGAAACGGCGGCGGGTTTGGCGAAGTTGTTTACCTCAAAGTGAATGATGTTTTCTCCCTCTTTAAGATACTTTCTGATGTCGATGATAAACGGGTCCGGATATTCGGCGCCGCCAAACTGTTGCACAAGCCCAACATCGTTGACCGAGATGCGACAGGCGTCATCGCTACGAATAAAAAGATCCGCCCGCGGAATCGAATCCGCCTTGCCAGCCGGGATATGAAATTTTGTGCGAAACCGGTTTTGACTGCCGGTTTTCGCTTCCTCAAGCGTGACGGACTCCCGGACCCAAATCCACTGGCTTCCCTTGATCGACCGCCATCCGCCGTTCATCGAGCAGAGGGAAGCCGACCCCCAAGTATCGGTTTCACCGTCATAGCACTCCGTCTGCGTACCGCTGACCAAAACCAGAGTTTTGGTTTTGGAACTCACCGGCGCCGTAATGTCCAGCCGCGCACTTTCACTTTCCTCCCACATCGCGGCGTTCAATTGTTGCCAGTACTCATAGATGCCGTTTCTTTTGTTAATCACCACCATGCTGGGCCGGGGCATATTACGCCCCAGGTACGGACCGATATCGGCGATAATCAATCCATACGAACGGGGTCCGTCCGCATCGATGGCGATGAAAGAATGGGAAGGAATGACGCTGTAGACATGAATTTGCAGTTTGCCTTTTTTATGCGCCTGGGTATCGTTGTCCAGTTCATCCTGCAATTTCTGCAACAAGAGCAATGAAGTTCTGATCTCATTTTTGAAGGTCGGCTTGCCCCTGCCCTGGCGGGTGATGAGATCCACCACATGGGAATTGGGGTCCATCAGCAATAATCTGACATTGATACCTTTCAGGATTTGTTCCCTGATAAGCTCGCGACTGCTGGTGGCGATGGAAAGCAAGGACGTGCCGCCGATGAATATCTCGCGTTTCACATCCTTAAAAAGAGACTCGAAGGAATACGCCCGGCCCAGTTCGGACCGATTCTTATAAATACCCTTGATGCCCAGGCGCACCGCGTCGGGATTGACGATTTCCTCAAGCGCCGCCTTGTATTCGTTGAACGAAAGTTCCCGAAGAAAAATTTCGTAAGCCAGGGAAACCACTCCGATCAGGGACATCAGGAGAGAAAATTCCCTAACCGGAAGCAACCAATGGCTGTCTGAACCGACTATCTTTTCGGCTCCGACATAAGCTACGGCGCCCAGGACAAATATGATCAATCCCAGGAATAAAATCCGTTCACGAACCCAGGTTTTTATATTCGGCTGATTCAAAGATATTCACCATTGTTGATCGGAAAACGGCGGGAACGACCCGTCAGGTGGCGGGATTGATCGCAAATGCCAGCGGGTCGATTCTACTAGAAAATCGCTTGTTTTACAAGGGTATGGCGCAAAACCGCGGAAGAACGGCTCACCATTCAACTCAGCCCCAGTTTTCGGCGAGTCCACCATTCCATGGACAGGAAACCGATGAACATAAAATAAACCCACCAATTATCCCACAAGGAGAGGATTTTACTGTCCGACTTCGTGCGGACTTCCGGATTGGAGAATCGCTGGTCGGCCAAATTTGTCTGCTCATCCAAAACCCGGAAAGCGCCGCCCGTCGCTTCCGCCATGGTTTTTAAGAGCAAACTATTGATGAGGGGCTTTTCAAACTCCGCCGTTTCGCTAAAGACGCTGAACAACGCTTCTTTTTTGAGATCTTCGGCTGCCCGTTTCAACCGGGCGGAATAAAAACCCTCTCCCGAAGGAGTAAATTCAAAATTCGCTTCACCCAACGCATTCGTCTGTAACGTATGCTTGGAGAGAGTTTTCCCATTGGAAATGGAATGAAGAATCAAGTCGATCTTTTCGTTGGGAAGGGGATTATAATCCTCCCTCAGCATTTTAACTTTGATCAGTACCTTTTCGTTTTCCCTGTACCGTTCCTTGTCGGTTTCGATTTTAATCTGCTGAGTTTCCGGCTCGTTCGTCATCCAGGCCACCACATTGTTCCAGAAGTTTTGATAGTACCTTCCGCTACCCCCCTGCCCAACCCGCAGAAAATTCCATGCCCAGGAGGAGTCCGTCGCCAGAATTAGGGAGCGCCCGTCGCCGTTCTTGCGGACCGCCAGGACGGGATAGGCGTCGCCGTGATCTCCCGTCTTCGTATAACGAATCAAGACCTGAGCATCCTTCGCTGGCTCCAGGCCGATATTCAATCCCCTGAGTTCCGGCATGGAACTCCAGGCCTCATGATTCAGTTCCTCGCTTTTTTCCAGACGCAGGATGGGATGGTGGGCAAACTGCTTGCCGATCCGCGGTTTGAAGGCATCGTTTAAAAACTGGCTCGTTTTACTTCGGATCCTGACCGGAAGAATATTATCGACCCCCGTCTGGTAATACCCTCCGCCCTGGAAAGAGAGATCGCCTCCAATCATGATGAAAGCGCCGCCATGACGCACGTATTTTTCAATATTCTCCAAATACTGCTTTTGAATAAAAGGCTTGTATCGAAAATTTTGAAAGATCACCAGGTCGAATGAACCCAGATAGTCGCTCAGCAGTAAATTGGATGGAAACGAGATAAGGCTCAGCTCCGAAACCGAGGCCTGCACATCGTCCGAAAAGCTTCTGAGAATAAAAAACGACAACAAGTCGACTTTGGGGTTATTGATGAGAACTTCCCGAAGAAACCGCGCATCCCAGGAAGGACGCCCATTCAAAAGCAGAACCCGGATGCGGTCGCGGATCACCTTGACCTGAAATTCCTTGCGATTATTGCTTTCAATGGATTCGCCGACGAACAGCGGCACGGAAAGAGTGTAAACTTTTTTGCCTGTCGTATTGGGAACAAATTGCAGATCGGTTTTGTAGCGGCTCTGCCCCTCTTTGATCTCGATAACTTTCGACACCAGAACCTTGTCGCCCTCTTTGAGAACCAGCGGAATATTTTTATTGCCCATGGAAGAGGCGATGAGGCTCACGGAGAGATTCACTTCCTGACGAACAAACCCAAAATCGGCTCCCTCCAGTTTTTCGATTCCCAGGTCCTTGAAATTTTCATTACTGCCCGCCTGGAAAGTATGGATCGGCGCTTCAAAAAAGGACAGCGTATCCGCCATCTCCTCAGAGACCTCCGCCAAATCCTCCCCCAGGTCGGCGCCATCGGAAAACAGCATCACCCCCTGAAGCGCTTTTCCTTCATAATGCTTTTTTACTTCCCGCAACACCTGATTCAAATCCGTGTTTAATCCCTGAACCCGGTATCGACTCTCGATATCCGATCCGGGCACCGCAGTGATCCGATCAGACGCAAAATAAAAATCCACCTGAAAATCTTTTTTCAGGTTCTCAAAATAATCCCGGTTTTTCTTCAGTACCCGGCGAACAATGTCGAACCGCGGCTTTTCCTCCGGAAAGGTTTTGATTGCCAGGCTTTTGCTGTCATCCAGCAACACGGCAATGGAATTTTTTTGAATTCGGCTTTTGTTGAATTCGAGCTCGGGTTTGAACAAAATCAGAAGAAGCAGAAGAAAACTGATAACCCGCAGACCATAAAGGAAAGCTTTGTTCAAGGGAGACCGGATCCGCCTCAGGCTGGTCCAAAAAAACCATAAAGCCACCGGAACCACAAAAATCGCAAAAACCAAAATCCATTCGACTTCACTTGTTCCCCACCGAACTTCCCAATTGTCGAATTCGTCGAATGGCAGACCGAGTAGATCAGCTAGAAAGTTCACGGTGAATGATATCTCCGCAACCGGTCCAATATAATGGGCAAATGCACCATATCCTTTTTATAATCCAGGGTGAGGGCATACAGCACAATGTTCACCCCCAACCGAATGCTTGACCTCCTTTGGATAAGTCCTCCGCCGATCATATCGTAATTCCAATGCCCCAGTTTGTTCCGTGCCCAAGCCCCCTCCAGGTCGTTGGTGGAGTAAAGAAGAACCGTTCGCCCCTTGAGAGTGATTCCCTCGAGAAACGGACGGGTAACCACGCGGCCGGCAACCCGGTTGACCAAATAAAAAGACCGGAAGATCGAATGATTCCTGGAAATCCTTTCCAGAGGGGTGTTGGGAAACAGTTGGGAAATCATGTGACGGACCGAATCATCAAACGCGGAATCGACTTTTCCGGAACTGTCGTCGATCAGCAAAAACCCTCCATAGCTCAAATAATTCCTCAATATTTTCAGTTCTTCCGGAGAAAAGGGCTCGAAGGCGCTGTCGCCCGACATCAAAATAAACGGCAATTGAAACAAATGGGGGTCTTTGAGGCTTATATCCACGGCCTCCCGTTTAACTTCCACCGAGGTCCTTCTGGCCGTCTGGGCCAGCAGGCTTTCTACCGCCTCCGGCCGCGGCTTGTAATTTCCTCCCTGATATTTGAGCTGTGCGATCCGCAACTTGGAAAAATCCCCGATCCCCCAGGCTGAAGAACCGATCAGGCCGCAACACACACAAATCAAAAACAAAAATTTTTTTCGCATCCGATGAAAACCGCCCTGAATTCCGTTATACCACTTGATTTTTATCTTAATCTAATCAAGATTCCATCCTTTTTCAATCCATATAAACCATTAAAACTTTCAAATATTTTTGTGTCATGACATGTGAGTAGTATAAACTTAAAAGCTCCACAAGGATGTGATTTTTGTCTAAACGGAATTTCAGCGATAATAAAAAAATAGAGAAATGAATAGAATCGTCCTGTTAAATCCGGGGCCGGTCAATGTTTCCGAACGGGTGGCGGCGGCGTTGCGGAGAGGGGACCTCTGCCACCGGGAAGTGGAGTTCAAGCATCTTCAGAACTCCATCCGCCAAAAACTGCTGACGGCCTTTGCCGTCGAGAAGAATTTCGCGGCGGTTTTGATTTCCGGTTCCGGTACCGCGGCCCTGGAAATGGCCGTCGCTTCCTGCCTGAGTCCCGGGCGGTCCATGTTAATCATCGCAAATGGCGTTTACGGCGAACGTATCAACCAAATCGCCGAATGCCACCACCTCGACAAACACGTTCTGCACTATCCCTGGGGCCGGCCTCCCGACCTGGAGGAAATCGAAAAAGCCCTGCGGCAACATCCGGAAATCGAAGTGGCGGCCGTGGTGCACCATGAAACGACCACCGGCCTGCTGAACCCCGTCGGAGAAATCGGACGACTGGTCCGCCGGTATGACAAAAAATTCCTGGTCGATTGCATCAGTAGCCTGGCGGGAGAAACATTCGACCTCAACCAGACCAACATGGACTTTTGTGTCGGCACGGCCAACAAGTGCATTCAGGGACTCCCCGGGGTTTCGTTCGTTTTGTTCCGCGCTACCGAATGGGACAGGCTGGCCGGCATCCCGCCCCGTTCGCACTACCTGAACCTGACGGCCCATCATCAGGCCCAGTTGCGGGAGGAGACCCTGTTCACGCCGGCGATTCAGGTCTTTTACGCTTTCGAGGAAGCCCTGTCGGAACTGCTGGAGGAAACCGTTGATGCGCGGGTTCACCGATACCGCACCGCCGCGGAACAACTGCGGAAAGGATTCAAGGAAATGGGATTGAAATTTCTCGTCCCGGAAAAACTTCATTCCAACACCCTCACCGCGCTGGAGCTTCCCGACTCAGTCTCTTATGCCAATCTCCACGACAAACTCAAGAAAGAAGGATACGTTATCTATGCCGGCCAGGGCAGTCTCGACCAGACCATCTTCCGGGTGGCCAATATGGGAGATATCCGCCCCGCCGAGTTCGAGCGATTCCTGCTTGTCCTCGGAAAATGCTTTGCCGGCGTGTGCCTGAAATAAAACATTCTTTAAAAAATCCGAGACGATGCAACTCTATCAACTAATGAAAGACTACGCCGCCGCCCACGGTAGCAAACCCGATCCGGACTCGGCCACACCGGAGTTGGGATACAACCTTTCCCTTTTTCATGCCTGTCTGGTAGAAGCCGGGCTGGATCAGGAAGAGTCCGCCGGCACACAAAAATTGACCGCACCTCCACAGGACATACGCCCTTCCCTTCTGGCCCGGTTCATGGTCGGATTTTTACCCAGCCATTCCATAACGGGAAAAAATGAAATCAACAACATTCTGTTTGAACTCTATTCTTTTTTGAAGTGGCTTGATAAAAAAGACATCCAACATGGCTTGGCGAATATCAACTTCCAACAATGGATCAAAAAACTTTCGACCGATCAAACCCGGTGCCGGCAACTGAACCGCTTGCTGGATCAGGAAGCCGGACGTATTCTCGACGAACCCCCACCCATCACCCACACCGTTAGCGACACGTTTTCCGTGGCGAAAATCGAAAAGGAATTCGTTTATTTAAAAGGCGGAAGTTTTTCCGACCCGGTTCGACTCCGTCTCGCAAACGACATCCTCAAGCTAATCAAACTGAACGACCACCTGGAAATGGTGTTGGGCGACACTTCCAACAAATGGGTTCTTCTGGAGTGCGGCGAGGTGTTCCCCGGCTTTCAGCGATAATCGCCGGTGAGGTTGAATCCCGCCCAATAAGAAGGATGAGGATAGAGTTTTTTAACCAGTAACTGCGCTTTCCGCAAACTTTCCGCTTTCTCTTCACGAGCATAAATGCGGTAAAAATGCTTGACCAATATGGCGGTGGAAATGTCGCTCACCCGCCACAAGGAAGAAAGAATAGCGTGCGTACCGGCATAAATAAACGCCCGGTTGAGGCCCACCAGTTCATCGCCGCCGACAATCTTTCCCAAACCCGTCTGACAGGCGCTTAACGTCACCAGGTCGGCATTGACATTGACGGCAAACACCTCGTTCACTTCAAAATTGCCGTCATCGGATTCATCGCGCGTCAGCTTCAACGCAGAGAACAGAGGGTTGACCGCATCGAACTCTCCGTGCGAAGCGATATGGATGATCTGGTAATCGTTGATATGCTCCTTGATCCAGCTTTCCCTGGCCTTGTCGCCGGTCAAAAGGTCGATTTGCGGGAAATCCCATTTTATCGACCTCGCTTCCAGTTCCGCCAACGGCAAATCGTAATTCAAACTCCCCAAATCCGGGTTGCCGACCGCCAGCACCTTGACGATCTTGCTCTTGTCGAATTTCCTCGCAAAAGTATATTGCAGTACCGAGGCGCTGGGAGAATAAAACAAGGGGTGCTGTTCGACCAGGTATCCCCCGTCTCCTTTAAGGGAAGCAAAAGAGACGTAATGTAAAATCCCGTTGGGAATCAAGCCGAGGATGCGCGTGCCGCGGATGTGTTCCTCGATGGGCTTTATGACCCAGGCATAAAGCCGGGCAGACGTGTCGTCCATCGGCGCCGATTGTTGCATACGTTTTCGATAATCCTTGACCACCCGAGCGAGGTCCTGTTCGCTGACCTGGGTACGGGCAACCGCAAGGCCGTCTTTTTTAACTACCCACGCCACCAACTCATCTTTCGTCACAAGGTATTCCACCAGGGCGACGTTTATCTCCAACAATCCTTGAAGTTGTTTCAGGCCGATCGATTCCACCGCAATGAAACTTGAAATTTGCGGGCTTTGTTCCTTGGCGTCGATTAGAAAATCCCGGTAACGGTCACGCTCGGCAACCAGTTGGGCGGAAAGTTGCCGGGTTTTGTCCCCGTCCCCGGACCGGCCAAGAGCCTCTTCCAATTTCCTGATTTTATTTTTTTGACGGATCAGGCGGTCATAAAGTTTTTGGCTGACTTCGTTTTTCAAATTGATCTTGTTGTTGCCCAGCAGGTCGATGAAGCTCCGCGATTTGGCGCGTTCCGCAAAGGAAAAAGACTCCTCGTTTTTTCCCTGGTCGAGGAGCAACAGGATCAGTTCCTTGTAGACATCCTGCTTGTCCGTAAGAAACCCGTTCTGAAACTCCTCGATTTTGATGGCGGCCCGCATTTTTTCCACGGTATCCACGGCCTTTTTGTAAGCGGCGACGGCTTCGTCCGGCCGACCGGTCTGCGCCAGGCACATCCCCTGGCCCCGCAAGGCGCGCCAGCGCACCTCGGGAATACCCAGAGCCGCCGCCAGCGTCTCCGTTTTCCGGAAAACAGCAATCGCCGCCGCGCACTGTTTTCTCTTCAAAGCCAGGTTTCCCAACTCCAGCATGGACTTGACCTCATTGGTCCGGTTGCCGATTGCCCGGCTCAGACCGACCGCCTGCTTGATGTGGTTTTCCGCCTGATCCAAGCGCCCCATGCGCAGATAACTTATGCCGAGATTGCGATGCGTGTAGCCCTGCCCCCATTTGGATTTGAGACGAATATCCCGTTCCAGGGCTTTATTGAAAAATTCGATGGCCTTGCCGTACTGCTTGTCCTTGCGATAAATCAATCCGATGTTGTTGAACGCGGTGGCAATATCCAAAAGCGAGTTGATTTCCCTGGCCAGGTCAAGACTCTTGTGCAACGACCGCAGGGCGCGTTCCGAATCATTCAGCGTCCAGTAAATCAGGCCAAGCGTGTTGTGAATAAATGTTTGCTGTCGTTTGTCGCCGATCGCCTCGGCGATCTCCAGGGAGCGTTTTTGCATCCGGAAGGCATTTTGGTAATTCCCCTGGTACCAATAGCTGTTTCCCTGGTACAGTAGCGATTTTGACAGTCCCAGTTGCAAGTCATGAACCTCGGCCAGGCTCTGCGCCTGCCGATAAAGCGCCAGTGCCCGGTCGAAATCCCCTTGCTTTTCCGTCACCAATCCCAGCTCCAGTAACGTCTCTGCAATCTGGTCCGTTTGATCCAGTTCCTGAAAAAGCTTGTTGGCCTCGGCAAAATATTTTCTCGCCTCATCGTAATTGGCGAGCCTTAAATAGTAAATCCGGCCGATCCTTCGCAGTTCGCGTCCCTTGTTTAAATCCTCGCCGATTTCCTCGTTGATTTTCAGCGAGGCATTAAACGCCTGCAACGCTTTGCCGTAATCCAGTGCATTTTCCTCGACGATACCCAGGGTGCTGTAGCTTTCCGCCAGCCGGTCCAACAACTCATATTCCTGATAAATGGACAGGGCTTTTTGCAAAAGCTCCACGGCGCGGGGATACTGTTCCGCCCGCGAATGCAGGATTCCGAGAAAATAAACGGCCTGCGCCAATTGTTCCGGGTCGTCCGCCTGCTCCGCCAGCCGCACCAGCTCCAACTGATACTTGATCGCGGCCGGGTAATCCTTAAGGTTATAAGCCCCCAGAGCCAGCGTTTTGTAGATTTCCTGCTGAAATTTTTTCTCCGGGAGAAAACCGATCAGCGACAGGGCTTTTTCAAACGAATTGATGGAACTCTCCCAGCGTTTTTCGGAAAACGCCTGAAGCCCGTTTGTGACGTTGGCATCGAAATGAGCTTGCGCGAAGATTTGTTTTTCATGTTCCGTCATGCCGGGGAAACCGTAAAACCGGTACCGCGCCCAGCCGTAGGAGCCGGGATGCCGCCGGGCCAGTTCGACCTGGGCGCGACGAAGAGACTCCGCCGGGTTGCCCTTGCGAAAATCGCGGTAGAACAGATCGAGAAACTCCTCCCGGTTGGGAGGATTCCACATCCCCAGCAAAACGCCCGGATACCCCGTAAACGTCAAGCCTTGCAAAAGCAATGCGGTCGGCGACAACTCGCCGCCACCTTCCAACTTCAATGTGTTGAGGGCAATGAAATTCCCGCCCAGGGTGGTGCGGAAAAGCTCCCTCAAGCTCAACCGTTCAAAATGGTCTTCGTTGCGCGTCATGCTGATATAGGAATCCTCTGGAACCGCGCTCCTCAGCACAACCGGACTCTCGATATCCAGCACTCCATAATTTTGCCAATGGGTCCGGAAACGGTCCGACGCCCCCTCGCCGCCGGCAAGGTTTTGCGCCGCGGCAAAGGAGGGGCCGATGCCGGCAAAGGCTTTCTCCGGAAACTCCACGGCCAGCAAACGGGAGTTATACAGATTTTTCCTGGCCTGGGAAAAATAATACTGTGAAAACGAAGAGAGAAACGCGATGGGAAGCGCTTCCACCAACGGTCTTTGTTTGAAGCTCATTGCCGCCCACGGCAAAAACTCCAGGGGCCCGCCGGCAACAAGATAGAGAAATTTTGCCCGACCCAGCAACTTCTCGACCGGCACCACGAACGTATTGGAGAGGTCGGCGATTTCCCGCGGCCCGATTTTGACGGCACCCGACGCCACCCGGGAAAGAAGTTTCAAAATTCCGGGATCGCAGACGAATTTTCCGCCTCGGACTGACGAGCGGTCGATTGCCCAAATCAGAATCCGGTCATTGATCTTTTGATATTTCAAGACCAGGTCGCCCGGCCGCAACAAGGCCTGCATGGCCTGGGCATCCGGAACTTCCGGATAAAACAAGGAAGCCAGTTCCCGGTCATCCTCCCGCACAAGAGACACGAACTCCGCGTACTCATCCAAAAGCGCCTGCAACCCATCCTCATCCAATTTCGGCTGGCCCTCCGACATTCCGTCAACCGCCTCTTTGATTTGGGCGGCAAGACTTTCAAGCTCCGCATAATAATCCTGTCGGGTCTCGTCCTGGAATTGCCGGGTTTTCAACGGCGGAGCCTGGCGCAGAGCGATCAAACTCCATTGCAGGCCCTTCTCGGAAAAATACATGGCCTCACGGTATTTCCGCCGGTCGAACATCTCACGGGTCAGTACCTGATAAAGCTCCGTCAACATGGCCCGGGAACTGGCATCGGCGGGCAACAGTCCATAAGGCAGGCGGGACAACTGCTTTTCCGCTTGCAAAAGCAAAGCCAACCGCTCGTCTCCATCCTTCTCCAGGGATTGCAGAAACTCAAACTGCCACCGGTACGGAAGGGGCTCGCGATTGCCGCTGGAAACTTTTTTATTGTTTTTGGACTTGCCGGGTTTCCGAGCCAAGGAGTTGGCCACCAAAAGGTTTTGCCGCAACGCCGCTTCCAGTTTGTCCTTTTCAGGACCCGGAGCCAGGTTCCCGGCCGCCGACAACGCCTGCTCAAAAAAACGCGCCGACTTTTTGCCGAACTTGTCGAATCCCTTGAAATAGAGATCCGATTCTTTTCGCAATTCCTTATAGGCGGCGAGAAAAGCTTCCACCGGCGGCCGGCCGGTTGTTTGTTTTCCACCAACCGCGGCTTGCCCGCCTTGCGAAAGCCGCGCCAGGTATTGATAAAAAATCCCCAGATAATTTCGCAGATAAACACCGTATTCCGGGTTGGGGAAGTTTCGGAACTTTTCCATTCGGGTCACTGCGTCCTCAAGCAGTTTAACGGTATTCTGGATTTCATCGCGCAACGGGCCAATGGGACGGGACTGGAGTTTGGCAAGGAGAACCCGGCCCATATTGGCGGCGTTCACCACGATCCCGCGCCGATTCCGCAATTGCCGGCTCGCGTCATAGGACAACCGGAAATAGCGCAGGCTGAAGTCGTAGTCGCCTTTTCGATAAGAAAAATTTCCGATCTGATTTTGTATCAGGGCCTTTTCCAGGAGAGCGGCGACATCTTTTTCGGGATCGAGATTATCGGCGACTAAGTCGAGTTTCTTTTGGAAATAATCGACCGCCTTCCCATATTCCTTGAAATCGCCATAAATTTTTCCGATGTAGTGAAACGCCATTTTTTTCTCGCCCACCTCATCGAATCCGGAGGCGGCGGTGGAGGCGTTTTCACCCAACGGGGTTTCGACCTGAACATTAATCAGTCCATCCCCGGACTTTTTGTCCTTGCCGATCACGCCGAATTTCTCAAGGTTTTCCACCGCCCGGAAGTAATTGGCAAGCGCGTGGCTCATCGCCCTGGCATCCTCTCCGCCCTCCTGCCGGCTCAACCAGAACAGATTGTTGGCAATGTTCCGCATGGCCCGGGTCATGGACTTGTAATTGCCGGTTTTGCGGTGCAGGTCCATCGCCGCCGTAAAATGTTCCACGGCCCCGGCGTACTTTCTCTGATCCTGATAGGCCAGGGCGATGCGGTCGTTGAGCTCGGCCATCCGTTTCAATTCCTTGTTTGCCGAAACGATTTCCAACGCCTTTTGCAGTTGGCGCACAGCGGCGACAGAGTTTCCGGCCTTAAAAGCGCTTTCGCCGAACCGCTGATAAAAAACGGCGGCCCGTCTGGGATCGGCAAAGGCCAACTGCACTGCCGCCCTTTGTTTGTAATAGTGATAGGCGGTGGAAAAGTTTTTCAGCAGGTAATTGCCGTTACCCAGATTCAACAAAAGATTGGCCTCGTTTTCCGGGTTCCGGTCCTCGTCGTTGAGCGCCAGGGCCGTTTGGTATTCCTGAAGAGCCCGTTCCAGATAATCCTCTTTTTTTTGCAGAGTTTCTTTTTGCTCAAACACCCAGCCGAGAGTCTGATGGAAATAAACATCCTGGGAATTGACCGACAACGCCTGGCCGATCTCTTTTTCCGCCTCATCCAGGCCGGGCGGATTCAGGTACGTGTAGGCCAGGCCCAGGGCGTAATGATCCGCCGCCGAGCCGCCGTTTTTTCCCAAACGGCTTTTATAAAATCGAATGGCATCGTCGATCTTCCCCAGCGCCGCGCCGGCCTGCACGTAGCCCCGGTGCGCCTCTATGGTTTCGGGGCTGAAAGCGATCAGTTTGAGGAAACTTTTCAACGCCAGCTTGGTCTCCCCCACCTTGAGTTCCCATTTGCCTTTTTCAATGGATTTGCGAATATACCCGGCGCGGGCTTTTTGCCGGCTCGCTTTTAACTCCTCCGATTCCCCGGCGGCGGCAATCTCCTGGTAGTAGGACAGAGACTTTTCAAAGTTTTCTTCCTCGGAGTAAATGTTGGCGAGCGCAAACTGGGCCTTGAATTTTTCGGAAACCACATCCGGAAAACGCTTGATGGTTTGTTGATAGGCTTCCTTGGCCAGGAGGTTTTCGCTGGCCCGGTAATATAATTCTCCGATGCGGTTTTGCAGAGCCGCGGCCAACGCAGGCGCTTTCTCGTATTTCACGGAAAGAGCTCGCAGTTCGGACACCTTGTCCTCCAGGACAGGTTGTTTTTCAAACAAGGCGAATATTTCCCGGATAGCCTTTTGCCGCCAAACCTCAACGTCGTAGTAATCCCGAACAACCCGCACAAAAGCCAGAACCAGATTGTCGTGGTCCCCGACCGTGGTATAAATTTTACTTTGGGACCAGGCCGCCTCCGCGGCGATATTCCGCTGTCGGGGATATTCGGCGATAACCTTTTTGTAAAAATTCAAAGCCCGGTTCAACTCCTCCAGTTCAAAACTCACGTTGCCCATTTCCAGATAGGCGCGGGCGGCAACGCCGGGTTCTTCATGGCCTGTCAGAGTTTCAAGAGGTTTCAGGATTTTCCGGATTTCCCGCCGGTAAACCGATTTCCCCGATTTTTTTGATTTCGCCGCCTGCAACAGCAACAGATCAATCTCCGCGAGACCCCGGTAAAGCGGATCGCCGGGCGCTTCCTTCAACAAAGCGTTGAAAATCTTTTCCGCGAAATTAGAGTGCCCCATCCGCAGATGCCCTTGCGCCAGCCGGTAATGAGCGCGGGCGATCCCCTCCTCGCCGCTGAAATTTTCGACCAGATTGGTATACGCCAACAAACAACGGTAGGAAACGGTTTGAAGGCCGGGGCACAAAGCCTCGGTCTTTTTCAGGGCGGCGGCATAATCGCCGGGCAGGGGAAACAATCCTTGGGCGGGAAGCTCCCAGATGTCGCTATTGGTTTTTCGGTCGGAAGTGAAAATAAGTTTCCCGCGAGCGCTCGCAGGGAAAAGATCGTACGTGGAGCTGTCGGTCAATTGCCGCAATTTCCCCGCTCCATTCACCCATTCCAAACTCCAGATATTGGCGCGGTCCTCGATCGTCAGCCGCCCATCCCCATTGGTGTCATCCCGGTAACGGACAAAATAAATCCGTTTTCCGTCCACGGACCAGGCGGGAGAGACATCGATATCATCACCCCGCGTGACTTGCGCGAGGCCACTGCCTTGCAAATCCTGAACCCACAACGAACCGCTGGGGTCGTCTTTTTTGGAGACAAAAGCCAGATAGCGGCCGTCCGGCGAAACCGCCCCGTTGAAACCCTCCATGGGCGATACCGGAGTTTTGGACTTGCCCTTAACGCCGATTTTGTAAATCTTCTTGAAATTGCCATTTGCGGCGAGTGAGGAGAAAAAAACGAATTTCCCGTCTGCCGACCATGCCGGATCGCTTTCGGAGGACCCGGCGCCGGTCAGGCGGACGGTTTCCGGCTCCCCGTCGGTTGCCTGGCCATCCAGCCGGAGCAGGTACAAGTCGCCCTTGGCGTCGGAGCGATGCGAAATAAACGCCACCCACTTGCCGTCCGGACTCAAGGTGGGGGTGGTGTCGGCGGCGCTGTGAAACGTCAATCGCCGGTCGGGCGCACCGGGTCCCGGCCCCAGGCGTTTCCACCACAAGTCAAGGTTGCCCGACCGGTCGGAAACGTAAACCATGAACGAACCGTCTCCGGCAACCGCCGGAGCAAAATCCTCGCCGGGGTTGGTGGTGAGTTGAACCGGACGGTTGAACCCATCCTCCGCCCAGATATCGCCCGCCAAAGGGCCGGATAGAGCCAGCGGCGCCAGGACGATCACCATCAATAACCACATGCGTTTGCCTGCAACCTTCATGGGCAGTCGAGTCCAACAAGAGGAAAACGGTTTTATGCTATTCAATATTATACCTTAATCTCCAGGGCGAAAAGCGCCGCCCGGAAATCCTGCTTCAACATTTCCTTGAAAAAAAAATGGAAATGTTCTACAAAGCTTCAACAAAGGCGGAGAATCCAGCAACCACGCTAAAACCCCATTTCAGACCGCCGGTATTTTGAACTCATGAAAGCTTTCATCCATTTTGAGGACATGAACTGGATTGCGCTGGTGCCGGAGATCATTATTCTTCTCACGGCGTTGTCCATTTTATTGTTGGGGTTGAGGAAAACGTTCGACTCCAACGGGTTTCTGTCCAAAGCGGCGTTGATCGGAATTGGCACGGCGCTACCGGCGTCGATTTACTTGTGGAGCATCGCGCCTCATGCAGGCATGGACGCCGACCCGGGAATTTTCAGCCAGGCATTGATCAATGATCGTTTTTCGCAAAGTTTCAATGTCATTTTCCTGTTCATGGCTCTGTTTCCCATATCCAGCGCCATCCGTTATCCCAAACCCGACCATGAAAACAAACCGGAATATTTCGCACTGGTTTTAATGGCGGTGGCGGGAATGATGTTTCTCGCCAAGGCGGGAAACATGATCACCGCTTTCGTCGCCCTGGAATTGTTTTCTTTCGCGCTTTACATTTTGTGCGGATTTTCCGCCAAGCACGGCACGGGACTGGAAGGACCAAGCGACGACGTCCCACTGGCCTGGGAATGCAGGATTTCCCAGGAATCCACCGTAAAATATTTGCTGACCGGCGCTTTTGCTTCCGCAATACTGGTTTACGGGATGGCCCTGATTTATGCGGGAACCGGGACTACTGAGATCCGTCTTCTCGGCCAGTTGTTGCGGGAAAACTCATACAGTAGCAACATTCTGGTGTATATCGGCATGGCGCTGTTGTTTTCCGGTCTCGCTTTCAAAGTGTCGCTGGTTCCCTTCCATGCCTGGACGCCGGACGTCTATCACGGCGCGCCCACATCGATCACGGGTTTCATGTCGGTTGCCACCAAGGCCGCGGCGTTCGCCTTCATGGTCCGGGTGTTTTTCATCTCCTTGCCGGAAATTCATGAAGTCTGGACGCCCTTTCTTTTCGGCATCTCGGTCATCACCATGCTCGCAGGCAATACCGCGGCGATCTTTCAAGACAATATGAAGCGTATGTTGGCTTATTCCGGAGTGGCGCACGCCGGGTATTTTTTAATCGGCATCGTAACCAACACGCAGGAGGGCGTGGCCGGTATCCTGTTTTACCTGGGCGTTTACCTGTTCATGAACGTCGGCGCATTCGCCGTCGTCTACATCATGGAAGGGGAAGGTGAGGAAGCAAACTCTATTTACCGCTTTAAGGGGCTGGCCAAACGCAAACCCTTGCTCGCCGCCACCATGAGCTTGTTCATGGTATCCCTGGCCGGATTCCCCCCCACCGCCGGCTTTTTCGGAAAATTTTACCTTTTTGTTTCCGCCATTAAACAGGGATACGTCCTCATCACCATATTGGCGGTCATCGCCAGCATGATCGCCGTTTACTTTTATCTGCGCGTTATCGTGATGATGTATTTCCAGGACGAAGCGGGGTCAGAAACCATCAGCATCAACGGCGGCATGGGGGCGCTGGTCGCCGTAAGCTCTCTCGCAATCATTCTCATCGGGTTTTTCCCTTCCATGCTCATGCAAATGGCGCTCGATTCCATTCCCTTTTAGCAAACGTTGCCCCCCCTGGATGGAAACGAGGTACAAGCCTTAAAAAAATCCCGCGTTCCGCGGAGGTCTGCCGTGAAAATCATTTCGGCTGAATTCATCATCAGCGCCGTGTCCGCCAGGCAGTACCCGCCCGGCGCCCTTCCGGAGTTTGCTTTTGTCGGCCGGTCCAATGTGGGCAAATCCTCCCTGATCAATTCCCTGGTGCGCCGCAAAAAGCTGGTTAAAACCAGCGCCACCCCGGGCAAAACGCAGATGATCAATTTCTTTCGCATCAACGATCTGATGATATTCGCCGACCTTCCCGGCTACGGCTACGCCAAGGTTCCGGCGGCTGTCAAAAGGAAATGGAAAAAGCTGGTCGAACATTACCTGTTGAACCGCGAAACTCTGATAGCCGTTATTTTCATCATCGACATCAGGCGCGGGTTCACCGATTTGGACCTCGATTTAAAAGACTGGCTCGAGGCAAGCGGAATCGACTATATCCCGGCGGTGACAAAATCGGACAAACTTTCACAGAGAGAACGGAGCAAGCAGTTGAAAAAGATTGCCGAGGCTCTGCCGCCGGAGGTTTCCGCGGAGATTACACCGTATTCAAGCAAAACCCATAGGGGGAGAAAGGAACTCTGGCGGCAGATTAAGGACCGCATCCAACACGCCGCCACCGCGCGCAAACCGGGCTAAACAAGACGGCGGAAATTCTTCCGCGAAAGACCGTCCGAAACCCGAAGAAAGTTTCAGGAGGGACAACGGTGGATACGATACGCTATCCCCAGAGTTCGGCAGGGACTTCCAACCGCTCCACTTTTTTGCCTTGCACAATATGCTGTTCAAGGATTTCTTCGACGTCTTCCGGCTTGACTTTGTTGTACCAGACACCGTCGGGATAAACGATCACCACGGGCCCCATGGAGCATGGTCCCAAACAGGACGTGGAAGAAAGGATGGCTTTTTCAAACAACATCTTCGATTCGATGCCCATGGAGAACTTTTCCAACAGGGCCTGCGCACCGCTCTCCCCGCAGGAGCCCCTGGGATGTCCCGGAGGACGCTGATTGACACAAACGAGAATATGATAAGATGGTTTCGGCATGATTTCTCCTTCGATAAATTTAATAGCGCTTGAACCCTTTTAGATGAAGGCGAAAACAAATAGGTTCATTATTTTCCTGTTTTTTAACGTCAATAAAGAACAAAAATTGAGAAGAGATTCTACCACAAAAAAACCGTTAAAATTTCCCGGCCTTCCGGAAACTTACTGGTGGGAACAGCTGGAATCGATTTTTCAACAGGCCGTCACAGACTTAAAAATCACCCCTCTGCCGGGCGATGCGTCAACACGCAGGTATTTTCGTTTGACGTTCCGGGAAAAATCCCGGGAAAAGAAAAAGCTCGCCGTCATCCTCATGTGGCTGGAAAAGCCGGAGCGCGAAAAAGAACCCGATTTTGCGCGGCTGGCAAAATTCCTGCGCGGTCTGGGCGTGCCGGCGCCGGAGGTGTTTCATCATGACGCCGAAAGAGGGTTCCTGTTTCTGGAAGATTTCGGCGATACTCTCTTTCTCGACCTGGTCGGCCCGGATCGAAGCCCGGACGACAGGAAAGCCTGGTACCGCCGGGCAGTGACCCTTCTCGCCGAGATGCAAGTCCGCGCCACCCGGCAAATCGGCCCCGATTGCCCCGCATTCCATTTGCGGTTCGACGTCGACAAATTGATGTGGGAATTCGATTTCATGCTGACTCATTACGTAGAAGGCCTGCAAAAACGCTCCCTGTCGCCGCGGGACCTGGCGGAAATTCGCGGAGCTTTTCGGCCTGTTTGCGAGACCCTTGCCGCGCAAAGCCTCTGTTTCACCCACCGGGATTTCCATAGTCGAAACCTGATGGTGCAAAACGACCAGCTTAAAATTCTCGATTTCCAGGATGCGCGGATGGGCCCCTGCCAGTACGACCTGGTTTCTCTACTGAAAGATTCTTATGTCCACGTGGACGACGATCTGGTTCGGGAAATGACGGAATTGTTCATTCAACTTAAGGAAAACGCCGAGGGCCAAAAAATGAACCGCCAAAACTTTTTCCATATCTTCGACCTGATGGCCGTGCAAAGAAATTTAAAAGCCGTCGGCACGTTCGCGTTCCAAAAGATGCACCATGGAACCGGGCGTTACCTCTCCTATATTCCCGATACGCTCGGTTACGTGCGGCAGACCCTGAGCCGCCATCCGGAACTTGCGCTCTTTCGAGATACTCTGGCAAAATATATACCCGAGGTGCACCCCCTGTTTCCTGACAAAATATCCAACGACTCATGAAACTGCTGAAACGCTACGTTTTAAAAAAATTTATTCAGGTCTATTTGCTGACGGCGGGCGCCATGATCGGCGTTTTTTTGATCGTGGACTTTTTCGAGCAAGTGGATGAGTTTCTGGTCAGAAATTCGCCGTGGACGGACCTGGCCGCTTTCTATTTGTACAAAATCCCCTTCATCATTTTTTTCATCGCTCCGCAGGCGGTGCTTCTGGCTACGGTGATTACCATGGTTTCGTTTGCCCGGAACAACGAGTTCACGGCCATGAAAGCCTGCGGCATCGGCGTTACCGGGATCACCATGCCGATCATCGCGGCATCGGTAGCCATCGCCATCATCGTCATCGGCATCAACGAATACATCGCTCCGAAAACCAATAAGGAGATGAATTATATTTTCTTCGTAAAGGTCCGGGGAAAACAACCCGCGGGCGCAATCCAGAGAGACAAAATCTGGTACCGGTCGCCCAACAACTGGATTTGGAACATCAATTATTACGATCCGGGCCGGTCCCTGATGAAAAAAGTCAGTATTTTTGTTCCGGATAAAGGCCCTTTCGTCAAACAGCGCATCGACGCCGCCGCGGCGCTGTGGAACGGCAAGGAATGGGAATTTCTGGATGGATTTGTCCGCCGGTTCGACCACAACAGCGTGGTCGAAACAAGCTATTTCAACAAACGAACCTTCCCGATCCCGGAAACCCCCGCGGACTTCAACAAAACCCGTAAACAGCCGGAAGAGATGTCGCTGACGGAGATGTATCAGAATATCCTCGAGCTGGCCTCGCAGGGCAAAGACACCGCCCGCCAATGGGTCGATCTGCACCACAAGATTTCCTATCCCTTTGTCAGCGTGGTGATGGCGTTGATAGGAATTCCTCTCTCCATACGGACCAGCCGGACGGGCGGCCTGCTGTTCTGCGTCGGCATCAGCCTGGCGCTGGGTTTTGCGTTTTCCTTCCTTTACGCAATGGGCATTTCCCTGGGCCACGGGGGCACGTTCAGCCCCCTGCTGGCCAGTTGGGGGACCAACTGCATTTTCGCGTTTGCGGGATTTTATTTGCTTTTAACTTTGGACAGCGACCGGATGCTCCCCATTTAGCCTGATGAAAAAAATAGCTTCCATAGACATCGGCGCCAACACCGCGCGCATGACCATCCTGGCGCTGGAACCGACCCTCCGGGAAGTCGCGTCGGGCCGGGCCATTACCCGGTTGGGCGAGGGCATCGACTCGAACAAACGCCTGCTCAACCACCGAATCGAAAAAACCCTGGACGCCTTGCGCGGCTTCCTCGACACCTGCCGGCAACACGGCGAAATGCCCATCTACGCCGTGGCGACAAGCGCGGTGCGGGAAGCGGCCAATCGCGAAGAATTCCTCCAACGGGTCAAGGAAAAAACAAACCTGGATATCCAGGTGATCCCCTGGGAAGAAGAGGCCCGGTTAACGCTCGAGGGCGTACTATGGAAAATATCCGGCGAAGGGAAAACCGTACTGACGTTCGACATCGGCGGCGGTAGCACGGAATATATTCTCTCAAGAGGAAAACACATCCTGAAGGCCGCCGGCACCTCCCTGGGCGTTGTGCGCCTGACGGAAAAGTTCATCTCGCGCCATCCGGTCGATCCGACAGAGTACCAAGCCCTGGAAAACCATCTGCGGGCTGAACTGGCAGGCGTGCGGAGCCGCCTGCCGGACGAAGCGGTCGATCTGATGATCGGAACGGCGGGCACCGTAACCACCCTGGCGGCGCTGGACAAAAACATTTATCCTTACGACCCGTTAAAAGTACATGGCGCGACTCTGCAAAAAGAAAACATCCACAAGATTCTCGATGATTTAAAAAACCGGTCGCTGGAAGAGCGACTGCAACTCAAGCCCCTGGAACGCGGCCGGGAAGACCTCATTATCGCCGGCACGGCCCTCGTCCTGCAAACCATGGACACCTTCGCCTGCAAGGAACTCACCGTCAGCGAATACGGCCTGCGCGAAGGAATTATTTTGAAACATTTGGCGGCACAAAAAAACACGGAAACCGGTTTAAGCCATTTTTTCATTGAGAAATGAATTGAGTTTGATATAAGTTACTAACCTCAATCGAGGAAGTATTTTCCAATTCGGAAACCATGAGCCAGAAAAAACTGACACAAAAGAAATTCGTGCCTCTCAAGAAACCCAGGGCCAGCGCCGGGCTTCCCATGAAAGGACGGGATATCATCGTTCAAAGTCTGGAGCGGGAAGGCGTCGAGATCATTTTCGGTTATCCGGGCGGCGCCTCGATGGAAATTCATCAAGCGCTGACGCTCACTCGAAAGATCCGCATGGTACTGCCCCGGCACGAGCAAGGCGGCGCCTTCGCCGCCGGGGGCTATGCCCGCGCTTCGGGAAAAGTGGGGGTCTGCCTGGCCACCTCCGGCCCCGGCGCCACCAATTTGCTGACGGGAATCATGGACGCCAAAATGGATTCCATTCCCATTATCGCCATCACCGGCCAGGTGCCGACACCCGTTCTGGGAAGCGACGCTTTCCAGGAGTCGGACGTTGTCGGTTCGACCTTCCCGATGGTCAAGCACAGTTACCTGGTCCAGGATGTCAATGACATCCCGCAAGTCATCCACGAGGCATTTCATATCGCCAGGACGGGGCGGCCCGGTCCGATCGTCATCGACATTCCCAAAAACATTCAGCAACAGGAGACCGTCCCGAACTTCGACGTCAAGTTCGACGTGCCGGGCTACAAACCCAACCTGAAACCATCGCCGTTTCAAATCAAGAAAGCCGCGCACGCGATCATGGAGTCCAAGCGACCCATCATTTACGCGGGGGGCGGGATTGTTTCCGCCGAGGCTTCCGAGGAACTGCGAAAATTCGTAAAAAAAACCGGCATCCCGGTCACCAACACCGTCATGGGGCTGGGGACCTATCCCATGAACGACCCGCTTTCCCTGCAAATGCTCGGGATGCACGGCGCGGTTTACGCCAACATCGCCATCAACCATGCCGACCTGGTTATTGCTCTGGGGGTTCGGTTTGACGACCGGGTGACGGGGAAATTATCGGAATTTTGCCCCAATGCCCAATTTATCCATGTGGACATCGACGCCAGCGAAATCCATAAGAACATCGCCGTCGATATTCCCATTCAGGGCGACGTCAAGCTGGCCCTGCACAAATTAAACGAGCTGGTCAAGCCGAAGAAAGACCTGCAACCCTGGATCAAGCAAATCGAGGGCTGGAAGAAGGAATTTCCCCTGCAATACGAGCCCCACAAGGACCATATCGTTCCCCAGCAGGTTATCTGCGGCATCGGAGAATTGATGCACGAAGATGCCATTATCTCTGTTGGGGTGGGCCAGCATCAAATGTGGGCGGCGCAGTTTTTGCGGTTCAATAAACCGCGCCACTGGCTCAGTTCATCCGGATTGGGAGCCATGGGTTTTGGCTTGCCGGCCGCCATGGGCGCGCAAATCGCTTTCCCAAAACGGCAGGTAATCAATATCGAGGGAGACGGCAGTTTCCTGATGAACATCCAGGAACTGCAAACCCTGAAAATCGAAAATATCCCCGTAAAAAATATCGTCCTCAACAACGCCCACCTCGGCATGGTAGCCCAATGGGAAGACCGGTTCTACAAATCCATCCGCGGCCATACCTACATCGGCGACGCCAATTTCGCCGAAATCGCCCATGCCTTCGGCATCAAGTCAGAAAGCATCAGCAAACCCGAAGAGGTGAAACCCGCCCTGAAACGGATGCTGAAACACAAGGGCTCTTTTGTCCTGGACGTTAAGTATCCCTATGATGACCGAAGCCGGGGACACGTAATGCCCATGATCCCGGCCAACCATACCTATCTGGACACCCTGCTGGATGAAAAACACTCCCTGCGCCAATACTGGAAGAAGAAGGGAATCATTCCAGGTTAGCCGGCAAATGCCCGTGCGGCGTGCTGGCGCCTTCGCAGAAAAATAAAACGTCCCCAAACAAGTACGCGAAAAACAAAAAGTTCAACCCTAATGAATCCGAATTTGGGGTTTAGAATCACTTTGTTTTTTGGAAGTAAACTCCCAATAAGCCCTGCGAATATTTCTGTCCAATCGGTCTTGCCTGGCCCAATTCCCATATTTGCCTTGAAGAATGGGACGCACGGCATCCTGGGTTTCCTTCAAGGTTTTTCCCATTTGCAACTGTTTTATGACCTGGCTCTTAAGAGCCCGCAAGTATTGCCGCATTAAAATCACCGTGGGTTTTTCGGTAACATCTCCATGACCGGGAATCACTATTTCCACATTCAATTTCTCAATCTCAAAGAGGACTTGAATCCAGTCTTCAATAAAAGCGTATTCCATGGAGGGGATTTCCTTGTTGACGACGATATCCCCCGTAATGATCGCCCGAAAAGTGGGCAGGTACACAACCGTATCGCCGATAGTGCAACCGCGCCCGAAATGTTTTAAATCCAGGAAGTATCCCCCTAAAACCAGTTGCATGTTTTTTTCATACACCAGGTTGGGAAAAGTAAGGGTTATCTTGTCCGCCCCGGGAACACCGGCGATTTTGTATCGGTTCAGTTGGCCCTGTCCGTTTTTTCCCAGGAGAAATTTCCCGACATTTTTATGAGCGAGGATGGGACTGCTTTTCTTGAACACCTGATTGCCGAAAATATGGTCTCCCTTAAAGGACGTGTTGATGGTAAACCGGATCGGCAGTTTCGTCCGCTTGCGTATTTCCGCCAGTACGTTTTCCGCCGCCGCCGGGGAATTCCGGGTATCGATGACAATGACACCCTTGGAAGTAATGATAAAGGTGCTGTTCGCTCCCTGTCCGCTCCCGCCGGTCACCGTATAAATATTCGGGAAAACCTGGACCGTCCTGGACTCCCCGGCAAAAGCCGTCGCCAGGCTCAGCGCGAAAGAAAGAAAGATCACAAATCCCGGGACACTGCGTTTTGTTGAAACCATTTTTTCCTCTGGCAATTGAGCTTGAACATATTGGAATAAGAGGAGAATGCTATCACTTTACATAAACCCTGGCAAGTTCCTTCGCAAAGCCGCCTCTAAAGGGTTAACCGGAGTTTTGACCGGCGAAGGGGAATTAATTTCCCTATCGCATGGCTTCGGGTTTATAATGAGCGGGTCATGGAAAACGAAGCCCAAAACAAGCACGACTTCATGCTGTACCTGCTGGAGAAGGGGGACGCAATGGTTTGTCTGGACGCCCGCCGGCCCGAGGTGAAAGTACCCGCAAACCACAGAGAAAATCCCGCAATGAGCCTGATATTTAATTTAAACTTTCGCCGCCCCATGGAAATCAACCCACAGGGAATTTTCGCAACCTTAACCTTTCAAGGCCGGCCCTGCAAATGCGTTATCCCGTTCGAGGCGGTGTGGGCCATCTTCAGCCCGTCCTTTCAGGAAGGGCAAGTCTGGGAAGAAAGCCTGCCCAGAGATGTGGACGTGACCCAGCAAATGGCGAAAAACTCCCGGCCGAAAATAAAACGAACCCCCTCGCCCCGAACCGGCGGTTCCGGCAAGTTCAAGCCTTTAAAAAAAGTCCCGGGAAAACCCGCCGGCTCCAAAAGAGACCGAAGCCACTTGCGGGTGATCAAATAAACAATCCCATAAGACTGCAATTTCTTTTTACAATACCTCCCGGATAGTTTAGAATTTTTGTCTGGGGAAAAACCGCCGCCGGAAAAATCCGGCGCACACAGACTGAAAATCACTCTGGGGGAATAGAAAGGTTTCCCCTTTTACCCGTTAAAAACCGAATCATGGTGGGCGTAGCTCAGTTGGTAGAGTGCTGGATTGTGGCTCCAGTTGTCGCGGGTTCAAGTCCCGTCGCTCACCCCAAATTCACGCGCCCGTAGCTCAGCTGGATAGAGTGCCGGACTTCGAATCCGAAGGTCGCAGGTTCGAATCCTGCCGGGCGTACCAGTTAAAGACCGAGGGGCCTCCGGAAGAAAAACCGAACTCTTCCCAAGTTCCCGGCCCACCCGGATCGTCACAAAAATCGCTTCGCAAAAACAAAAAAGGAAAAAACCATGCCATTCATAAAATCCAAAAACTTTTCGCCGTACGTTTTCACCCTTTCCCTGATCGCCCTGCTGGCAAGCTCACCGGCCTGGGCGGAAGAAATCCAGGTCGCCCAGATGATGGGTTCCGGCGGCGGAACAAAAATCGAAGGTAGCAAGGGCATGCAAATGGGCGGCGGCATGAAGCGCGAGGAAGGCAGTAAAAGCAAAATGCCGCACGGCTCCACGCACGGCGGATCATACAGCGGCCACGGGAAAAAATACGGCCACGGTTATGGCAAATCCTACTCCGCTCATGGATCGATGGGACATCATGGCGGGCACGGACACCACAGCTCCCCCTTCGCACACGTACTGCAATTCAAAACGGCGCTGGGGCTGACCGATGCCCAAATAGCCGCCATTAACGACCAGAAATTCGAGTACGACAAAACCCAAATCAAGATTCGAGCGGACCTCGAGATCGCCCGCATGGACTTAAACCGGCTCCTCCATTCGCAAACCATCGACGAAAACAAGATCCGCAAATTAGCCGTCGACATCGGCGGCCTGAAAGGACAAATGGTCAAAAGCCGAGTGGAAGCCAAGCTGAACGTATTGAAAACCCTGACGGACGCGCAAAGAAAAAAAGTCAACCAGATGTACAGCGCTCATCCGTGATCCGGTAAAGACAGCACAACAACGGGGCGTGGCGCAGCCTGGCTAGCGCACCTGCTTTGGGAGCAGGGGGTCGGAGGTTCAAATCCTCTCGCCCCGACCATTAAATTCAACGGGTTACGGTTTTTGCCGTAGCCCGTTTTTTACTAAAGCTACCCATTGAG
>JBHHYO010000005.1:0-72982 GCA_046757665.1 Nitrospinales bacterium
CTAGATTTGTCAGTGAAGTTCGTCAAAAAATGGGTGGATAAGGATATAAAAAACTTGAACATATCTATTTTGACAAAATGAGGCTGGCTGGCTCGTTATGAACATATTGGTTACCGGCGGCGCCGGATTGTATGGAATCCACCTCATCGACATACTGGTGCGGCGGCCGGACATCGCCCGCGTCATCTGCGTCGATGATTTTTCCAGGCAGTATTTCCAGGATGACCCCTTCATCAAGTCCCCGGAGTTCGACGCAAAATTCACCCTGATCAAAAAAAAGTTTTACGACCTGACGGTGGACGAACTGGACCGGATGGACCTGGACGCGGTGGTTCACCTGGCGGCGTTTATTTCCATTCCCGAGTCCATGGGGCGGGCGGACGACTATTTCCGCAACAACGAGTGGGGAACCTTTCACCTGATGCAGACGCTGTTGCGAACCAAAAACTGGCCGCTCATCGTTTACGCTTCCTCGCCGGAGGTTTACGGCAACCCCATCTATACGCCCATGGACACCAACCACCCCATGTTGCCACGCAGTATTTACGCCGTGACCAAGCTGGCGGCGGAAAAACATTGCAAAGCCATGCACGAATGGTATAAATATCCGGTAATCGTGATTCGCAATTTCAACACCTTCGGCGAAAACCAGGATATCGCCGGCAATGCCGGGGTGGTTTCCGCCTTCATTTTAAAGGCCCTGAAAAACGAGCCGCTGGTCATCCACGACAACGGCCAACAAACCCGCGACTTCCAGTACGTAAAGGACGCCGTGCGCGCCTATTCCCTGGTCATCACCAAGAACAAGCAACTCGCCGGAGAGGTCTTTAATATCGGCACCAAAAGGCAAACCTCCATCAAGGATTTGGCGTATCTGATCCGGTCGCTGGCGGGCTCGAACTCCGAAATCCTTTTCCAGCCCGGGCGGGCGGCGGACTTGATGTCCCTGGAGGCCGACTACACGCACATCCACGAAAAAACCGGGTGGAAACCGGAATACAGCCTCGAAGAAGGTTTGAAACCCACCATCGAATGGTATAAAACATTAATATGAAAAAAGCATTGGTAACAGGCGGCGCGGGCTTCATCGGCCGATGGCTGGTCAAGCGGCTGTTGCACGAGGACATCCGGGTCTGGGTTATCGACAACCTGGAAAACGGCCTCGAAAGCAACCTCGACGAGTTCAAGAACCACCCTCTGTTGGAGGAAGTGGTCATCGGCGATATCCTCGACGCGCGCCTGCTGAATTCCATGTTCAAGGAGAAGCCGGATATCGTGTACCACCTGGCGGCGCAGATCAATGTCCACGAAAGCCTTCAGGACCCGAAAAAATCCTACGAAGCCAACGTCCGCGGCGCCTACAACGTGCTGGAAGCCTGCCGGCCGGACAAGATCAAGCTCATGCTCATGGGCACCTGCATGGTCTACGACGTCGCGCACAGCCGCGGGCCGATCAACGAGGAGCATCGTCTCAAGCCGGCGTCTCCCTATGCCGGGTCGAAGCTGGCGGCGGAGGTGCTGGCGGAATCGTATTGCCACGGCTATGGCCTGCCGCTGGTGACTTGCCGCCCTTTCAACACCTACGGGCCGTTTCAAAAAAGCAACATGGAAGGCGGCGTCGTTTCCATTTTCGTCAAACAAAGCGTTAACGGCGAAACCCTCAACGTGTACGGCGACGGATCGCAAACCCGCGACCTGCTTTACGTGGAAGACTGCGTCGAATTTCTTTACCGCGCTTCCCGGTGCGACCGGGCCGTGGGCCAGGTCATCAACGCGGGCCTGGGCAAGGACATCGCCATCAAGGATTTGGCCCGCCTGGTCTGCCCCGACGAAACCCGCATCCGCTTTGTCCCGCACCATCATCCCCAGTCGGAAATCCAGAAGCTGGTGTGCGATTATTCCCGGGCGCGCGCCCTGCTGGACTGGGAGCCCCGGATCGATCTGAAAACCGGGATCGGCAAAATGCGCGCATGGGTTCAGGAAAAATGCGTGTCGGCATAACGGGAGCTTCCGGGTTCATCGGCTCCCATCTGTTGCGCGCCCTGGAGCGGCAAGCCGATGTTGTGGCCGCCGCGTTCCGCCGCCCCCGCCCGGCCCGTCCCCCCGGCGTCCAGGACCTCATCCCGTTCGTTAAAGACAAAGACATCATTTACCACCTGGCCGGAGTCAACCGGGGCGGCGATGCGGACCTCATCGAAGGCAACATCATGGGAACCTTCAATCTGATTCGGGCGGTGCAAGCCGCGGGCCAACCCGCGCGCATCATCTTCGCCTCTTCGGCACAGGTGTACAAACCGCCGCGCACGGCCCTGCCCCTGCGGGAAACCCACACGGCGCAACCCGCCACGCTCTACGGCGTTTGCAAAAAAACCGCCGAGGATCTGATCCGCCTGTCCGGACTGGATTACACCCTCCTGCGGTTGACGAACGTTTACGGACCGGGGTGCCGCCCGAATTACAACTCGGTAGTGGCCACCTTCTGCCGCCGGGCGGCGGACGGGCTTCCTCTCACCGTCAGCGGCAACGGCAGGCAGGGACGCGACTTCATCTACATCGACGACGTGGTGCGGGCCTTTCTGCTGGCCGCGACGCGGCGCGGAAAACCCTCCGCTTACAATGTCGGTTCGGGACGGGTCACTTCACTGAGAACCATCCTGCAAAACATCCGCCGTATCCTGCCGGACACGCAGGTGACTTACCGGACGGAAACGGTGGGAGACGAAACTTCTTATTGTTGTGACAACTCCCGTTTCATGAAACAATATGGCTGGAAAACACGCACCTCCCTCCGCAAGGGAATCGAGATAACGCTTGCCCACGCCCGGCAGAAGACCAACCCATGAAAGACATCAAGATCACCAGCCTGGAAAAAAAATCCGACGAGAGAGGCTGGCTCATTGAAATGTTGCGCGGCGACGCCCTGAGCCCCGACAGGGAGTTCGGGCAAATCTTCGTGTCCGTCGCCCCTCCCGGCAAGGTGCGGGGCAACCACTATCACCGCCGGAAAATCGAATGGTTCTGCGTACCCACCGGAACCAGCCTCCTGCTCCTCAAGGACCGGGAGACCGGCGAGGAAATGGAAATCGGCATGGGAGAAAACGATCCCAAGACCGTCAAGATCACCCCCGGCGTGGTGCACGCCATCAAAAACATCGGCGATAAGGACATGGTACTGCTGGTGTACGTCAACGAGCCGTTCGACCCCGCCGACCCGGATACGTTCTATCAAAAAATTCTTGAATAACATGAGGGCGCTTATGAAAAGCCGTTATCTCCGTTCCAGCTCGCCGCGTTGGGTCTTCACGCTTCTTTTTCTTTTAATCGCCGCAGTCCCCGCCGCCGGCGCGCCCAAGCCCCAGGAGCACATGGCGCTGATCCCCGCCGGGCCGTTCATGGCGGGAGAAATCGAGGCCCCAAAAAAAATGACGCTGGACACCTTCTACATGGACCAATACGAAGTCACGCAAAAAAAATTTCAATCCCTCATGGGAAACAACCCCTCGGACATGAAAGGCCCCGACCGCCCCGTCGAATCGGTGACCTGGTTTGAGGCCCGGGAATACTGCAACAAGCTGGGCAAGCGTCTGCCTACCGAATGGGAATGGGAAAAGGCCGCCCGGGCAGGCTCGACCACCAAGTTTTTCTGGGGAAACCGGGCGATGCCGGGGTACACCGAGTTCCTGGGCATGTGGAAGGAGGGGCACAACCCCGTCGGATCATTCAAACCAAATGCCTACGGACTCTACGACATGGCCGGCAATGTTTGGGAATGGACCGCCACCGACGAGGACGGGAAAAAAGTGATGCGCGGCGGCTCCTGGTACAACGGCGCCCATAACCAGCGCCATGCCAACCGCATTACCAACCCGCCGGGAAGACGTAACGCGGACATGGGGTTTCGTTGCGCCGCGGACCGTCAACCCTGAACGGCTTCCCCCTCCTGCCCAGCCTGCCCCCAGGCCCTTCGACATGAAAAAAGTCTCCGCCATCATCGTCAACTGGAACGGCAAGGATGTCCTGCTGGATTGCCTCGAATCCCTGTCCCAGCAGGACTACCCCAACCTGGAAATCATCGTCAGCGACAACGGTTCCACGGACGGCTCGGTGGAAGCGGTGCGTGAGCGCTATCCGGATGCGCGGCTGTTGCAAAACGACGCCAACCTGGGGTTCGGCCCCGCCGTCAACCGCGGCCTCGCCCAGGCCGCCGGCGACTGCTTCCTTTTTCTGAACAACGATCTGTACCTCCAACCGGACAGCATCCGCCAACTCGTCGAGACACTCGAGGCCGAACCACAAACCGGCGCGGCGGTGCCGAAAATCCTCTACTACGAAAAACGCGACACCATCAATTCCTTCGGCGTGCGGGTGAACTACACCGGAATCTGTTACCCGCATCTCATCGACTGCAAGGATTCGGACGATCTGCAATGCCTGGAAACGGCGTGCGGCGGAATTTTCATGTTCAAGCGGCAAGTGTACGAAACGGTCGGCGGGTTCGACGAAGACCTGTTCCTCTACCACGAAGACCACGACCTGTCATGGAGAATCCGCCTGGCCGGATGGAACATCATGACCGCCCCGGCGGCGGTGATTTATCATCACTACCATTTCCACAAGGGCAATTTTAAATACTACTCGTCCGAGAAAAATCGGCTCCACCTACTGCTGAAAAACCTGGAATGCAAAACCCTCCTGCTGGCCGCGCCCGCGCTGGCGCTGGTCGAAGCCGCGCAACTGGCGCATTCCCTCATGCACGGCTGGTTTTTGCAAAAAGTGAAAAGTTATTTTGAAATCCTCGCCCTCCTGCCGCGCATCCTCAAAAAACGCCGCGAGATACAAGCTCGGCGCAAGGTGGACGACACCGAAATCGTCCGCCTGTACCAGGGCGAACTGAAAGTCAGCGGCATGAAAAACCCTCTGCTGAGCCACCTCCTCAGCCCGGCGCTGAACTGCTACTGGCGGACGATCAAGAGGTGGATTTAAGGAGACAGCCATGAAATTTAATGTCAAGGCATATGCGCTTACCTTTGGGATTTGGTGGGGAGTGGGACTCTTTTTGTTGACGTGGTGGATTATTTTTCTTGAGGGCGCCAGCGGAGACCCCACCCTAATCGGCAGAATTTATCCCGGGTACAACATCAGCCCGGTCGGCAGTGGTGTGGGCCTGATCTGGGGATTCGCGGACGGGTTTGTTTTCGGCGGAATTTTCGCCTGGCTGTATAACCTGCTCACCGCCAGGTTAAGTTAATCATCGCGGGCCTGGAGGACGTCTTAAAAATTTTTCTGGTTCCTACGCTCTGCGTAGGAACCCTTTTGGAGACGCTCCCGCGTCATGGAAAATTTTGGGAACCCTTCGTTTCCAGGCGATAAGCCGCGGAGCGGCAAAAACCTCGTTCCCACGCAGAGAGAACGAGATGAAGGCCCGGAACGTGGGAACGAGATGAAGGCCCGGAACGTGGGAACGAGATGAAGTCGGTTTAATGAGAAGGGCCGCATATTTCCCGCAGGGCGCTCTTGATGTCGGGATAATGAAATTCGTATCCGGCTTGCAAAATCTTGTCGGACGAAACGCGGGGATTGGAAAGTAGCAACTGCGACATTTCTCCCAGCGCCAGTTTGAGGGCAAGGGCGGGGACGGGCAAGAAGGCGGGGCGGTTCAGGGTTTGTGCCAGGGCGCGGGTAAACTCCGCGTTGGACACCGTATTCGGGCCGGCGGCGTTATAAGCTCCTTGCATGGACGGGGTTTCCAGGGCATGGAGGACGATTCCCGCCGCGTCCCGGACATGGATCCAGCTCATCGGCTGTCCGCCGCCGCCCAATGGCCCGCCGAGGCCCAGCCGGAACACGGGCAGTATGCGGTTCATCGCCGCGCCGTTTCTGCCGATGACAAAAGCCAGCCGCAACACGACAACGCGAATGCCAAGCGATTCGGCGCGCACCGCTTCGCGCTCCCACTCCCGGCAGACGCCGGCGAGGAATCCCGTACCGGGCGGCGCGTCCTCGCGCATCACCGCGCCACTGTCCCCGCCGTAGTAACCGATGGCCGACGCGCAAACCAGAACCTCCGGTTTGGCCTCGAGCGCCGCCAGGGCATCGACGAGATGGCGGGTGGACTGGACTCGCGACCGCCTGATTTCCTCCTTGCGCGCCGCCGTCCAGCGGCGTTCCGCCACTCCGGCCCCGGCCAGGTGTATGACGGCGCGCACGCCTCGAAACGCCTCCGCCGGAGGCGCGGCGTGAGCAGGCCGCCAGGGGAAAATCGCGCATGGAACCGCCAGGCGCGCAGACGCCGTCTGCGGGTCGCGGCTCAACACAACGAGGTCATGACCCCTGTCCCGCAAAATAGCGGCAACCTGCCTGCCGATGAAACCCGCGGCGCCGGTGACGAGAACTTTCATGGATGGAATGTGACTCGGCGTGTTTTGCGCGGCATGGAGCGCACTCAGGATTTTCCCTTGTCCGCCAGACCGCTGAGCTTGTACTGAATGCTGTCCACCAGCGCCTGCCAACTGGCTTCGATGATGTTTTCGGAAACCCCGACCGTTTCCCACTTGGCCTGATGGTCGCCGGACTCGATCAGCACCCGGGTCTTCGCCTCCGTGCCTTTTTTCCCTTCGAGGATTCTCACCTTGTAATCCAGCAGGCTCATTTCCTTGAGTTCGGGATAGAACTTGATCAACGCCTTGCGGATAGCCTGGTCCAGAGCGTTGACCGGCCCGGAGCCCTCGGCGGCCATCACTTCCTGGACGCCGTTGACCTTGATTTTCACCGTGGCCTCGGAAATGGGCGTTTCATCCTCGCGCCGTTTTTCGACGATCACCCGGAACCCGATAAAATCGAAGAACAGCTCCTTTTTCCCCAGTGCGTCGCGCATGAGCAGTTCAAAGGAACCCTCCGCGCCCTCGTACTGAAACCCCAGGTTCTCCGCCTGCTTCAAATCGGCGAGGATTTTCTTGATTTTCTTGTCCTGGCCGTCGAGGTCCACCCCGTATTCCCGGGCTTTGTACTGGATACTGCTTTTGCCGGAGAGGTCGGAGATCAAAATCCGGGTATGGTTGCCGACGAATTCCGGATCGATATGCTCATAGGTGGCGCGGTTTTTACGGACGCCGCTGACATGGATTCCTCCCTTGTGAGCGAAGGCGCTTTTGCCCACAAAGGGCTGATGGTTCCAATGCGCCCGGTTGGCCAACTCGTCGACGAAGGCGGAAATTTCTTTCAGCCGTTTCATTTGCTCATCGGAAACGCAGTCGAGTTTCAACTTGAGTTTGATATTGGCGATGAGGGAGACGAGGTTGGCGTTGCCGCAACGTTCGCCCAGGCCGTTGATGGTGCCCTGCACCTGTTGCGCGCCGGCCTCCAGCGCGGCGATGGCGTTTGCCACGCCCAACTCCGAATCGTTGTGCGTGTGGATGCCCAGTTTCGTATCGACGGATTGCCGCGCCGTTTTGAAAATGGAATAAATCTCGGACGGCAGAGATCCGCCATTGGTGTCGCACGGGACAATCCAGTCGGCGCCCGCCGACGCCGCCGCACCGATAACCTGCATGGCGTAATCGGGATTGTTTTTGTAGCCGTCGAAGAAATGCTCCGCGTCGAAGATCACTTCCCGTCCGTGTTTTTTGAGGAACGCGATGGTTTCGCCCACCATGTTCAGGTTTTCCTCCAGACTGGTGTTCAAGGCTTCCAGAACATGCAGGTCCCACGACTTTCCGAAAATGGTCACCGTTTCCGTTTCCGACCGGAGCAGGTCGGCGAGGTTGGGGTCGTCCTCGGCTTTTTTCCCCACTCGCCGCGTACTGCCGAAGGCGACCATTTTCGCGTGACGGAAACCGGCGTGCTTGACCTTGCCGAAAAATTCGATGTCCCGCGGGTTGGCCCCCGGCCAGCCGCCTTCGATGTAGTGCACCCCCAGTTCGTCCAGTTTGTGGGCGATGCGGATTTTATCCTCAACCGTAAAAGACACCTCCTCGGACTGGGAACCGTCGCGAAGCGTCGTATCGTAAATCGTGATGGTTCGCATGGTCAGACGGTTTCCGTTTTGGGTTGCGGGGTGGAGGAGGATTCGGCGGGCGCGTCCGACTCCAGGTTAAACTCCTGATGCAGGGCGCGCACCGCCAGTTCGGTGTATTTGCTGTCGATGAGGCACGAGATACGAATTTCCGAAGTGCTGATCATCATGATGTTGACGTTTTCCCGTGAAAGGGTTTGAAACATTTTCGCGGCGACGCCGGAGTGACTGCGCATTCCCGCGCCGACGATGGAAATTTTGCTGATGTTGGAATCGAAGAAAACGTCACGGGCCTTGATCTCCCGGGCCGTCTTTTTCACAACCTCGGCGGCTTGCGCCACGTCGGCGGTCGGCAGAGTGAAGGAGATATCGGTCAACCCGTCGGCGCTCACATTTTGAATGATCATGTCCAGGGAAAGGGACGTTTCCGCCAGGGGGCCGAAAATTTTCGCGGCGATCCCCGGCTGGTCCGGCACGCCCCGGATGGTGATCTTGGATTGATTTTTGTCGTGCATGACTCCGGAAACTACCGGTTGTTCCATTCTTGGATCCTCCCTGCCGATCAGTGTTCCTTCGTCCCGTTCATTGAAGGACGATCTCACGACCAGCGGCATATTGAAGTTTCTGGCAAATTCCACGGCGCGGATTTGCACCACCTTGGCGCCCAGGCTGGCCATTTCCAGCATTTCGTCGTAAGACACCGAAAGCAATTTCCGGGCATCGGGGACGATCCGCGGGTCGGCGGTGTAAACGCCGTCGACGTCGGTGTAAATTTCACACCGCTGGGCTTCCAGGGCCACGGCCAGCGCCACCGCCGTGGTGTCCGAGCCGCCGCGGCCCAGCGTGGTGACGTCGCCCTGTTCGTTGATCCCCTGAAATCCGGCGACCACGACCACATGGTTTTCCCGCAACAGGCTTTTGGCGCGCGCGCTGTTGATCTGCTTGATGCGGGCGCGTGTGTGCGCGTCGTCGGTCAGCATCCCCATTTGCCGCCCGGTGAGGGAAACCGCCGGACAGCCCAGGGCGTGCAGTGCCAGGGTGAGCAGAGCGCAGGAAATACGCTCGCCCGACGACAGCAGTAAATCGATTTCGCGCTGGCTGGGAGTTGCGGAAATCTCGTGAGCCAAGCCCAGCAATTTGTTGGTTTCGCCGGACATGGCGGAAACCACGACAACAATGTCCCGTCCCGACCGCCGGGTGGCCGCGACCTTGGCGGCTACGGACTTTATTTTTTGCGTGTCGGCCACCGAGGTGCCGCCGAACTTTTGCACCACCAAACCCGGCATCACAGCTCTCCCTTGAAAAAGGCGTCCATCAACGCCGGTCCGCCCGCGAAATGTTCACTGCCTTCCGTAACGATTGCCTCGTCGAACCGCCGGACGGAGTCGGCTCCCGAGACCGCGGGGAATACCGCGAAGGGCACGGGGTCCCGGGTATACTTCATGAGGTTCGCCGAACACATATGGTTGACCGTCAACAATATCTTAACATCTTTGCCGTCCGGCAGTGCCTGAAGAATTGCGCCCACGACATGCCGGTCGAAATCCTCCACCGCCAGCACCTTGTCGTCCACCCGGCCCTGCATGGAAACCATTTCCGGAGCGGAAACGTGCAGGTAAACGAGGTCCCGGTTTTCAAGTTCGCGCAAGGCGGCATCGACCTTGCCGCGGTAATCGGTGTCCATGAATCCCGTTGCTCCCGCCACGGCCACCGGGTGCAAGCCGGCGCACTGGCCCACGCCCAGGAAAAGCGGCGAGGCCGCGACCACCGCCCCGTTCAATCCACGGCGTCCGGAAAAAGACGGCAGAGCCGGACGCGGACCGTTGCCCGACAGCCAGATACTATTCACCGTGTCCCGGCCCTTTCTCTTGCGTATTTTGTTGTAAGCGTGGTTATGCAAAATAATCTGCGCCTGGCTCATAATGGAAACCAGCTCCGGCGCGCCGGACGGCATATACTGCCTGATCCCCTCGCCGATCAACTCGTCGGGCGGCGTCAATCCGTTTTTGAGCGGCGGATTTTTGAGGGTCAGGACGTTGCGGTATCCCCGGGCCGAATGAAACGCGGCGCCCGCATCGGCGATTTGCTCTTGCAGTGCATTCAGCAATACCCCCGCGTCCTCGCTGGAAATCTGCCCCGCCGTGTAATCCTTCATGACCATATCGTTATGGCTGGACTGCAGGTTGACAAAGTCGCAACATAAGGATATTTCATCTTCTTTCGGAGCGATCCCCAGTCCGGCGGCCACGAACTCACCGGCGCCGGCGGAATATTTTTCCGGGTCGTATCCCAGCAGGGAGAGCAGAGAAACCTCGTTGCCGGGGGCGCGGTTTTCCGGAACGGTTTGCACGGACCCCGTCCGGCCCTCCGCCGCCAGGCGGTCGAGGTTCGGCGTCTCGGCCATTTGCAAAACGGTCTTGTTGTCTTTGTGCGCGATCGGCTGGTCGGTCAAGCCGCTACCGATAATTACCAGGTATTTCATCTCAAAGTTCGCCGTGGGCCGTTAATTGGCGGTTGAAATTATGGATTATAACGTATATTCGATTAAAAGCATTGCCTAAAAGAATTCCCTTTAACGACTTGGAGGAAAGCATGAAAGAGCTTTGGATCGTGTTTGTTACGGTTTTTCTCGCCGAACTGGGCGACAAGACGCAAGTGGCGACGCTTCTGTTTGCCTCGGACGACAAGCTGAGCCGGGCGGGCGTGTTCGGCGCCGCCTCTCTCGCCCTGGTCCTCAGCAGTTTGCTGGCGGTCGTTTTCGGGACCTCCCTTGCCGGGTTCATCTCGCCGGAAAAAATCAAGTGGCTGGCCGGCGCGGGGTTTATCGCCGTCGGTATCTGGACCCTGATGGACGCCGGGTAAACCTCCGCGATGGGATTTCAATTTCAGTGTACCGATTGACTTTGGCGATAAGCTGTTTTAGCCTATTAGGAAAAAAAAGGACACCGGGCTTGCGGATTGGTTTATTCTTCTTTCTGTTAACTACATCCACTCCGGGCCTGCAACAGGTTTTCCGCACACTTTCCACCGTTCTTATTTTCGGTTGAAGTGGCCCAGAAAACAAGGGATCGGCCATGGTGAAAATCAATGAAATCCTGAAAAACGGTGACCCTCTACCCTTGACCACCGACGACGGTCATTTGCGCATCATTTTTATTGGGGTCGGTTCCGCGTTTGCCAAACGCAACCGCCAGTCCAACATACTCATCATCCAGGGCGACCATCACATTCTGGTGGACTGCGGCACCCAGGGGCCGTTGGCGCTGGACGACCTGGGGCTGGACGTTCTCCAGGTGCGATGCTACCTGCCCACCCACAGCCACGCCGACCACATCGGCGGGTTGGAGGAAGTCGCCCTGACCAACCGGTACATAGCCCACAATAACGGCAAACCGCAGATGATTATCCTGCACGATTATCAGGACCTGCTGTGGACCAAGAGCCTGTCCGGCGGCGCGGAGTTTTGCGAGGCCAACCATGGGAAGTACCTGCAACTCAGCGATTTCTTCGATATCCTGCGTCCCTATCCCGTTCAGGTCAAGGGCCGGAAATTCTGGGTTTACAAACACGGCCCCATAGAAATCATGATCATGAAGACCCGGCACGCCCCGGGCTCCGCGCTCAATATAGACGAATCGCAATGGTGTTGCGGCGTATTCGTCAACCGCCGCGTATGGATTTCCGGCGACACCATGTTCGACGCCGAGTATCCGACCCGGTTCGCCCAGGATGCGGAAGTCATGTTTCACGATACGCAAATGTTTGTCGGCGGCGTACACGCCTCCTACAGTGAATTGACGACCCTGCCGCCCGAAATTCGGGCCAAGATGTATCTCTACCACTATGACGACAACTGGGACCACCCGGAAAAGTGGGTTAAAGACTCCGATCCCTTTACCGGCAACCCCGTCAAGGACGGTTTTCTGGGTTGGGCCCGGCAACAAGTCGCCTACGACTTCGACTGACCGGCAGAACACAAAGTGGGCCGATTGAGGATAAGTGAATGATTGTCGTAACCGGCGGCGCGGGGTTTATCGGTAGCGCCCTGACCGCCGAACTCAATGCCCGCGGCCTCTCCGACATTCTGCTGGTGGACCAGGTTGACCACCCGGAAAAAGAGAAAAACCTGGCGCCCCTCGCATTCCGGGAACTGCGCTCGAAGGAACAGTTCCTCCAGGATGTCTTGACCCGTTCCCTGCGCGGCGTGGACGTCCTTTTTCATCTGGGGGCGTGTTCCTCCACCACGGAAACCGACGAAGCCTACCTGCGAAAAAACAACTTCGAATATACCCGCGATCTTGCCGGCTATGCGCTGGAGAACGACGTCCGGTTCATTTACGCCTCCAGCGCCGCCACCTACGGCGACGGCAGTCTCGGCTACGCCGACGACGAATCCCGGCTCGAAACCCTGCGGCCGCTCAATTCCTACGGCAACAGCAAACAGATGTTCGACCTGTGGGCGCACCGGCAAAACATCCTGCACCGGATCGTCGGACTAAAATATTTCAATGTGTACGGGCCCAACGAGTACCACAAGGAGGAGATGCAGAGCCTGGTTCGTAAAGGATTTTTCCAGATTCGGGAGACCGGCAAGGTGCGGTTGTTCAAATCCTACAAGCCCGAATACCCGGACGGCGGCCAGGTGCGGGACTTCATCTATATCAAGGACGCCGTGGCCATGACCCTGTTTTTTGCCGACCACCCCGGCCTGGGCGGGATATTCAACGTCGGCGCCGGAACCGCCCGCAGTTGGAACGAGTTGGCGCAAGCCCTGTTCACCGCCCAGGGCCGCGACACCCATATTGAATACATCGAAATGCCGGAATCCATCCGCCCCCAATATCAATATCACACCTGCGCGGAGATGGACAAGATCCGCCGGGCGGGGTACACCGCGCCTTGCCTGTCGCTGGAGGCGGGGGTCGCGGATTATGTGCAAAATTACCTCCTGCCCGGCAAATACCTGGGCGAATAAAACACGCCCGCCAACCCGTCACCGGCAGTCGCACCCCCCTCCCACCGGCCCGGCAAAAAAAAATGGCGGGCCGCAACCCGCGAACCTATATTAAATATTAAGAGGAAATCCGGGTTAAATTCCCGTAGCGAAAAAAGCCTCGGCAAACCCGCTCTTCAACGATCCACTTTTTCATCGGGAGGTGGACAATGGATGACACCATGCAGGAAATCGGCCATTACATGAGTTCGCCCGTACTGAGCATAGAGTCCGAGGCAACCGTCCAGGAAGCGGCACAGTACATGCGCGCCCAGCATGTCGGCGCGCTTCTGGTCAAGGAATTCGACGAGTATGTGGGCATCATCAGCGAATCGGATTTGAGCCACCGGGTTATCGGCGGCGGATTGAACCCCGAAACCACCCTGGTTTCAACGGTCATGACCCGGACCATACATTCCATGGACCGCTACCTGCCCGCGGAAGAGGCTGACGAGTTCATGCGCAAACACAAGATTCACCATCTCGCCATCACTCAGGAGGACAAAATCGTCGGTATGGTTTCCATCAAGGATTTTATTTCCTTCTACTACACCCGATCCTTCCAGATGATGGAATAGCCCTCCCTGGCGCGGACCGGAACACGGGTTCCTCCTGTCCGGTCCGCGGACGAAGCCATCTTCCCACCTCGGAACAATCGCCACAGCGCTTGCCGGGAAAATCCTTCAAGGTGGCTCGTTTTGTTTTATACTGGTTATGTTCATTAATGCACGCCAATCCATCGGTAGAGGAGCGCCTTGTGAAAGCCCTGGTTCTGGACATCAAGCGGGAAGACTGGGAGCGCACTACGGGATTGACCCTAACCCGCATGAGCGAGCCGCGGCTGAGTGAATCCAAACACCCGGAAGACGCCGACAAGGTTATCGTCAAACCCCGGTTTACGGGCTTTTGCGGATCGGACAAGGGAATATGGTTTCGCCACGCCTTCAAGGACATGATTTTCGATTCGCTGGAGGCGAATGGCCAGCCGTACCGCATTTGCGGACACGAGCTTTTGGGAGAGATTGTCGATGCCGGTTCGACGGCCTCGAAGGCTTATGGGTGCCAACCCGGCGACATGGTTTCCGCCGAGTCGCATATCTTTTGCGGCCATTGCCACCAGTGCCGGATCGGCGATGCCCACGTCTGCGCCAATCACTTGATTATCGGTATCTCCACCGACGGTTGCTTCGCGGAATACGTGAAACTGCCCGCCCGGGAGCTTTGGAAAACGGACACGGAGCGCATCCGTCCGGAAGTGGCGGCGATACAGGAGCCGCTGGGCAATGCGGTCCATGCCTGCTCGCGGGTGGACCTGCGCGGCAGGACCGTCGCGGTGTTCGGTTGCGGCACCATCGGCTTGTTGACTATTCTGGTGGCGCGCGCCATGGGCGCCGCCTTCATCGTCGGCGTTGACCCCAACACCGCCAACCTGGAGCTGGCGCAAAAACTGGACGTGGATTTGGCCCTGCGCGTCGCGGCGCCTGAAAACGCCCGTTGCCTCCCCGACCGGGAAATCGTCGAGCGGATCAAACAAAACTGCTTCGGCGAAGGCGTCGATCTGGCCCTGGAAATGTCCGGCAGCAACCAGGCGCTGAACACCGCCATCGCCGCCACCCGCGCCGGCGGCGACGTCATCCTTTTCGGCATCTCCGCGGGCGACTACACCATAACCGATTTCCAGCAGATCATCATGTATGGGAAAACCCTGCACAGCGTCGTCGGCAGAAAAGTGTTTCAAACCTGGTACACCCTGAGCAACTTGCTTCAGTCCCGGGGCCATAATCTCCAGGACAAAATTTACGAGGTGATTCTGAACCGGGGCCGCGGAACCATTTTCCCTTTCCGAAAATTTGAAAAGGAAACATTCGAGCAGGCCCTCCGGAAACACCCGAAAATCATTTTGCAATATTGAAATTTATTAGGTGATTCGTCGTGGCAGACCCTTTCCTCGATATGATCCGGGCGGAACTGGAGCAGATCCGCCAGGCGGGGTTGTACAAGGACGAGCGCGTCCTGCAATCGCCGCAACAAACGCATATCACGGTTCCCGGTGGAGAGGTCATCAACTTTTGCGCCAACAATTATCTCGGCCTCGCCAACCATCCGGAAATCCTGCGCGCCGCAAAAGACGCTCTGGACCGTTTCGGATACGGCATGGCGTCGGTGCGGTTCATTTGCGGAACCCAGGAAGCGCACAAACGGCTCGAGCGGAAAATTTCCGGGTTTTTGCGAACCGAGGACACGATTCTTTACTCGTCCTGCTTTGACGCCAACGCCGGTTTGTTCGAGGCTTTATTGAGCGAAAAAGACGCCGTTATCAGCGACAAATTGAATCACGCCAGCATTATCGACGGCATCCGGTTGTGCAAAGCCGAGCGGCGGCGTTTCCGGCACGCGGATATGGGTCACCTGGAAACGCAATTGAAAAAACCGGCCCGATTCCGTTTGATCGCCACCGACGGCGTGTTCAGCATGGATGGCGACGTGGCGGACCTTGCCGGCATCTGCGCCCTGGCGGAGCAATACGGCGCCCTGGTGATGGTGGACGACTCGCACGCCACGGGGTTTTTCGGCCCCACCGGCCGCGGCAGTATCGAATACCGCGGCGTCATGGGCCGGGTCGATCTCATCACCTCCACGTTCGGCAAGGCGCTCGGCGGCGCCTCCGGCGGTTTTGTCTCCGGCAAACGGGAGATTGTCGAATACCTGCGCCAGCGGTCGCGGCCCTATCTGTTTTCCAACTCCCTGTCCCCCGTGATCGCCGCCACCACGTCGGCGGCCATTGATTTGATCACGCGGTCCGGGGAGCTGATTCAAAAACTCCAGAGCAACGTCGGTTATTTTCGGGACAAGATCGGCCAGGCCGGATTCGACATCCGGCCCGGCGACCATCCGATTATTCCCATCATGCTGGGCGAGGCTCGCCTGGCGCATGACATGGCCGGCGCATTGCTGAAGGAGGGGATTTACGTCATCGGCTTCAGCCATCCCGTGGTTCCGCGGAACCAGGCGCGTATCCGCATCCAGATTTCCGCCGCCCACGAGCGCGAGGACCTGGACCGCGCCGTGGCCGCCTTCCGCAAGGTAGGGAAACAACTCAATGTCCTCGCCCGCTGAACGCAACTCCATTCCGGGAAATGGCGGCAAAGCTTTCCTTGTAATGAGCGCGGAGGGGATTTATATTAACCTCATGCCTTCACAAACACGTTCCTTGCGGGAAAAACCATGAACCGTTTGTGCGCGGGTTTGGCGTTGCTGGCCTGGCTGGTGTCCTGCGCCACGGCGCCGGAGCGTCTGCCGCGTGCGTGGAAATCCCCAGGCACCGGCAATCCCGCCAGCTCTGTCCAGTCCGTGTTACCACGCGACCGGGAACCCGTTTTCCCGAATGAAGCAAGATTGCTACGCAACGCGGAAAAAGTCCTGCAAGACATGACCGCCCGCTCCCGGCCGGGGATTCCCTTCAAATTGCGAATCCATGCAAAAGCCGTCGTTGTGATCCCCCGCCTGGCGCAAGTGCCTGCGGGCGCAAGGCGCGGCAAGGTGAGAGGCATTGCCGTGATGCGTTCGCCGAAAACCGGAAAATGGGGCCGTCCGATGTTCGTCAAAACATCCGCCGCCGGCTGGGAACTGCCCGCGGACGCCCGCGTGGCCAAACTCGCGTTGCTGGCCGTTACCCCAAAGGGCGCCGAACACCTGCTCAACGCCTCCTTCAACCAGGCTCCCGGCCCCAAAATCGCCCTCGGCCCCCGCGGCGCCACCGGCCAATTGAATATACAGCAACTGCAACTGGCGAATGACATTTACGCCTATGCCCAGGTGGATGGCGCCTATGTCGGACTGGCGTTCCACGCGCCATCCCTGGTGGCCGACAGGGATTCCGACGACAGGTTTTACGGTCCCGGCGCCCTGCGCGGCGCAAGCTTCGATTCCCGGCGGCAAAGACTGCCGGAAGCGGCCGAACATTTGATGGCCCTGCTGGACAAAATCGCTCCACCTTCGCGAAAAGTTTTCCGGACGGTGCGGGCGTCGAGCCCGCGGGAGCGCGTTTCTCCACCCGCCTTCGACCGGCCCACCATGCCCTTCACGAAAAATAGAAATCGCTCTAAAAATATTTACAACTAACTGAATCCTTTTGAAGCACCCGGCATCTCAATAATTAATAGGCAGTTCGAGTTTTCTCCTCGTTTAAAAGGGACGTCCCCCCCCGGGCGTCCCTTTTTTCATTTGCCGGTCAAACGAACCGATTAACAATGCGTTCCACCGAGGAGAGGTAGGAGCCGCCGAACAGGTTGAGGTGGTTGAGCAGATGGTAAAGGTTAAACAAGTCCTTCCGTTCATCATAGCCGGGGTTCAGGGGAAAAGCTTCGTCATAGGCGTTGTAGAAACTTTGGGGGAGTCTGCCGAACAGTTCCGTCATGGCCAAATCGGCCTCCCGCAGGCCGAAGTGGGCGGCGGGATCGAAGATGCACGGGGCCTGGCCCGGCCCGGCAAAACAGTTCCCCGACCACAAATCGCCATGCAGGAGCGCCGGACGTTCGCCGGTAACGTCGAGCAGGCCGTCCAGTTTTTCGCAAAGTTTGTCGAGTTTCCGGTCCAGCCCGGCGGGCAATAACCGCGATTTTCTAGCCAGTTCCTGCTGAAAGCGGATGCGGCGCTCCCGGAAAAAGACGATCGGGTCTTTTTCCGGCGTGTTTTTTTGCGGAGTTTTACCGATAAAGTTATCCCGGTCAAGACCGTACCGGTCCTGTGTTTTGCGGTGCAGTGCGGCCAGGGCGCGGCCGAAATTCACATAAAAATCCTTGCCCGGCGGTTCTTCCGGCAGATATTCCAGCACGATAAAGCGTGGGTTGGGGGCGGACGGCAAGGCCAGAACGGCGGGAACGCGGGGCGCGCCAACGGCGCTTCGCAACAGATCCAGCCCCTCGGCCTCGCGGCGAAAAAAATCCTGCGGCGGGCGCGGATGCGATTTAAAAAAAACCCGCCGGCCGTTGGACAGGGAAAGGATTTCCGTCCGGCTGATACAGCCACCGCCGCCGGCAACGCTCGTCAAAATCCGAATGGGTTCGGCAAGGGTTTGCGAAAGCAGTGTCTGGATTTCGTCTTTCACGGCGACAGGGAAAACCGTTTTTTCACATAGTCGAGAATGTTGGGACAGGTGCGGTTGACGATGTGAAACACCGTGTCGAAGCCATTTGCACCGCCGTAATAAGGATCGGGGACATCCAGCCCATTCCCCTTGACCGGATCGAACGACCGGAAGAGTTTCAGTTTTTCGCCGGCCTCGCCGGTGGGGCAGATCGACCTCAAGCTGTCCAGGTTGATCCGGTCCATGGCAATGACCAGGTCGAACCGCTTGAAATCTCCGGGCGTAAACTGACGGGCTCTGGAGTTGAGAATGACACCTTTTTTCATGGCCGTTTCGCTCATTCGGGAATCGGCCGGTTCGCCGACGTGCCAGGCGCCCGTGCCGGCGGAATCGGTGAGAATTTTTCCCGCCAGCCCCTGCCGGTCCACCAGGGCTTCAAATACGCCATGCGCCAATGGCGACCGGCAAATATTGCCGAGGCAGACAAAGCAAACCCGTACGGTTTTGGTTGTTTTCATTTCGTCAATTGATTTAATCGAGGTTTCTGTTTAATATGCCCCTTGCCGGACGTTTCCATTGTATAGAACCGTTTCGGCCGCATCAACCCCGCAGAAATCACGACGGAGAAGAAACTTGATCAGCCGCTACACGCTTCCGGAGATGGCCGCGGTTTGGGAACCGGAAAGCAAATTCGCTCTCTGGTTGAAAATCGAAATCCACGCCTGCGAGGCCCTGGCGGCTCGGGGGAAGATTCCCAGGGCCGCCGTGGCCGAGATCAAACGAAAAGCAAAATTCGATGTCGCCCGGATCGACGCCATCGAAAAAGAAACGCGCCACGACGTCATCGCGTTCACCACCTGCGTGGCGGAATACGTCGGCGAGGCGGCGCGTTACATTCATCTGGGGCTGACCTCGTCGGACGTGGTGGACACCGCTTTCGCCGCGCAATTGAAACAGGCCGCCAACCTGATCCTGCGGCAGTTGCGGCAATTCCACCGGGTTCTTAAAACACGCGCCCTGCAACACAAGGGCGCCGTCATGATCGGCCGGTCGCACGGCATCCACGGGGAGCCGATCACCTTCGGATTGAAGCTGGCCAACTGGTACGCGGAAACCGGACGCAATATCGAAAGGATGACGCGCGCCCGCGCCGCAATCAGCGTCGGGCAAATCTCCGGCGCGGTGGGGACGTTCGCCAACGTCGAACCGGAAGTCGAGGCTTACGTCTGCAAAAAACTCGGCTTGAAACCCGCGCCGATCTCCAACCAGGTGATCCAGCGGGACCGCCATGCGGAATATTTTGCGACGCTTGCCGTGATCGCCGGCTCCCTCGAAAAATTCGCGCTGGAAATCCGCCACTTGCAACGCACGGAGGTTCTGGAGGCGGAAGAGTTTTTTGCCGCCGGGCAGAAAGGCTCCTCCGCCATGCCGCACAAAAGGAATCCGGTGGTCTCCGAGCAGATGTGCGGGCTGGCCCGGGTGGTGCGCGCCAATGCCGGCGCCGCCATGGAAAACATGGCGCTTTGGCACGAGCGCGACATCAGCCATTCCTCCGTCGAACGGGTCATCGCCCCGGACAGCACCATTCTCGTGCATTACATGCTGACGAAGATGACCGGCCTGATCGACCGGTTGATCGTGTATCCTGAAAACATGCGCCGCAACCTGGAAAAAACCGGCGGCCTGATTTTTTCCCAAAACGTTCTTCTCGCGCTCACGCGCAAGGGTGTCACGCGGGAAGACGCCTACCGCATGGTGCAGAGAAACGCCATGGAGACCTGGAAAAAAGGCGGCAAATTCCTCGCCCGCCTGAAAAAGGACCGTGACATCAAACGGCACTTGTCTGTCAGCGAATTGAACGCGGCGTTTGATCTGCAAGGCCACCTCAAAAACATCGATCACATTTTCAAAAGAGTTTTTGGATAAATCCGGGAGGGTGAAGAGCTTTATGGAAGCATTGGAAAAACTTTACGAAGGCAAGGCCAAGATACTTTACGCCACCAAGGACCCCGACCGGGTCATCCAGTATTTCAAGGATGACGCTTCCGCGTTTAACGGAATCAAGAAAGGCACGATCGCGGATAAGGGCATCATCAACAATCAGGTCTCTTGCCGGATTTTTCAACACCTGGAGGACAAGGGCATTCCCACCCACTTTGTAAAATCGCTGAGCGACCGGGAGATGCTGGTCAAAAAGCTGGACATGATTCCCGTGGAGGTTGTCATGCGCAATGTCGCGGCGGGCAGTTTGTGCAAGCGCATGGGGGTGCCGGAGGGAACGCCGTTGAAGCAGTCTATCATGGAATTCTATTACAAGGATGACGCCCTGGGCGACCCGATGATCAACGAAAACCACATCGCCGCGTTTGAGCTGATGGCGCGGGACGACGTCGAGGTGATCAAATCCCTGGGATTCAAGATCAACGAATTGATGAGCGAATTTTTCCGGGCGCGCAAGATTCTTCTTGTGGATTTCAAGCTGGAATTCGGCCGCCACAAGGGCCGGATATTGCTGGGCGATGAAATCAGCCCCGACGCCTGCCGGTTATGGAACCGGGAAACGCATGAAAAGCTGGACAAGGACCGGTTTCGCTTTGACCTGGGGCAGGTTGCGGAAAAATACCGCGAACTCCATCAACTCGTCTGCGGAGAAGAAAAATAGAACGGCACGGTCCCGTTACAAGTTTTTACAGACGACTTTTACGGGCGGGGTGTTGCTACACTCGATATTTTCCGTCCTCCCACTGGCCGCGCCTCCACACGCGGTGCTGACCCCCATCATCACGGTTTCCTGTTTTTCCATGCCGGTGACTTTCTGGCATACTTCCTTGTCGTTGTACACAATACAGACCTCGCACTCATACCTGGCGCTTGTCATCAATGAATAGGAAATGTAGACGATGAATGCCAGAAACCCGACTGTCAGTATGGCGCCTTTTTTCATGGAAACCTTTGCATAACCCGAGATTCTTCGCTACCCCCGGTGTCATCGCGAGCCGCGACAAGCGGCGTGGCGATCCAGCCTTCTGGATTGCTTCGTCGGCTTCGCCTCCTCGCAATGACGATCAAACAAGGATACTTATGCAAAAGCTTCCTTTTCATGGGCAAAATTCCGCACTGCGGGGTTAGTGATGGTTGTTGGCAATAAAATAATGTTTGCGATAAAACTTCAACTCCTCGATCGATTCCCGAACATCCGTCAACGCCAGGTGCAAATCGCTTTTCTTGGGCAGTTTCACCCCATTCGGATACCAGCGGGTGATCAATTCCTTGATGGACGTGACATCAATATTACGATAATGCAGGTAATCGTGCAGAGTCTTCATGTATTTGGCAAGAAATTTTCTGTCGTGGCTGATGGTATTGCCGCATAAAGGCACCGCATGAGGCGGGCAATGTTTTTTGATGAAGTTCAACGTCGCTTGCTCCGCCTCGGAGACGGTAATGCGGGATTCCTTCACCCGTTGCCACAGGCCAGACGCCGTATGTTGCTTCTTGTTCCAGTCATCCATCCGGGACAGAATTGCCTCACCTTGATGAATGACCATGGCGGGGCCTTCTTCCAGAATATTCAGGCTACTGTCCGTGACGATCGTGGCGATTTCAATAATCACCTCGGTTTCCACGTCGAGGCCGGTCATTTCCAGGTCCAACCACACCAGGTTTTTCGAGCTTTTTCTACCCATCGTTTTTCCAGTCAAGAGCCAGGGGATATCAAGAAAATAACACGGGAGGGAGTTTCACTTTACTGGGCTTTTTCCAAGAGTTTTCCTAGTGTTTTGTTTCTCATCAGAGATTGAATCTTTGGATCGGTGGCCAGGCGTTCCAGGTCCTGACGGTCAATGGCGCGCATCAGTTCCCGGTCCTTGAGGATGCCCTTCACCGAGGGATCGTTGCTGAGCGATTGAATAAGGCGCAGGGCATCGGGGTCCTGCATCAGCCGATCGGTCATTTCCCGGACTTGCTGTTGAACCGGTTGTCCGCCGGTAGCCGAAAAATTACCTCCCGGAACATTCCGGGAAGACGCGCCCCGCGGCGGACTGTTGGCGCTCCCGGACTGTTTAAACCGAATGGAGCGGATTTTTTTCTCGTCGATGGAAAAGACGCCCAGGGTATTCGACTTGAGCCGGTAAATGCCGTTCGAAAAAGATAACACTTCCGCTTGAATAACGCTTCCGTCGGTGAGTTCGATTTCTTTCGGCGTCCCGCCGCCGGCATGGGCAAACGAAACCAGCCAAACCATCAGGCAGGCAATGGCTACCGGGTATTTTGCTTTCATGGGAATTCCATTTTTCGGGTTAAAGGGCGGAAACCTGGCAATCACCGCTCTCCCTGATTGTACCCCATTTCGGAGCAAGTATTGAATTAAATCCCGTTGTTGCAGAAGTTTATTTTCTTATTGCGTGAGGGCAGGAAGGGAGGGGTGCGGCAAAACAACCAAAAACGAACGGTTAACCGCCGGAGCGCCAGGGATTCAAACCACTTCGACGGGCTCTTCCCATAAAATCGACTGCGGGTTTTTCAGCCGGTTTAACGCCTGCCGGAGTTTGTTTTTAAAATTTTCTTCTCCAAGGATGATTTGCCGGACATCCCGCGGCCTGAGGTAGAAAATATTGGATGCGGTTTCCTGGTGTGTGTGCAGGACCGCCCGTTGAACCTCCAGGTTCAGATCGGAAAAAACCTTGGTTTCCATCATAAAAGTTCCCAGGGCATCGTGGGTTTCTATGCTGATGGAACGGCCGATGATCGTGATCTTGAGTTTGCCGTCGTCGTACCGGGCGGCCTTGGCCTTTGTGGCCAGGCGCCGGCCCTTGTAGATTGACGATATGGGCTGGTGGTCCACGAGGATTTTGCGCAACTCCTCCTTGATCTTTTTCTGCAGGAAATAGTAATTGGAAAATTCGATGGGCGCGCCCGAAGCGTCATACACCTTAAACACGTCGAACACATTGTTTCCCCGTGTATGAATCTTGGCTTCGACGATGCTCATCTGGTTAAAAAAGAGGACCGTAGCAACCTTGAACAGCACGCCTTTCATGTCGGGCAGGCAGATGACCAGGTCGCAAGCCTGACCGGGTTTAAAAAACATTTCCACGGCGAACTTTTCCCGGGAGCGCAGAAACTCGTTGTAAATTTCCAATTGCGATTGCAGGTCCCGCGGCAGGTGAATCATATCCATAAACTCCATCTTGACGGAGTTCGGAATGCTTTGCCGTTTTTTATGTTGCAGGGTGTACTGGTAAAAATTCCGGAGTTGTTCGATCTGGCCGGCGGACATGTTCATTTTTGTTCCTCCGCGGTCGGCGTAGGTCAGCAGGATCAACATTTTTAACCGCTCCTGATCGTTGTCCACCAGGTCCCAGATCATTTCATTGGTTTCGTCCTCTTCCGGGTCCAGGAACATGAGGTCTTTCATGGTCAGGTGTTTTTCGACCAGAAACGCCACATCCCTGATACGTTTTTTTTGTTTGTGGCGGTATCCGAGATTTTCCAGAATACCCGGCGCCATCTCGGCTCCCAGCATCTCTTCATTTTGTCCCGGCGCCTTTGCGCCCTTGCCGATGTCGTGCAACAAAACCGCGAGTTTCAGCGCCGTTTTGTCCTTTAAGGATTGATACAGCTCGACGAGGAAGGGGTCCGCATCCATGCCCAGTTCCAGTTCGTTGAGAACGTCCAGCGCAAAAAGCACGTGGATATCCGTCGGAAATTTGTGGACGTAAATATCCTGCAACAGTCCGCAAAGATCCTTGAATTCGGGAATGAAATACTGTTGCAGAAGCCCGAATTCATGCAACAGGCGAATGGCCTTGGCGAAATATTTGCCCTTGATGATCGTTTTAAACTGGGTTCGGATTTCCTTCTTCTTGCCTTCCGTCAGGAAAATGGGGCCTATCCGGTTGGTGCTTTGTTCGATGGCGCGAATGACGGGAAGGGACAAAACATAATTTCCCCGGGCCACCCAGACGGGAATTTGAAACATGGCTTCGGGGTACTCTTCAAGGTATTGTTCTCCGCCCGGCAGAAAGATGATTTGTTTGCCCGCATTCACCGCGAGAAACTGATTCAGGTCCTTAACTTTTTTCGGATCAACACTGGTCAACTCCAGGAAGAGGTTGCGGCTGTACTTTTTCAGGGGATAGGCGGCTTCGTAATAATATTCCCGGTAAAACTGTTTCAACTCGAATCCCATCGACTTCGCCACCTGTTCCCGGACTTCGAAACACAGCACATCGCGTTGCGTGCCTTTCTGACTGCAATGCAGTAACAACCGGACTTTCGATAAAAAGTTGAGACAGTTCTGCATGTTTTTGAACGTGATCCCGCTCAAATGACCATTGTTGTACAGTTCCTGAAGCAATTCAAACGAGTTGGTTTTTTCGAGTTTGTACCGGATTCGTGCCAGGAACAACGCCCAATACAGCCGGCGCATTTCCGTTTTCACATTGGGTTCCTGGTTGAAAACCGTGTTTTGAACGTCGTAATAGCTTTTGTGGGTTTTGCAGTAATCCAGAATTTTTTCCTGATTGAGAAGGCTTGCCGTCTTGACCAAACTTTTAAATTCGTTGTAAACCCAGATATTGCCCGCAACAAACCGGTGCTCCATCTGGGAGATCAGCGTGCTGGGGATTTGCGGATCAAATTCGATATCCTCGCCGGGGATGTGCGAATGCGCGACACTGCTCGCCGCCGGGAAGATGTCCTGATGAACAAACAGGTACTCGAAGTATTCGAGAATTTTTGCCAGGGCATCGTCCTGGTCCGCGCCGAATTTGGAAACGACCTGGATGTCCACGTCGGAGCGGAAATACATTTCCTCCCGTCCATAGCCGCCCCGGGCGACAACGGCTATCGCAACGTCGTTGTCGCGCAGTTCGGTTTGATGGTTGCGGTTGTAAAACCACAAGGCGGTTTTGAAGCTGGTTTTTATCACCGCATCCACCAGGGCCGTGTGTTTCAGCAAAATGAGGTGGCAGTTGCCGCCATGGACGATCTCGTTTTTTAATTGTTCGGTTTCGCGGTTCGCCAGGGCGGTGACCCGCTTTTTGAATTCCAGATAAAACGCCTGCGACTCGATATCGCCCGCGGGAGTGAATTCTTCCGGACGGATCGAGGCATCCAGGGTATTTAAAAGTTCTTGCTGGTAGTTTTGGGCCTGGGTTCTGTTGGCGAGGAAAAAATCAAGCATGGGGTTGACGCTCATCGCTTCATGGCTTTCAGCCCGGCGGGCTGTCGATTCTACAAGCTCCTGCCCATCAGCGCGGCAAGGGGTTTCAGTTTTTTCACCAGCGCGGCGAATTTTTTGGGTTTCAGGGATTGCGGACCGTCCGACAAGGCATTTGCAGGATCGGGGTGCACCTCGATCATCAGCCCATCGGCGCCGGCGGCGATGGACGCGCACGACATGGCGGCCACCAAGTCCCAATGCCCCGTGGCGTGGCTGGGATCGACGAGGATGGGAAGATGGCTTTCTTTTTTCAATACCGGAATGGCATTGATGTCCAGCGTATTGCGGGTCAGGGTTTCAATGGTGCGGATTCCCCGTTCGCACAGGATAACTTCCTTGTTGCCGGCGGACAAAACGTATTCGGCGGACATGAGATATTCCTTGATGGTGATCATCATGCCGCGTTTCAGGAGGATGGGCTTTGGGATGCCGCCCAGCTCCTTCAACAGGGAAAAATTTTGCACATTGCGCGCCCCCACTTGCAGAACGTCGGCGTATTGCGCGACCAGTTCCACCTCTTTCGGATTCATCACTTCCGTGACGATGGGGAGACCGGTTTGCCTTTTCGCCTCCAGCAGTAGCTTGAGGCCTTCCTCCTCCAAGCCCTGGAAACTGTAAGGCGAGGTTCGGGGTTTGAAGGCGCCGCCGCGCAGAAAATGGGCTCCCGCCTCCTTGACCAACTCGGCCGTCGCGCAAATCTGTTCTTTGCTCTCCACCGAGCAGGGGCCGGCAATCAAGACGATCCGCTCACCGCCGACCGGCATTCCGTCAATCTGGATCACCGTGTCCTCCGGCTTGAACTCGCGGCTCGCCAGCTTGTACGGTTTGAGTATGGAAATGGTCGTCTCGACGCCGGGCATGGTCTCCACCGCTTGCAGTTGCTCCTTGAACCGCTCGTCTCCCACGGCGCCCACTATTTTCCGTTCGACTCCGGCGATCTCATGAGGCGTGTAACCCAGCAACCGGATTTTATCCTCTACGGCCCGGATTTCTTCCGGAGTAGCATTTTTTTTGAAAACAATGACCATCGTTCAACCTGTTTCATAGATCAGGCAAGTCCGACCGGGGCGGCGCCAATTTTTAGATTACCCTTATTTCCAAAAAGATGCCAACATTTTCGGCACGTCCGGGCCACAAGCGCGCTACAAATATAATTTTGACAGTTTTTTTGATTTGTGCTAAAAAAATCAGTTAGCATTAACCCCGCCTTACAGCCGTCCAGGGAGAATTGCCAAATGGAAATCAGGATCAACCGCGAAAATTTACTCGCCGGCGTGCAACGTGTTCAGGGAATCGTCGAGGTCAAGGGCGCAATGCCCATTCTCTCTTATCTCCTTATTTCCACCGATAAAGAAGGCATCTATATTCAGGCCACCGACCTGGAAATCGGCATCAAGGGTTATTACTCCGCCAATGTAACGGTGCCGGGGAAAGTGGCCCTGAACGCCAGAAAACTGCACGACATTATCCGGGAACTTCCCGACCATAAGGAAATCCACCTGGTGCGGGAGGAAAACGACTGGGTCACCCTGAAATGCGAGAAGTCCGTGTTTCGTCTGCCGGGCCTGCCCGCCGCCGACTTCCCCGTGCTCCCCGATTACAGCGAGGAAAGCCTGATAGAGTTCAAGGGCTCCTTCCTGAAGGAAATGATCCGCAAAACGGCTTTTGCCGTTTCCCCGGACGAAACCCGAAAGGGCATCAGCGGCCTGTTGCTGGAAATGGACAACGGCCACGCCACCATGGTGGGAACCGACGGGCACCGGCTGGCGTTCATCACCCGGCCCTTGTTGAAATCCACCGTTTCGGAAAAAACCCCTTTCATCCTGCCCAAAAAAACGCTGGCCGAGCTTGTCAAGCTCATGGATGAAGACGACTCCACCTGCTCCTTCTCCGTCAAGAAAAACCACTTCGCCTTCATCCAGGACCGGCAGGTGATCGTGTCCCGGGCCATTGACGGCAAGTTCCCCAATTATCAACAGGTGATTCCCACCGACAATAATGTTCAGGTCGTGGTCAACAGGGACAACCTGCTTCATGCCCTGAGGCGGGTCGCCCTGCTCGCGGACGAACAATCCAAAATGGTCCGTTTTGAAATCAAAACGGGAACCCTGACCCTCATTTCCGACAGCACCGAACTGGGCGCCGCAAACGAGGAAATCGCCGCCAAGCACGAAGGCGAGGAAATCTGCATCGGACTCAACGCAAGATACGTTCTGGAAATCTTGGGCGTGATTGACGAAGAAGAGATCGTCATTCATCTAAAAGACAAAGACCACTCCTGCCTCATCAAAGTCAATGAGGACCAAAACTTTCTCGGCCTCGTCATGCCCATGCGGCTGTAACCTGCCTGACCCTGCCCGTCTTCGCCACAGGAGAAACGGGCATCCCTTTCCTACATTGCGAGTGCGGCGCGCAATAAAGCATCGATCGCCCGCTTGAGTACAGCCGTGTCGCGCCCGCGCGATTCCGCACGGTCGTGCCGGGGATCGTCCTCCAGGGAAATTACCCCGGAACCCAGGTAATTGCAGTAAAATGAACCCAAGGGAGCCAGTTTCCCCAAACCGCCCGCATCGGCATTAACAACGACCATCGCACGGTCTTGCCTTTCGGGGTCGGAATACACCTCGAAGAGCCCGCCGGTTTGCGTTGTGCGCGCGCGGCAATAGGCCAGGATGCGTTCCAGGTCCTCGGGAGACACTCTTTTATAGATAACCTGCATTCGACAACCTGAACCGGGTGACACCATGAGCAGAGCAAACGCTGAAGACAAGTTTCTCGAATTGATGAAAAAAATCAAACGGCTGGAAGATGAACTGGCCTTTGAAATCCAGAAAAAAGAAGACGAGTTTTTTTACGAAATTCATGCCAAAAGGGTCAAGTTCCAGCGCACGGCGAAAATCCACCATAAACTTCTGATCAAAAAAATACGTTACTATTTGCGCGACGCCGCCGTCATGAACATCGTCACGGCGCCGGTGATTTATGCCGTGGTCGTTCCGGCCTTTTTTCTCGACCTGTTTATCACCCTTTATCAATCGATCTGTTTCCCGATTTACGGCATCCCCAAGGTCCGGCGGCAGGACTATATCGTAACGGACCGCAAATATCTTCACTACCTGAATTTGATCGAAAAAATCAATTGCTACTATTGCGGCTATTTTAACGGCTTGATGGGCTACACCCAGGAAATAGCCGGCAGGACCGAGCAGTACTGGTGCCCCATCAAACACGCCCGGAAACTGGCGTTCATTCACGGCCGCTACCGGAAATTTTTTGAGTACGGCGATGCCGATACCTACCGCGAAAACCTGGAAAAAGTCCGGCGGGAGTTTGACGATCTTCTCCCCGGCAAAAACCCGGTTGACAAGTCCGGCAAATAAGTTGACCATGCGGTTTTTCGTTGCCCGCCGACAACGTTTGAAAGGAGAGCCGTGAATTTTCAGGATGTCATATTAAGCTTGCAGAATTTCTGGGGCGCCCGCGGATGCCTGATCCACCAACCTTACGATATCGAAGTGGGCGCCGGCACCTTTAATCCCAGCACCTTTTTCCGGGCGCTCGGCCCGGAACCCTATCGGGCCGCCTACGTCGAACCGTCCCGCAGACCCACGGACGGGCGATACGGCGAAAACCCCAATCGGCTTCAGCATTATTACCAGTTCCAGGTGATCGTCAAACCCTCGCCGAACGATATCCAGGACCAGTATCTGCAAAGCCTCTCCGAGCTGGGCATCGACCCCCTGCAACACGACATCCGGTTCGTCGAGGATGACTGGGAGTCGCCCACCCTGGGCGCATGGGGACTGGGTTGGGAGGTCTGGCTCGACGGAATGGAAATCACCCAGTTCACCTATTTCCAGCAGGTCGGCGGCATCGACCTTTCGCCGGTGACGGTGGAGTTGACCTACGGCCTCGAACGCATCGCCATGTACCTGCAAGACATCGACAACGTGTTTGAACTGAAATGGAACGACCACCTCAAATACGGCGACGTGCACCTGGAAACGGAAAAACAGTTTTCCCGCTACAACTTCGAGGAATCCAGCAAGGACCGCTTGTTTCAATGGTTCGACATGTACGAGAAAGAAGCCGAGGCCCTGCTCGAAAAAGACCTGGTCTTGCCGGGCTACGATTACACCCTGAAATGCTCCCACACCTTCAACCTGCTGGATGCCCGCGGCGCCATCAGCGTGACCGAGCGCACCGGGTTTATCACCCGAGTGCGAAAACTGGCGCGCCTGTGCGCGGAAGGCTACGTCCGCCACCGCGAAACCCTGGGACACCCTCTGCTCCACCGCTGGAACAAGTCCCCGGCAACCCATCCCCCATCCACCTGACCCGATACCGCCGGCGCATCTCACTCCGACCTTAAGGGGTGGGTATCACATGAGCCTGCCGAAGCACCCAAACTTTTTTGTGGTTGACATCGTCCTTCCACATTTAGATAATTCTATACTTTCTTTTTTGTCTTTGCTCATATGCGCTACCCAAGCCACAACATGCGAAGACCACTCAAGTTAAACAAAAGTCCACAGCACAAACCACGCAAGACACGCCTAAGCTGAAACGTGAATATTTCTATGCCTTTTTTTGGGACGGCGTAGTTGTTTTTGGAATAGACTATTTATAGGAAAACAATTGGAGGTCGGGCCATGACAAAACCAGAAGACTTAGATTACATCCCAGAGGAGGATCGTGAAATGGTAGCAGAATTGGTTACCACAGGGGCTTTAAATGGAGAGATGGCGGCATCACACACAACCAGCAATAGCTGGGATGATGGCGACTACCCAGAGATCAAAGAGGAAATCTTCTCCGCTATAGCTGACCGATTGCTGGGAAAAAGGAAAGATGCGTAAGTCCATTACAGAGGACTATGGAATACAGTTCAACAAGTCCCACGAAGAAACACTAAAATCCTCGGAAGCTGAAAAATGGAGAAACTGGGCATTAAAGATTACTGTTTGGGGTTATAAATCAATCCTGGAAAGAACCCCTGATCAAACTAAGGAAGTTTTGCGGTTAGATTATAGAATCGTCATAGAATCTTTAAACTCTGCCTACTTGGGACTGCAACAGTTTAAGCAATTTCACAAAATACAAAATCATATTGCCCCAGCTAACAAGGCGGCGGCGTACACTTGTTGGATAAACAGATTTTGCCCGATTCAATTCACTGGTAAGTGGCTGGGGAAAGAACCTCTTTTCTACAACTCTATTCTCGCTTTAGAAGTAGGTTATGCGATAGTGATAGCCCATCAGGAAGCTTATGCAGGCGGTATTCCTATAAGCGAAATAAAGAAATTGCCCGACACGATTTTAGGCCATTATCGTAAAAATTCGCTTATTTACGCTTTGATGTGGCGTAACCCAAGTTTTAAAGAACTCCAAATAATTTTCGAGCTATTGACCAATAGCGACGCAGATAGAAAAAGGTCTGATAACCGCTGAAAACATAATTGCCTTCCAAGCACAGATCAAGGCTGTCACACCCCAATTACCGCCGAACGTTGAACACTTTGAAGCCATAGATAATCGCGATCTGTGCCTCAATCCTCATCGTCCGCGTAGCCGTAATCGAACTCTTCGATCTCGTCCAGGAACAGGTGGCAGAGCCGGGTGCGGCATTTGGCTTTTTTCAGGGCTTCGATACCTTCCCGGCGCACGCGGTTATTGTTCAAGTACAGGTAGGTCAGTTTCGACAGGGTGGCGGATTCGGCGATGGCAATAGCGCCTTCGTCCTCCACCAGGTTGCCGAACAGTCCCAGCTTTTTCAGTTTGCCGAGGTGAGGCGAGCCGGCGACGGCCTTGACTCCTTCATCGCCGATCACGTTGCCGTACAGTTCCAGGTCGGTGAGGTTCCGGAAGGTTTCGGAGCCGGCAATCGCCGCCAGCCCCTCGTCGCCGATATTGTTGTTGGGCAGGCTCAAGCGCCGGAGTTTCGACAGGCTTTTGGCCCTTGCCAGGCCGGCGGCGCCCTTGTCGCCGAAATTGAAATTGCTCAAGTCCAGGCTTCTTTTGTCCGGACTCAGGTATTGCTTGATCAGGTATTCGATGCTTGCCACGGTAATCGCTCCGCCGGTTACAGGTTGAGAAACCGCGTTTTCACCAACGCCGTTTCGTCTTCCCGGTTTTTCACCTGGCCGTTCAGCCGCGCCTCGCGCAGGGCGGCAAAAACATCCTGAAAAACCGGGCCGGGTTTTAATCCCAATTGCACCAGGTCGTCGCCCGTCAGGTCGGGAACGGTGGCGTCCCGGTACTGCGTAAAATAAGCCAAGGCGTACTGGTTCATCCGGTCGCTGTCGGCGACGGCCATCAGAAACACCACAGCCTCGGACGAAAGCCCGGAAAATACGCGGTAGATATCCGCCGGCTGGGGATTTTTATTTTCCCTGAAAACCCGCAAGGCCTCGCGGCATCCTGCCAGATCATTTTGCAGGCGGGCGCGCATTTTCGCGGGTATTTGCAACCGGTCGGCGGCCTCCCGGAATGCCGTGCCGTCCAGCGAATCGAACAAGGCGAGACCGCAAACGAACCAGGCCTCGGGTTCCGGTTCCAGCGGCACGATTTTCCAGCCGGCCAGCGCCTTCTCCGCCTTCGCCAGGGTTTCCCAATCGCGCCGGGACGAAAGCAGTTGCGGATGAATGCACCGCAAAAGGCCGCAATCCGCCATCCGCCGGAGACAGCGGAGCGGTTTGCGTTCCTTGAGGATCAGGATCAATTCGTTCCACAACCGATGCCCGCTCAACTGGTCGATCAAGCCTTTTTTGACGGCGCTTTTCAAAAACGCCTCCGTCTGTTTGCCGATGACGAACCGAAAACGCTGTTCAAAACGGATGGCGCGAAACGCCCGGCAGGGGTCTTCGACAAAACTCAGATTGTGAAGCGTCCGAATCACTTTGTCCTTCAGGTCCCTTTGCCCGTTGAAAAAATCGATGAGGCAAAAAGCGTCATGGCCGTTCAGTTTAACGGCCAGGCTGTTGATGGAAAAATCGCGCCGGAACAGGTCGGACTTGATCGAGCTTTTCTCCACGGTGGGCAGGGCGCCGGGGTGTTTGTAATATTCCATGCGGGCGGTGGCGACATCGATTTTGAAGCCGTCCGGCAGTACAATCACGGCCGTGCGGAACTTGGCGTGACTGCGCACCCGGCCGCCGAGTTTCGCTCCCAGCTTGTTGGCGAAGACAATGCCGTCCCCTTCGACGACGATGTCCAGGTCGAAATTTTCAATGCCGATGAGCAGGTCGCGGACAAAGCCGCCCACCACGTAGGCGGACATGGCCGCCTTGTCGGCGGTGGCCGCGGTCACCTCCAGCAGGCGGATGATATGTTTTGGCAGTCGCTCCTTGATCAGGCTTTTCAGGTTTTTCAAGGCCGGCGCGCTTTCCCCGAACAAGGGAGCGTCAAGGTCTCCCTCCTGGCTCTGCATATCGCTGTACAACACGCGCAACAAGTCGCCCCGGCTGATGACCCCCACCAGACCGCCGGACTCATCCACCACCGGAATCAACTTTTGCTTGTCCTCGATGACGATGGGCACGGCGGTTTTGAAAAACGACTCCGGAGCAGTCACCGAAAATTCCCGGATCATGAACTCCTCCGCCGGCTCGCCGCCCATCTTGTGATGAATCGCCTTTTCCACGATCTGCCGGGTGATCAGTCCCGCGGGTTTCCCCTCCGCGACAACCGGCAGAGTGTTCAGGTTAAACCGGGTCAACACCGTTTCAACGGTTTCGATCGAGTCGGTTTTTTTTACGGCAACCACGGGGAAGTGCATGATATCCCTGACCCGCCGCAACGGGCGCGCTTTTTCGCCCAACACGGCGATCAGTTTTTCCTTGACTTGGACGGGCGTCATATCGCGGATGCTGGCAGACGCCGCCTGCTGGTGCCCGTTGCCGCCGAAGCACCGCGCGATTTCCGCGACGTCCATCTCCCGGCCCCGGGAACGCGCAATGAGGTACACCCGGCGCTCCATGCCCACCACCGCAAACAACGCGGCAAGGTTTTCCAACTCCCGAATCTTGTGCACCGCGAACGCCAGGTCATCGACATAATGATCGACCTCCGCCGAGGCCAGCGCCACATCGATCCCGTTAAAATTGTGCACCTTCAGATCGCGGATCAATTCATTCATCACATCGATCTGCTCGCGGCTCAAGCGGGGCACGACAAAGCGGGACACCCGATCCAAATCCGCGCCCATTTCCAGCAACCTGCCGACGGCAAAACAATCCGCCGCGGTCGTGGAGCCCGCCGACAACGAATGGGTGTCCTCGTAGATACCCAGAACCAGCAAAGTGCAATCCTCCGGCGTGAGCGGGATTTTTTTTTCGGCCAGGATTTCATACAAAACCGTTGCCGAGGCGCCGCGCGGCGCCACCACGGCCCGGTGCGCGGGAATGGTCTCCGTCACACCGGGATGATGGTCATACACATGAACCTGCACGCCGGGTTTCCCCAGCAGGCTCTTGAATACGCCGATCCGGTCGGCATTCTGCGTATCGACAACCACCAGGAGCCGCACTTGCTCCAGGTCGATTTCCTTGATCCGGCAAACAGGATATTCCGCGTGGCGCAAAAATGCGCTCACCCGTTTTTCCATGGAGCCGGAGAACACCATCTTTGCGCCGGGGTATAGTTTCCTTGCGGCGACCATGGAGGCCAGGCAGTCGAAGTCGGCATTCAAATGGGTGGTGATGATTTGCATGACATGAATTGTCGGCCTACTGAACCCGTGCGGCAACGACTCGAACCGCGGTTTGAAAAAGCGCTTCCCGGGGCAGGTAACAGACCTTGTTGTCGCACAGCCGGTAGATCAGGGTTCCAGCGATGGGGAAAACTCCCGGAGCCAGGTCCCGGGGCGCCTGCATCCGCAAGCTGAATTCCGCCGTTTTCTCGTGAGTCTTGACGAGGCTTTGCAAAACCCCGTCCATGGCCATTGTTGGAGGAGATTCCTCCCACTCGCCCTGCCGGGCAAAGCGGGTTGTCTCCAGCTCGATCCGCGTCGGCAGAGTGTCCCGCCGACCCTCCAGCGAATAAATATGCCATTCGGCCGGCAGTTGAACCCGCACGTAAAGGGTAAAACGACCGCCCGGCTCGACCGGGTCCGGCAGGACGGCGGCGGTAACCGCTACAATGATTTCCCGGCCGCCGTGCTTGAACTCCTCAAACGATTGGAAATTCGTAAGCGGCTGGGCGAAAACCGTCGTGGCGAACATCAGCCCTATGACAAGGGCCGGCGGAACCAACCTCTTGACGACGAAAAATTTGTCTGCGGTTGCCATGGCCATCGGCGGCGGGTTCGGGTGGCGGGAGGTCAGCCCTTGGGCGCGGCCCGGGATAGAGAAAGATACTTTTCGATCATCCGGACGAACTTGTCCTCGGATACCGCGCCGGAAAACATCTCGCCGCTTACGGTCGCGGATTTGGAATCGTAAATCCCCACAACAAACGTCGGAGTAGCTTGAACTCCGATCTGGTTGCCTTCCTCCCAATCCGCAAACACCCGGTCCTTGTATTTTCCCTCGCTCCAGCAAGTTTCAAAATCGTCCAGATTGCTGATGCCCACTTTGCGGGCAAGTTTCAGGATATAGGCTTTGTTCAGATTCCTGGGAGCGTTTTTGTAAATCACGGACTGAAGTTGCCAGAAACGGTTCTGCTCCCGGGCGCATTCGACGGCTTCCGCCAACTTGTGCGCTTCCTTGTGAATGGGCAGGGGAAAATGCCGGTAACCGAATTGCACATTGTCGGCAAAACGGACGCGCAGTTTGCTCAGCGTGCCCTGCACCAGCTTGCAAAAGGGGCACTGAAAATCGGAATACTCCAGGACAAACACTTTCCTCGCCGGCGGCTTGGTTTCATCAAACCACAACATGGCGGAACCCAGGCTGGTTACCACGGTGAAATCGTTCGGCGCCTTCAGATAATCCTCAATCCAGCCTTTGCTCACGGCTCGTTTATAAATTTTCTCGATATAGGTCTGCTCATACATTCTGACCAGGTAGTCGTGGATTTCATCCTTCATTTTCTTGAAACTGCCCATCTCGCTGATGCCGGGAGTGCTTTTGTAAAAATGAAACACGTCGCCGGGGGTCACCTTGGAAACCAGCTCCTTTTTCAGTTCCGGATGCTCCACCAGAAGCAACTTGACGGCTTTCTGCTTCAGATTATGCTTTTGCATCTGATGAAGCTGAAGCATGGCGTCGTGCATCTTGGCGTTCTTCAAATCGTCCAGCATGACGGGCTTCCCATCCACCGTGGCGACGACGGGATTGTTATTATATTTGGCTGAGGCCACGGGGTCCGCGGCGGCGGGAACCGAAGGAAGAAAAAAACAAGCGGCGAAAAACATCGCGGATAACAACAGGTTCATCATTTGCCTAACCCTAAGGATTCATGATTAGTAGATTAGCGGGTGACGGGAAGATACGATTGGGAGCCCTCTCAACCAGCCTTGAGCGATTCTTCCGGATTTAAAAACTTGTGGCAATTGTCGGCCAGTTCCAGAAAGGCTTTGGCCGCCGGCGAATCCGGCCGGGACAGCACGACGGGGTCTCCCTGATCCGACTGGACGGTAATGTCCCGATCCAGGGGAATGGATCCCAAATAAGGCAACACCATCTCCTCGGCCAGGCGCTTGCCGCCGCCGGTTTTGAAAACATCGATTTCCCCGGAACAGTGAGGGCAAGTCATGACGCTCATGTTTTCGATGATGCCGACGATGGGAACATTGCTGTCCATGGAAAAGGAAATCATCTTTCTGGCATCGAGGAGCGCCAGGTCCTGCGGGGTGGTCACAATGACCGCGCCGCCCACGTCGCCGATAAAATCGATGATGGTGATCTGCTCGTTGCCCGTGCCGGGAGGCAGGTCGACCAGCAGGTAATCCAGCTCTCCCCAGTCGATGTTTCCCAGCAACTCGATGATAAAATCGTATTTGACCGCGTCGCGCCAGGCGATGTGCATGTTGGGGTCCTCGATCAGGAAACCCAGGGAAGCCACGCGCACTCCATTTGCGGTTTTAAAGGGCACGATCCCGGATTCCTCGGCGCGCAGGCGGACGTTTTCGGCTTTCAGCAGTTTGGGAATGTTGGGGCCGTGCAAATCCGCATCCGCCAGGCCGACCTGAAAACCCTTCTCCGCCAAAGCGCAGGCCAAATTGGTAGTGACGGTGCTTTTGCCAACACCGCCCTTGTTACTGCCGACCAGAATCTTGTGCTTGATTCCGTCCATTCGCTTATTGACCAACCAGCGATTGTGCTCGTTGTGATCGGCTTTGCAGTCCGTTTCATTGTTGTATTCACACATCTCGCAGGTATGGAGAAACCTGCATTCTCCCGTAATCGCCACGGAAACCTCCCTGAGGATATTTTTCCCAACCGGTTTGAAATATTCTCTGACAGCCCCTTCCGGAGCCGCAATCAAACTTTAAAAGGGTACTTAACGAGATTAAGTAACAATGTTTTCCATGTCAAGAAAAATAGGCCCCTGAGGCCGCAAATTAACCCTCCGGCCCGCAAGCCGTCCGTTGACTTTTCCTTTTTCTTGCCGCTCCCGCCGCAACCGATTAAACTGAAAACAACGAGATGAAAATTACCGAAGTCCGGTGCCGTTCCATCCTCACCCGCGCCGGCGGATATTTGAAACCCGTCGTTTCCCATTCGCTGAATCCCTATGTCGGATGCGGGTTCGGACGGTCGGCCTGCGGCGTCGCCTGCTATGTCCGGCACAATCCCTGGCTAAGCCGCGGCCGCGTCTGGGGAGAATTCGTCGATGTCAAAACCAACGCGGCGGAAGTGTACTTGCGAACCTGCGGGGTGGAGAAATCCTGGGCGCATAAACGGTCCCGGCCTTTCGCGATTTTCTTCTCCAGCTCCACCGACCCCTGGCAACCGCTGGAGCAAACGTACCGGATCACCCGCGGCCTGTTGCAGGCGATGCGGGAGCGCCCGCCGGACCGGTTGATCCTGCAAACCCACGGCACGGCGGTGCGCGAGGATTTTTCGCTCATTGCCGAACTTGCACGGCAGTGCGACCTGGCGGTGCACGTATCCGTCGAGGGTGACCGGGAGCGGCTTCCCGGTCTGCCGCCGCCGCCCTGCTCGCTGGCGAGCCGCCTGCATCTGCTGAGCGAGCTGGCCGCCGCGGGCATCAACGCCGTGGCCTGCCTGTCGCCGCTGTATCCCATGAAAAACCCGGAAGCGTTTTTTGCGTCCCTGGCGAAAACAGGCATCCGCGGCGTGGTCATCGACCACTTTATCCGGGGCGACGGCACGCCGGACGGCGCGCGCACCCGCCAAACCGCACTGCCGGCGGCCATGGCGGCCGTCGATGCCGAATCGACGCAACTGGACTACCGGGACAAAATCGCGCGCATTGCCGTCCGCTATCTGCCGGTGGGAATTTCATCGTCGGGCTTCGCGGGAAACTTCGCCGCGCCGGGTTCCCGGCCCTCGCCTACCTTCTTACCGTAACGCCCCTGGAGTGCAGGTAGTCCTTGGTTTCGGGAATGGTGTATTCCTTGAAATGAAAAATGGAAGCGGCCAGCACGGCATCGGCCTTGCCCCGGTCGAGCGCTTCGTAGAGGTGCTCCAGCGTTCCGGCGCCGCCGGAGGCGATCACGGGGATGGACACGGCCTCCGCCACGACGCGGTTGAGCGGGATGTCGTACCCCTGTTTGGTGCCGTCACGGTCCATGCTGGTCAGCAGAATTTCCCCGGCGCCGTAACACTCCATCAGTTTCGCCCACTTGACGGCGTCGATACCCATGGGGTTGCGTCCGCCGTGGGTGTACACCTCCCAGGCGGGTTGGGGAACGGGTTCGGCGAAAAACAGTTCCGGATGCCGTTCCCGCCAGTCCAGCGAAGCCGGGGTTGGCGCGGCGCCGGGAGAAACTTGCTTGGCGTCGATGGCCACGACGATGCACTGACTGCCGAAACGCTCGGCGGCGCGGCGGACGAATTCCGGGTCGTGCACGGCGGCGGTGTTGATGCCTACCTTGTCGGCTCCGGCTTTCAACAGGGCGCGAATATCGTCCGGCGTACGGACGCCGCCGCCGACGGTCAGCGGCATGAACACTTTCTCCGCCGTACGCGCCACCACGTCGAGGATGATGCCGCGTTTTTCGTGCGAGGCGGTGATGTCCAGAAACGTCAACTCATCGGCGCCTTCCCGTTCGTAGGCGGCGGCGATCTCCACCGGGTCTCCGGCGTCGCGCAACTTCACGAAGTTGACGCCCTTCACCACCCGCCCGTCCTTGACGTCGAGGCAGGGAATGATTCTTTTAGCCAGCATGATCGCGGATGAGTTTCAGGGCTTCCTTGAAATCGAGAGTTTTGTCGTAAAGCGCCTTGCCAACGATGATGCCGGCCACCCCAGCGGGTTTCAGGGTGAGCAGGGCGGCGATATCCTGCAAACAGCCCACGCCGCCGGAGGCGATGACCGGCAGGCGGGTACTTTCGGCAAAATCGCGGATGGCGTCGATGTTCGGTCCCCGCAACATGCCGTCGCGGCGGATATCGGTGAAAACGAATCCGGCGACGCCCGCGGATTCCAGGGTGCGGGCGAGATCGACGGCCTTGCGTTCGGAAACCTCCACCCAGCCCTTGACGGCAACGCAACCGTCACGCGCATCAATGCCGACGACGATTTTCCCCGGGAAGCGTTTGCAGGCATCCGCCACGAATTGCGGGTTCCGCAAGGCCACGGTTCCCAGGACGACCCGTGACACGCCGTAATCGACGTAGGTGGCGATGGCTTCGAGAGTGCGGATGCCGCCGCCGACCTGGATACCCGCCGAGCTGGAATTGACGATGGCCTTGATCAACCCGGCGTTCACCGGCTGGCCCGAAAACGCGCCGTCCAGGTCCACCACGTGGATCAAGCCGGCTCCCACTTCGTCCCAGTGGCAGGCCATGGAAACCGGGTCGTCCGAGTAAACCGTTTCCTGGTCGGCCTGGCCCTGGGCCAGCCGGACGCACCGGCCTCCCTTGATGTCAACGGCGGGAATCAATCGCATGGGATTTCTTTGTTCGGCAAGAATGAGTTTCCGGTTTGCAAAAGTAGATTATAGGCGGTTGCGGCAGTCCAGTCAATTTTCCATTGCCCGGGGGAGCCGGAAAACAAGGAGCGCTTGATAAATGGGACGGCGAAAGGGTAGGATTGACGCCATGGAACGCACCGTCCGCATATTGGACCGAATCATTGAGGCGAGTTTGCTGGCATTCGCGGCGTTTTCTCTGTTTTCCATCAGCGTCACCCAGATCAGCTTCACCCTCGGCGCCCTCGCCTGGCTGGCCAAGGTGCAGATCACCCATTCCTGGAGCCAGGTGAAACGCCCCCTGGGATGGGCCTTCCTGTTTTTTGTTCTCGCCTCGGCGCTGGCCGTCATTACCGCCGTCGAACCGGGGCACAGTTTCAAATCCCTCAAAAAACTGTTGCAGATCATTATTTTCTTCTGGGTGGTCAACAGTATCAAGGACGACAGGCAAACGGAGCGGCTGGTCGCGGTGCTGATCGCCGCCGCCTGCGTGGCGTCGTTGTACGGGTTTTACCAGGCGCTGACTCAGGGCGTGAGCACCTTCTCCCGGGTGGCGGGCACCATGAGCATTTACATGACCTTCGCCGGACTCGTCATGCTGGTGGCGCTGATGGCGTTGAGCCGCTTTCTGTTCCAGCGACCGCGCGAAAAATGGCTTGGGGCCGCCGTGGTTCTCCTCATCACCTGCCTGCTCCTGACCCTGACCCGGCAGGCCTGGCTGGGTTGCCTGGCGGGATCGGCTTTGCTCCTGTGGATTTACCAACGCAAACTGCTGATCGCCCTGCCGGGGGTTTTGATCGCGATCCTGCTCCTGGCTCCCGTCCCGGTGAAAGACCGGGTGCTGAGCGCCGTCGATTTCAAGGAAGACCAGACTTTTTTGATCCGCGTGAAACTGTGGAGCGCCGGCTGGCTGATCTTCAAGGATCATCCTCTGACGGGGTGCGGCTTCAAATGCGTGGACTCGGTCTATCAGGATTATCCGGAGTACGCCAACATCCTTTACAAATATTTGGGGATGCACAATAATCTTGTGCAGATCGCCGTGGACACGGGGATGGTGGGTTTATGCGCCTGGCTGGCAATCTGGGTCGGCTATTTTTTTTCCCTGTACCGGCAAAGCGTTTCCGGCGCGGGAAATTCCAGGCGATGGGTTATACTGGGAAGCGCCGCTACCGTCACCGGGTTTCTGGCGGGAGGAATTTTCGAGGTGAACTTTTACGATTCCGAGGTCGCCATGCTACTGTATTTTCTCATGGCACTGCCGTTCGCCGCGCCCGCGGAACGGTTGAATAATCCACAAAGCGAAGGCACGACATGAAAGTCGAACCCACATCCCTCGAAGGCGTGTTACTGATTCATCCCCGGGTTTTCCGCGACCCGCGCGGGCTGTTCCTGGAAAGCTATACCAAGAAGAAGTACCAGGACATCGGCATCGGCGTGGAGTTTGTCCAGGACAACCATTCCGTATCGGAGAAAAACGTCGTCCGCGGGCTTCATTACCAGGCGCGCAACGCCCAGGACAAACTGGTGCGGGTGACGAAGGGGGAAATTTTCGACGTCGCCGTGGACCTGCGGCCCGGGTCGCCGACGTTCGGGAAATGGACCGGGCACCGGCTCTCCGCCGACAACATGCTACAAATGTTCATCCCCGCCGGGTTAGCGCACGGCTTTGCCGTCCTGAGCGACATCGCCGAACTCCAGTACAAATGCTCCGATTATTATTCCCCCGCCGACGAACGCGGCATCATCTGGAACGACCCGGACCTTGCCATCGACTGGCCCGTTGACGATCCGATTCTTTCCGAGAAAGACAGCCGCTACCCCCGCCTGCGTGACCTGTTCGATTTGCAACAACCGCCTCTCAAGACTTGAGTCAGAACTGTTTCAGGAACCGCAGGTCATTTTCAAAAAATAATCGAATGTCGTTGATGCCGAATTTAAGCATGGCGATGCGTTCGATGCCCAGCCCGAAAGCGAAGCCGGTCCATTTTTCGGGATCGTAATTCACCGCCTGAAACACGGCGGGGTCCACCATGCCGGCGCCCAGGATTTCCAGCCAGCCCGTGTTCGAGCAGACCCGGCACCCCGTGCCGGAACACATGACGCATTGAATATCCACCTCGGCGCTGGGGCTGGTGAAAGGAAAAAAACTGGGCCGGAACCGCAGGGCCGTTTGCTCTCCGAAAATCCGGTGAAGGAATATCTCCATGACGCCCTTGAGGTCGCTGAAGGAAACATTCTCGTCCACCATCAGCCCTTCGATCTGGTGGAACATGGGCGTGTGCGAAACGTCCGAATCGCAACGGTAAACCTTGCCGGGGGCAATGATGCGCAGGGGCGGCGACTGGCGCTCCATCGTGTGAATCTGCACCGGTGAGGTGTGGGTCCGCAGGAGGGCCGAGCCGCCGATGTAAAACGTGTCCTGCATGTCCCGAGCCGGATGGTCGGGAGGAATGTTGAGAGCCTCGAAATTATAATAATCGCTTTCGATTTCCGGACCTTCCTCCACCTGAAATCCCAAACCAAAAAACACCTCTATGATCTCATCCATCACCTGGGTGATGGGATGCAGTGAGCCGGCGGTTTCCTTTCTGCCCGGCAGGCTGATGTCGAACGCGCCTTCTTCTCCGGCCGCGACGGATTGGCGCGTCAGTTCCCGCGTCTTTTCCTGGAGCCGGGTTTCGACCCGTTGCTTGAAGGTGTTGATATGTTTCCCCAGCAGGGGTTTTTCCTCGGGCGGCACCTCGCGCAAGCCTTTCATCATCGAGGGAATGCACCCCTTGCGGCCCAGATACTCGGTTTTCAACTGCTTGATTTCGTCGAGGGAGGACGCCCCGGCGATAGCCGAGTCGAATCGGGTCTGATGTTTTTTCAGGGTTTCGATCATGGGAGGCCGGGACGCCGGTCACCCGGCCGGCGGATGTTTCGGTGGGTCGTTTCGCCGCTAACCGGCGGCGATTTTCACACGCGCGGTTTCCAGCAGGGTTTTGAAGGAATCTTCATTCCGGATCGCCAGATCGGACAACACTTTCCGGTCCAATTCGATCTCCGCCAGTTTCAAGCCGTGCATGAACTGGCTGTAGGTCAACCCGCCCTGTCGGGCGGCGGCGTTGATTCGGGCGATCCACAGGCGGCGGAAATCACGTTTCCTGGCGCGCCGGTCACGGTAGGCATAACACAAGGCCTTTTCCACCGTCTCCCGCGCCGCGCGGTAATGTTTGCGGCGAGCGCCGCGAAACCCCTTGGCGAGCTTTAAGATTTTCTTTCTCCGGTTCCTCGCCACCGTTCCATTGACAGCTCTTGGCATGAATCTTTTCTCCTGGTAAAGACTGCTTTAATGAGGCAGTAGTATTTTCATTCGTTTTTGGTCGCCGGACCCCATGGTCCTGGATTTTCTCAGGTTTCGCTTCCGCTTCGTGGTCTTGCTACTGAGGATGTGGCTTCTGAAAGCGGAAAACCGTTTGATCTTCCCCGTTCCGGTTTTCTTGAAGCGCTTGGCGGCGCCGCGGTTCGTTTTCATCTTTGGCATGTCTGGCCTCTTTCGATTTAAAACCGGCGGTGCGCCGCCGGGTTCTTGTGTTTTTGGTTGATAACGCCGCCAACGCGCTTCAGGGTTTCTTTTTCTTGGCCTTCGGCGCAAGCACCATGACCAGAGTGCGCCCCTCTTTCTTGGCCGGTTGTTCGATAACCCCGACGTCCTCAATGGCCGCGGCAACACGCTCCAGAATCTTTACCCCCTGTTCCGGATGAATGATTTCACGGCCCTTGAAAAAAATCACGACCTTGGCTTTGTCGCCCTGCTCCAGAAACCGCTGTACGTGTTTCAGTTTGAAATCGTAATCATGGTCGTCCGTCTTGGGCCGGAACTTGACCTCCTTGAGGTGAACGACTTTTTGATTCTTCTTCGCTTCGTGCGCCCGTTTGCTTTGCTTGTATTTGAATTTGCCGTAATCCATGATCTTGCAGACGGGAGGGTTGGCGAATGGCGCAACTTCCACCAGGTCCAGGCTTTGTTCCCGCGCCATGTTCAAGGCGTCGCGGGTCGAAAAAACCCCCATGGGCTCTCCCTCGTCACTGATAACAGTCACTTCCTTAACGCGGATCATGGAATTGATGCGTTGTTTTTTAATAAAACCTCCTTCGATATCCCGCCATTGCGGCTATGTGTTTCAATCCGTTCCTCCCTCGTTGATTGTCATTTTTCTAAACCTTGTCTTGAATCTCGCTGTGCAACTCACTCATAAAAGCGTCGAGGTCCAGAGTCCGGGTTTCCTTGGAGCGGCGTCTTCTCGCCGCAACGGTTTGCGATTCGACTTCTTTTTCTCCCAGAACCAGCATATAGGGAATCTTGGCGATTTGAGCTTCTCTAATTTTGAAGCCAATCTTTTCATTTCGCAAGTCTTTTTCGACGCGAATATCCGCCTTGGCCAGCCGTTGCCGGATTTTTTCCGCATAATCGTGCTGTTTGTCCGTAATGGGAAGCAGAATCACCTGCACCGGAGCCAGCCACAAGGGAAACGCCCCGGCATAATGCTCGATGAGGCAACCGAAAAACCGCTCGATCGACCCCATCAGGGCACGGTGAATCATGATCGGGCGGTGCGGTCGGCTGTCCTCGCCAATGTAACTGATTTCAAACCGCTGGGGAAGGTTGAAATCCACCTGAATCGTGGAAACCTGCCAGTACCGGCCCAGGCTGTCCTTGATTTTGATGTCGATTTTAGGCCCGTAAAATACGCCCTCACCGGGGTCCACCTGGTAATCGAGCTTGATCTTCTCCAAACCGTTCTTGAGGGCGGCAGTGGCCCGCTCCCACTCCTCTTCCGAGCCAACGAACTTTTCCGGCCGGGTGCTCAGATACACTTTGTATTCGTCAAACCCGAATGCCTTGAGGATGAACAGCACAAAGTCGATGACCTTGACAATTTCATCCTCCAGCTGGTCCGGACGGCAGAACAGATGCGCGTCGTCCTGGGTGAACCCGCGCACCCGCAACAGCCCGTGCAGGACGCCGGAGCGCTCGTACCGGTAAACCGTCCCCAGTTCCGCCCAGCGCAAGGGCAGGTCGCGGTAGCTCCGCAAACCCGTCTTGTAAATCTGGATATGAAACGGGCAGTTCATCGGCTTGAGAATGTACTCCTTGCCCTCGACCTCCATGCCGGAGAACATGTTGTCCTTGTAAAAATCCGTATGCCCGCTGGTGTGCCACAGATCGATTTTTGCGGTATGGGGGCTGGCGACTAGGTCATAGCCGTTCCGGTAATGTTCCTTTTTCCAGAATTCCTCGATCAGGTAACGCACCCGGGCGCCCTTGGGATGCCACAGGATAAGGCCGGGGCCGACCTCTTCCGAAACGGTGTACAGGTCCAGCTCCTTGCCCAGTTTGCGGTGGTCCCGTTTCTTGGCTTCTTCCAGCCGGTTCAGGTACGCCTTGAGTTCTTTCGGGTTGTGCCAGCAGGTGCCGTAAATCCTTTGCAGACCCGCCTTGGTTTCATCGCCGCGCCAGTAGGATGCCGACGTGTGCAGTAACTTGAACGCCTTGATGAATTTCGTGGAAGGCACGTGCGGCCCCTCGCACAGGTCGGTGAACTCGCCCTGGCTGTAAGTCGAAACCACGTCGCTGTCGATGCCGTCGAGAATTTCTTTTTTGAACGGTTCGCCCGCTTCCTCGAAAAACTGGTATGCCTTTTCCTTGCTGATCTCCCGGCGCTCGATTTCCAGTCCCTGCTTGGCGATTTCCCGCATCCGGTTTTCGATTTTTTCCAGATCTTCGGGGACAAAGGGCGTGTCCCGCTGAAAATCGTAGTAAAACCCGTCCTCGATGGTCGGGCCGATGGTCAGCCGGGTTTCCGGAAACAACTGTTTCACCGCCTGCGCCATTAAATGGGCGGCGCTGTGCCGAAGAGTATCCAGATCGATGCTATTTGGGTTGACGTTTTGTTTCATAACAAAATTGTTCAAAGACCCGTTAAAAAAAAGGGCATCATGAGGATGGCGCATGATGCCCGAGCCTGATCACGACCAAATTTGTATGCTGTAACCGTAACGGTTAACGATGGCAATAGGCACGGGCGGTTTCGAACCGCCGACCCCTTGCATGTCAAGCAAGTACTCTACCCCTGAGCTACGCGCCTGTTTTTCATATTCTCCTATTCTATTTCGCGGCGCGGATTTGTCAAGAAGAAAGACGCGGCGCAAACCCGTCTCCCGCCTCACCGGAAAATTTCGACAACGGCGGATTTTGTGGTACCATGGCCGAGACGGTCGATGCCGGAATCATCCGGCGCCCGTCGCGGCGGGCGACAGCCTGCCCCGCATGTGCGGTTCGTCCGTGTCCGAACAACATCCCGTTTGCCTTCCTTCGAGTCAACCATGAGACGCACCCTCAACAAACTGGCCGACGACCTGATCCGGGAAGCCCGCGCCCCATTCACCGCGGAGGATTTCCTGCGCCGCATCCAGGCTCGCTGGGGCCGGAAAATTTCCGCGTCCACGCTGGACCGGCTCAAAAAAAACCTGCCGCAACACCAGGGCCTGATCGGTATGGAGTCCGATGACTTTCTGCCGTGCCGCGCCGTGCTGGAAAAAATGGGCCATATCCCCCTGGCCGTTCCCCTCAGCCCGCTGGAACTGCAAGAGCAAATTTTGATCCCCGGTTGCCGCCTGATCCCGCTCCTCTCGGGCGAACTGTCCGAAGACCGCTTGACGTTTCTCGACGGCCGGGGGAACAAAATCCCCAAACGGCAACAAACGTTTTTACTGGAAGAAGTCTTCGATTTTTACCGCTACTCGAACGAACAGCACTTTCCCGAACCCATCAAGATCAATGAATGGATTCCCGGCAAGAGTTCGCTGACGGTGACGGTTTGGAACATGCGCGAAGTGTTTGCCGACTTTCACTGCCGTCCGGGAGACAGTCTGCTGGCGGAGCTGGCGGATTACGGCCGCGGCGTCTTTCGCCTGCGCCCCTACCCCGCCGGGCTGGAACGCCGGCACCGGCTGAAAATGCGCTCCCTGCATGTCCGCCTGGAGGAGATGTTGATTCACCTGAGCCGCCGTTACGACTTCTCTTCCGACAGCATGGAAAAACAACTGTTGCGCGCCTTTTACAATCTGCAAGCGGCGGATTTGCAAGTCCCCGCGTTTTCCCTGAACCGGTTTCTCGACTTCCTGGAAAAACTGTCCGTCGTCGGCAGTGAGTGGGGCTATCCCCGATTCATGCCCGCCGGCAAATTCAAGCGCTGGGAACTGTCCCTGGAGCTGGCCCCAAAAAAACTCGCCGGGCGATGCAACTCCCTCAATCAAATTCTGGAAGACCTGGGGATGCCCTTTGACGCCGCCGAGTTCCGGGCCATCCTGCGCAGCACAATCGCCAGGAACGACGATATGGAACTGCTGGTCGATCTTTTGTTCGGCGGCAAGGGAGACCTGTTTTGCAACAAAAAACAGGAAACCGCCTTTTACCGGCTTCTCAGAAAAATGATGACCGCCCTGCACCAGGAGGTCGAAAGCCCCGAACTGCGAATCGTCTCCGAACTCAGGCGAAAAACCGTGCAGGTGAAACTGGGTTTGATCCGCATCCTCAAAATCCTGGAAGTCAACGACCTGGACCTGGCCGACCTGCCGCTGGACCTGCTGGACCAGGTGATTGACCTGGACAGCTTCTGCGTCGAAACCCTGTATTTTCTGGAGGAGCATGGAAGGCCCATGGACCTGAAAACGATCCGCGACATCCAGCAGGCCCACAAAATCATCGGCCCCAAACTGGCGGCCCTGGAAGAAGACGTGCTCTACGAACTGGGAATCGACTGACTCCCCAGCACACCGTTTTCTTCTAAATCTTATTACACTTACCCAAAATCTCAGCAATGTCCGAAGGCGCAAACGAGACGCCCCACATCCATTTGCCAAACCCACCGTGCTGGTTAACAGCCTTCACCCACTCATCCAACGCATTTCTTTTCGTTTTTTCTTTTTGGGTGTCCTGTCCCTTAACCTCAAGCACAAGCATCTCTCCATTTGTCAGCCGAATCAGGAAATCGGGCCGGTACTTGTGAACAACTCCTTTATAAACATAATGTATCTCAAAACCGAGATGGTCGTTTTTGACCCACGCCGCAACATTCTTTTTATCATTTTCAATGTGGAAGGCTTCCGTGGATTCCCACGCGCTGTCAAACACACAAAAATTAATATGCGACCGTTTAGTACGCTCGCACGGCTTTCCTGAATACCAGGGAAGCATGTCTCCCGTTGACCGAATCGGGTTTTCGGAATCGAATACGGGAATCAACTCCAGTGAGTTATCAAAATTAATCGTCTCCCAAATATGATGCACCAGATTAGTCATGCGAAGAATCAAAAGAATTCGCTTTCTCATGGGGTCCTGATTGAACAGAGGAGGGGTGATTTCTACTCTGTCGGAATTGATGAATTTTTCCACCAGACAGATGACCTGGCCCAGCAAATATTCCCGGTTCCCCTTTTCTTTCCAGCCGGATTTCATTTGGTCAAAGATGCTCGCCGATACTTTGAATATGATCCTCTGTAGTCGGGATTCCCGCCCTAATTTCTCAAGGGCAATTTGGCTTATTTTGGTTACGTCCGGCTTTCCCGCAATGGTAGGGGCCATTTCCGCCAGTTCTATGATTTTGCTGGCGTCAATTCGCAAAAGGTCAACCTTTTCCAAGTCAAGTTCCAGTTTCGGCTTGTAAACATGGTTGATCCGGATAATATTCGGCCAGGATATTTCAAATTCCTTTTTCTCCACAACAGGTTCGATCCTGGTTTTAGGAGTCGGGGGCGGTGGCGGCGGACCGTCGCCTTCCTCATGCGGCAAAAATGTAAAAGGGACTCCAAAGATATTCACATATTCCGCTTGAAACAAACCATCGGAGCCAACCTCATACGATGTTCTTCTTAACCCGCGCCCTATCACTTGTTCACAAAGCAACTGGCTGGAAAACGCTCTCAGTCCCATAATATGCGTGACGGTTTTTGTGTCCCATCCCTCCGAAAGCATTCCCACGGAAATCACGTTTTGTATCTTTCCCCCAAGCTTGCCAATATCCCCGATGGTATTAACTTTTTGACGAAGTATTTCCGCCGCTTTCTGTTTGGTTATTTTCGGTTTGAATTTTTCGTCCGTCCCCTCATCGCCGTCGTCGCCATTAAAAAATACCGGCTCTTCCACTTCCTCCGCTTTTTTTAAGACACTGGAATCAATATGAAGAGTTAAATCCGGATTGCATAATTCATCGATATCGATCTTTCCTTTATCGAATGAATATTTTATCCGCGCCGCGGTTTCAGTGCGATTGGCTACCGTAATCATTACGGGAGGAGCCTCCAGTTTGCTCTTCTTCCAACTTTTTGCCGTTTCCCTCCAATCCAGCCCCAACAAAAGATAGGCATTCAAAACGAGGTCGGGAAGCGGCTCCTGTTCTTCTGCTTTCTTGTTTAGGCCATCCTTGACTTCATCGGCCATGTAAAGGTGGTACAGTTTGGATTTATACGTTTTGGCGTCGGGGACGGCATCGTCCCGCACCACCACTCTGGGGGTTTTTACCAGCCCGGATTCAATAGCGTCGTTCAGTCCAAAATCGCTGACAACCCAGGGAAACAAAGCCTCTTCCCGCGCCTGTTTGCCGGAAGGGGCGAAAGGGGTGGCGGAAAGATCATAACAGGTCAATATCCCCCTGGCCTTATGGATTCGGTCCAGCCCGCCGAGCCACTTGGTAGCCTCCTCAATTTCTTCCTTCTTCACATCGCGAATCTTCGATTCGGCGGGAACCCGCCAGGCGTGATGGGCTTCGTCGTTAATCACCAAAATGTTGCGGGCATTGGCCATGTCGCCCAAAACTTCCCGCACATAGGCTTCATCACTTTTAGCTCCCCGCTTATCGACGCCTTTTTTCCTGGCGATTCTTTCTTCCTCTTCCCAGTTAAGCTTATGCCAGTTGTGAATGCGTATTTTCCCCTGCCGCAGTTTTTCCCGAAGACCCAGCGGAACGATATTAAATTCATCGTAATAATTGCCTTCTCCCGAATGATGTAAAACCTGCAAACGGCTTTTGACCGTCAGGCCGGGGGCCACGATGAAAACATATTTTGAGAATCGCTTGTCTTGCGGGTAGGTGACTTTATTGATGACTTGCCAGGCGATCATCATTGCCATGACAATGGTTTTGCCGGAACCGGTCGCCATCTTGGAGCAAAGGCGGGTGAAAGGACCGCCGTCATCGGGGACCGCAATCCCCTGCCTTTCCGCCGCCGGGGCTTCATTGAGCCAGATCAGGGTTTCAATGGCTTCCAGTTGGCAGAAGAAGAATTTACGATGATCCCGCTCCTCCTCATTTCGCCAATGCTCCAGTAGCCTTTTGGTGATGCCGGTAACTCCGGGATACCCCGCCTCCCGCCACGCCTTTATACGGGGTCTGATTTTATTAACCAGGGGAAGCTCAATGAATTGGCCGGGATCGTCGAAGGACTTGGAGCCGGGCGTGGCGACTACATATCCGGCGGGCCGCCGCCCTTCTTCCTTGGAGAATAAACGGGTCTCGCGGTCGTATTTCCAATACCTGGCAGGCTCTTTGTACGGAGAGTTGATAATGAGTTGGTCAATTTGTTTCACGTTTCTTTGGTTCGAAGAATTTTTTCAAGTTCATCCGCCAAGGGCGGCAGGTCCTGGATCACCGTATTCCACACCACGTCCAGGTTGATGTCGAAATAGGCATGGATCAGCCGGTTTCTCATGGTAACGATATTGTCCCAGGGGATACGGGGAAATTTCTCCCGGCATTCCTTGCTCAACCGAGACGCCGCCTCGCCGGTAATTTCAATGGACTTGACCAGGGCCAGCGCCAGCATCCTATCCGTGTCAAGCTCTTCCCGGCTCCTGTTGTGGGCAAAGGAAACCGCTTCCCTGGAGGCATCAAGCATGTGTTGCAGGCGGACCAGGTCCTTCCTATCGCACATACAGCGCCTCCGCGGATTCCACGACCTCCTTGCGGAAGTACCGGCTCAAGTCCTCGGGCGTTCTCAAGTCCACTTTTCGCCCGACGATTCCGCCCAGCTCGATTTCCATGCCGGAAAGTTCGATCAGGCCCGGAACGTGGCCGGGCTCGAACTCCACCAGCACGTCAACATCGCTTTCCGGACGAAAATTTTCGCCCAGAATCGAGCCAAACAGCGAAAGCTTGCGGATATGATTTCGCTTGCAGAAGGGAGCAACCTTGTCCTGGGGAATACGGATTTTTTTGCTTGCCGAAATCATGCCTCTACCTTTAATATCTTCAAGCTCTCGATTCCCCGGTCATCGACGATCTTGACCGCCACCTGCCCGTGCTTTCCGGGTTCAAATGGCAGGGATACCGTTCCCCGGTAGGCTTCGATCAGTTCCTCGTCAATCTCGGCCCTTAAATTTTTCGCCAGCCGCGACCAGCCGTCTTTTTCGCCGGACATGGGGAAGAATACTTGCCGGGGGTACAGGCTCCTTTCATCGTAATCCATGTCCAGCATCCACAGGGCGATCTTCCCGGTGTCGCCCGACTCAATGGCTCCGGTCCTGGTGTTGTAGTAATCGAATCCATGCACTTCCACCTCGAATTTTCCCTTGTCCTCCCCCTTGCCGATTCGGCGAAGCTCCACGTCCGGCTGGCCGATCAGCCAGAACGACTGGTTGCCGGAGCGTCTCTTTTTGAGGTCGTCGGTCAGCAAGTCGGTGTTCATTTGCACCTTGAGGAAGATCATACCGGTTTTTTCTTCCGTCAGTTCGTCAATGTCTTTTGCCGCTTCCGGATCAAACTGGAACGATGCGAAGAGGATGATGGCGGGCTTGGGAATCAGGGCCCGGGCTTCATGCCAGGCCATCTCCACCTGTTTCTGCTCCAGCGGCGCGTGTTCCGGACCGTAGGAAATGACCACCCTCTGCGGCTTGCCGTAGATGACATCTTTTTCCTTGACCGTATCCTTGCCCTTGTCGTTGGGCCGGGTCTCGGCGTCGGCATGGAGCCAGCGCGTGCCGGCCAGCGGCTCGACGCGGGAGAACAAAATCATCTGCCCGTTCTTGCCGCGCACCCCGGTTTTTAGCAATTCGCTCCGCCATTCATCATGACGTTGCGTTTCTCCCGATCTTGCAACCGACTCATCGGCGTCAAATCCCCTCTCCCCATGGGAGAGGGTTGGGGTGAGGGCATCATAAATACTCTGCAACACCCCTTCTGTCTGGGCGAACACCTCGTTATTCCAGAATCGCAGGACATGAACACCTTTTTGCTCGAAAAAAGCCGTGCGTTTCCGGTCGTCGGCCTCCCTTTTCGGCTCGTTGTGTTGACCACCGTCGAGTTCGATGCCCAAGCGCGCCTCGTGGCAGTAAAAATCCAGAACATAGGGATCAACCGGGTGTTGCCGCCGAAATTTGCATCCCGCCAGGCGGCGGTCGCGCAACAGCGCCCAAAGCAGTTGTTCCGCCTGCGTTTGTTCCTTGCGGAGTTTGCGCGCAAATTCCAGAAGATCGGCGGGCAGGGGTTTCTTCCCCTCACCCTTCCCCCTCTCCCCATGGGAGAGGGTTGGGGTGAGGGCTTCCTCTAATGGTTTGACCATCGGGGCGGGCACGGCCTCGACGGTGAACGGGCCGGTGACCCTGGCGCGGGATTTATCCAGTTCAGGCTGATCGTACAGGGTTTCCCGTCCAGGCGGCTCGTTGTTAGCGATGGATTTCAGGGTGATGTGCGGCACCGTCTTGTAAACGAACCCGCTCCCCACCCCCTCGTCCGGGTGCGCCAGCTTGTAATAGTCGTACAAGGCCGTCATGATCCTCTGCTTGGCCAGCGTGACGGCAACTCGTGAAGTATCGCAGGTAATCCACCGCCGCCCCCACTGCTCCGCCACGTACGCCGTCGTTCCCGAACCGCAAGTCGGATCGAACACCAAATCGCCGGGGTCCGTCGTCATGAGGAGGCAACGCTGGATTACCTTGGTCGAAGTCATCACAACATACCGGACACCTTCATTAAATCTAAATACCGTGGTGTCCTCCCATAAATGGGAAAGTCCTTGATATGGAAAATCTTCGATATAACGTTTATAACAAAGGCGTTTTTCGCCACGAATCACTAATCTTTTTAATTGCTTTAATCTATCTAGGCCCTCGATAGAACAGCTCCAGTGTCTGTCTTTCCCGGGGTGAAAACATTTGTCCTTGTATTCATAATTAGTGGTTCTATTTGGAGAAGGATTTTGGGAAGTAAGGTCAGACATCCAAAAACGCTTTCCATTGGGAATTGGTTCAAAACCCTCCAACTGTTTTTTAGTAAGCGCACACCATGTACCATTCGGCTTTTCCACATATTTATAATTTTCCAGAATGGCATCCCTGGGTTTTGGAATGAAAAGCGAACGATACTTCACATGTTTTTTTTCCTTTCCATACCAAAGAACATAATCCATAACTGTAGGGATGAGGTTTGATGTTGCGCTACTGGTTTTTACAAATTGGATTTGGGAACAAAAATTTTTTACCCCAAAAACCTCATCCATCAAATTTCGCACGAGGTGCACATTCTCGTCGCTGATCTGCACGAAGCACGAGCCGCTTTCGTGGAGCAGTTCGCGGGCCAGCAGTAAGCGGTCGCGCAGGTAAGTCAAATACGAGTGAATCCCCAGTTCCCAGGTGTCGCGGAAGGCGCGGATCATTTCCGGCTCCTGGTTCAAGTCGTCGTCCTTGCCGTCCTTCACGTCCCGCTTATTGACGAACGGCTGGAAATTGGAGCCGTATTTGATGCCGTAAGGCGGGTCGATATAGACCATCTGCACCTGTCCCGCCATGCCCTCCTTCTCCAGCAGGGAGTTCATGACCAGCAGGGAATCCCCGGCAATCAACCGGTTCGACCAGTTATGGGCGTGTTTGTAAAAGTCCAGAGCTTCTCTTAATGGCGGGTTTTCCTCCGGCGACTCGAACAATCCCATTTGCCCGTGGTCGTTGCCGTTGCGCCTTTTAACGGCTTCCATGACGGTTTTGGGGTCCATGCGTTCATGAACGTGCAGGGAGACGGTGGGGACTTCAAAACTGGTATGCTCGGTTTTCCCTGCCCATTGCAGGGCGGGGTCGAGGTGGGGATCGTAGGAGTATTTCTTCTTGCCCGATTCTTTATCCGTGGCGGGAGTGACGAGTCCTACCGGAGGGTTGTTCTTCCGCTTCTTGTCCTCATGGCCGTATTGTTCGATGGGTTTTTTGGAAGATTTAACTTTGGATTTGACATTCTTTTGGCGAGCCATCCCAGTATCTCCAGTGGGACACGATTTTAACTTCAGGCTGATTAAACTACACGGGCGGGTGGAAAGTCAACAAGGAGCTTCGGCGTTCCGACCGGCAAGGCAAGCGCCCTTGAGGACGTGGCCGGAGGCCTCTTGCACCTTGACGGTCACGAAGTCGCCGGGTTTGAGGGCGCCGGTTGCGCCGTTGACATGCACCATCCAGTAGTGTGCGTTGCGGCCCTTGAAGTCGGCGCCGTCACGGCCGGCGCGTCCCTCGATCAACACCTCCACCTCACCGCCGACGTACTTGGCGCCGTTTTGCGCCGTCAGGCGTTTTTGCAGTTCGAGGACGGTTTGCAGGCGTTCCTTCTTCACCGCGTCGGGCACGGTGTCCGGCAGGTTCTCCGCCGGCGTGCCGGGGCGCGGGCTGTAGGCGAACATATAACTGCTGTCGTAACCGACGCGCTCCATCAGGCGCAATGTCTCCCGAAACTCCGCGTCGGTTTCGCCGGGGAAGCCGACGATGATGTCGGTGGACAGGGCGATATCCGGGACGGCGGATTTCAGGTCATCGACGAGCCGCAGGTATTCCGCCGACGTGTAACCGCGGCGCATCGCCCGCAGAACCCGGTCGCCGCCGCACTGCACGGGCAGGTGAAGGTGGTTCGCCAAGACGCCGAGGTCGCGGTAGGCGCGGACGGTTTGCGGCGTGAAATCATTGGGATGGCTGGTGGTGAAGCGCAATCGCTCGACGCCGGGGATTGCCGCCACGCCGTACAGCAGTTCGTGAAACGCCGTGGGCCGGCGCAGGCCGTGTTTGCCGTAGGCGTTGACGTTTTGCCCCAGCAAAATGATTTCGCGCGCGCCGCGGCGCACCAACTGCCGCGCTTCGGCGTAAATTTCCCCGGCCTCCCGCGACTTCTCCCGCCCGCGGGTCAGCGGCACAATGCAGAAGCTGCAAAACTTGTCGCAACCTTTGATGATGTTGACGAACGCCGACGGCCCCGGCGTCCGCGGGCCTTCCAGCGCCGGGATGGAATATTCTTTTTCCTTGTCGAACTCCGTCCAGACCAGCGGCCGGCTCCGGGTTTGCACCCGGTCGATGGCCGTGGCGATGCGTTCCACCGTGTCCGGCCCCAAAACGAAATCCAGCCAGGGAAATTTCCTGACCAGCCGGTCGCCCTCCTGTTGCGCCAGGCACCCCGTCAGCCCCAGCATCAATCCGGGATTGCTCTTCTTGAGCGGTCGAAAACTGCCCAGCAGTGACACGATTTTGTGCTCGGCCTTTTCCCGCACGGAGCAGGTGTTGACCAGAATAAGATCCGCGTCTTCCTTGCGGAGCGTGCGCAGGTAACCGGAATGGAACAGCAGAAGCTCCATACGGTCGGTGTCCGCCACGTTCATCTGGCAACCGAAAGTTTGCAGGTAAACTTGTTTCATACGAGACGAGTGAGAGGAAATTATCGGACCCGGGCGGGTTATTTCCCGGAGACCGCTATGCGACCGGCCAGCAGAGGGGTGTCCTTGGCAAACACTTTCGCCGAAACGATTTTTTCCTGGTTCAGGACAAAAATCAAATGGCGCTTCGGATAACGGGCCACGCCGGATTTAAACGACTCCGGCACGCCGTATTTTTCGATCATGGTTTTAAAACTGTCGCCAATCTTGATCCCGGCGGCAAAACGGCCCGCGAATCTCAGGCTCACCTCGATACCCTCGACTACGCTTCCCTTGTTTACGGCATGGATGACGACTCCGTGGTCTACATACGCAATGGCGATGCCGTCGGATAAGCGGTCGGTTCCCCGTCTCACCTGGATTCTTTTGGGAAGGCCCAACAGTTTAAAAGCATCCGTCAGGGGCATACCGACTTTCAGGTTTTCCCCGACGACCAACTCGTTTTCGTTTTCAGCCCCGGCGGGAATCGCGGAACAAGCAACAAACAGCGCAAGGAAAATCAGTTTGACGAATTTCACGGGTTCTCCCTCGGAATATGGCGTTGATCACCGATGCCGCTAGCGGCGCGGCTTTTTATTATAACCCCTGACGGGCGTTTTACTAAAAAATTAGAGTCTGTCATTTTACCAAAAGAAGCCCCGCATTGGCGACATGAAAAATCCGCGGCGCTTTTCCCTCCTTTTGTTCGCTACGAGAATGGTTCTCCCATGTTTTTCCGGCGGTCGCGTTTCTTTTTGGTTTTGTCTTTTTGATATTTCCGCCATTGAGCCGGGTCGTCTTTTTTGGAAACGGCGATTTCCTCCGAAACGCTTGCCAGAACCGGCGGCGGGACTTTGCGCGCCGGGGCCCTGGGTTTGCGGATCGCGTATTTTCTTTTGCCCTCGCACTCCTTGAGCGTCAGGCCGGACTCCATTTCATACAGGTCCTTGAGCGCCGGGGAGCGCCGTTTGGCGAACAGGGCTTCGCCGCGGCTTTTGATTTCCCCGGCGTTGACGAGCCCCGTCCGCCAGTCCCGCGGAATGCGCGCAAACCCGTAAAGCGCCCCGGCGAGGGCTCCGGTCACCGCGCCCAGCCTGTCCGCCTCGCCCCCCCGGTTGAGGACAGAAGTCAGGACGGGGGCAAAACCGTTCCCGGCTTGCAACAGCGTGGCCACGGCCAAGGGCAACAGGGTCAGCGTATACCCCTGGGCCGCGTGGGAGACGGGTTGCCGGGTAAAGTCCGAGGCGTAGCGGCAGATCAGGCGGGCAAGCTCCGGCAGTTCCACTCGTCCGAGGTTTTCTTCCAGCAGGCTGAATACGCCGTCCAGCGCCAGGCTTTCCTTGTCCTGCATGTCGTTGCCCAGTCGGGTTTGCAGGCCGGCGCGGATTTCCCGGCAAAACGCCGCCGCCGCCGGCAGAACGCCTTCCAGAGCTGTCGCCGGCGCCTCTTCCGGGCCGATTTCCAGGGGCAAAAACCGGTTGATGAGAAAAGCGGTCAGCGCCACGCCCATCAATTCCACGGGGTTCCGGGTCAGCAGTATACCGAGGTCCAGGCAACGCTCGCGGATGACGCCGGGCCGCCCGCGGTAGTAGAGCGCAATGGGAACGGCCAGGGCGAGATACGCGCCGTTACACACGTTCGCATCTGCCCGCGTCAGGTCATCCCGCCGGGACAGCTCTTCCGCCGTCTTGCGAAACCAGGCGTCCGGGTTGCGGTAAACGCCGAAATAAGTTTCCGGTCCGCCCTGGCTCAACTCCTGAAAGCGGCCGGCGGCTTCCGGCAAATCGATACCCTTGTGCTGAAGAAGCGTATCGCAAACGACCAGGGCCATCTGCGTCTGCCAGCCGTAGAGCCCCTGCATCCTGTAATGGCGAACGCCCCGGCCGAGGAACGGACGCACGTCCTTGTACCCGTCCATCACGCGGAAACACTGAGCGATGGTCGCCGGCTTGAGGCCACGCGCTGTCGAGCCCATGGCATCGCCCACCGCCATGCCGAACCAGCTTCCCAACACCTTGTCCTGGGTTGTTTTCATGAAATCATCCCCGCGATTTCAGCGGATGGCGAGAAGGTCCGTGGGCCGGTCCTGCCGGGCCAGAATCATGTCCGCGGAGCTTCGTTGCAGACTCTGCCGCACCGTCACTTCCGCGATGGCGGGATGGTTGTTCTTCTCGCTCAGGTGCATCAAAACCACCGTTTGCAGGCCGTCGTGGTTGACCGCGGACAAAAGGTCGGCGCAGGCTTCATTGGAAAGGTGCCCCAGGTCGCTTTTGATCCTTCTCTTCAAAGCCCAGGGGTAGGCTCCGGCGTCGAGCATTTCGACATCGTGGTTGGCCTCCAGCAGAAGCGCGTCGGCGTTTTTCAGTTTTTCGCGCACCAGCGGGGTGACGGAGCCCAGGTCGGTGGCGTGTCCCAGCTTGCGGTTTCCGCAACCGATAACGAAGGCCACCGGTTCCGCCGCGTCGTGAGGGGTGGCGTAGGCCTCCACGCACAGGTCACCGATCATGACCCGGCACGAGGGTTTCAGTACCCGCCGGTCGGCAATGTTCTGCTTGCCGGTTTCCTGGTGCGTTCCCGCCGTGCCATAAACAGGCAAGCGATATTTCCGCGTCACCGGGCCAAGCCCCTTGACGTGGTCGCTGTGTTCGTGCGTCAGAAACACCGCGTCCACATCCTCCGGCGCGCGGCCGATGGCCTGAAGCCTGGCGGTCAACTCCTTCTGGCTCAGCCCGGCGTCGATCAGGATTCGCGAGCCGGGAGATTCGACATAGATGCAGTTGCCCTTGCTACCGCTGGAAAGTACGGAGAATCTGAAAATGACGTCTCCTTAAGGTTGTGGGGGTTGACGGCGCCCGGCGCAACGGACGCGGCGGGGGAAACCGGTTCAGTCCTCGATCTGCGCTTTCTGAAGTGTGCCGCTGTAATCCACGTACACCGATTTCCATTCGGTAAAAATGTCCAGGGCCGCCGTGCCGGCTTCGCGGTGGCCGTTGCCGGTTCCCTTGGTTCCTCCGAAGGGAAGCTGGATTTCCGCGCCGATGGTGGATGAGTTGATATAAACGATGCCCGTGTCCAGGCGCTCCATCGCCCGAAACGCCCGGTTCACATCCTGAGTATAAATCGCCGAGGACAGGCCGTACCGGGAGTCGTTAACAATTTCCACGGCGTGTTCCAGCGATTTGCAGGAGATCAGGCCCAGAACGGGGCCGAAAATTTCCTCCTGGGCGATGCGCATTTTCGGATGCACGTCGGCGAACAGCGTCGGTTTGTAAAAATAGCCTGCCTTGCATTCCTTGCCGCCGTGGTAGCCGCCGCCGACCAGCAACTCTGCGCCCTCTTCCTTGCCGAGGACGACATAGCGGTGAACTCTTTCCCGTTGCGTCGCGTTGATCAGGGGGCCGACGTCGGTTTTCGGGTTCAGTCCGTCGCCGCATTTCAGGGTTTTGACGCGCCGCACCAGCAGGTCGGTGAATTTTTTAATGATCTTCCGGCTGACGATGACGCGGCTACAAGCGGTGCACCGTTGTCCCGTGGTTCCGAAAGCGCCCCAGACCACGCCTTCGACGGCGGACTCCAGATTGGCATCTTCCAAAACGATGATGGCGTTCTTGCCCCCCATTTCCAGCGAAAACTGTTTCATCTGCCGGGCGCAGTCACTGGCAATCGCGCCGCCGGTTTCCGTCGAACCGGTGAACGACACCAGATTGACTTCCGGATGGTTGACCAGGGGCACGCCGACATGCTCTCCCGATCCTGTGACCAGGTTCAACACGCCGGGCGGCAGGCCGGCTTCCTCGAACAGCTTGACGAAATTGCAGGCGGAGAGCGGCGTATCGCTGGCGGGCTTGAACACCACGGTGTTGCCGGTCACCAAGGCGGGAATCAGTTTCCACGACGGGATGGCGATGGGAAAATTCCAGGGGGTAATGGCGGCGGCCAGGCCGACCGGCATCCGCACCGACAGGCAAAACTTGTTCGTCAACTCGGAGGGGCAAGTCTGCCCGTGCAACCGCCTTCCCTCGCCGGCGGTGAAATAGGCCAGGTCGATGCCTTCCTGAACGTCGCCGCGGGTTTCTTTGAGGATTTTCCCCATTTCGCGGGTCATTTGTTGGGCGAGGGGTTCTTTTTGCCGCGCCAGCATCTCGGCAACGCGGTAAAGAATTTCGGCGCGTTTGGGAGCCGGGGTGTTGCGCCAGGAGGCGCGCGCCTGCGCTGCGGCGGCGACGGCCATATTGACGTCCTCCGCCGTCGATTGCTGAAACCGGCCCAGCACCTCCTGGTGGTTGGCGGGGTTTCTGTTCTCAAACGTTTCGCCGCCGGCGGACGGGCGCCACTCACCGTTGATAAAATTGTGATAGGTCTTGGTCATCCTCGGCAGAATAGCAAATGCCCCTAGGTTGTCAAGTCGATTGCCCGCCCTCCCCGCTTGCCCCGGCGGGCCGTGGTTTTGCGGGGAAACCGGGGACGGCGCACCGGCTCAACAAGCTGAACGCGATCAGGCCCACCAGCATTGTGGGAGCAATATGCGCCGGGAAATTGACCGTCGCTGAACCGCCGAACAAAAGAAGTGAACACAGCAAAATCCATTTCTCCCGGTTCAACGGTTTCAAGTTTCCCAAAGGAATGGCCACGGCGCCGACCAGCAAGATCATGCCCACAAGGCCCGCCTCATACAGGAATTGCAGGAAATCGTTGTGCGCGTAGGTGAAGACGCCGTACGTCTTCATTTTCTGTTGCCGCGGAAATTGTTCCTTGAACGTGCCCAGACCATGGCCCAGGAGCCAATGGGTTTTGTATTGCTCAAGGATTTCGGCGTAAATGATTTTGCGGATTTTGATGGATTGAATCGGCCCGGCTTCCCGGTTCACGCCGCGGCCCGCGGCGGGCGAATATTTTTCCGCAATCACTGCCGCCAGCACGGCCGTCATGACGACCCCCGCCACCAGGGCGCGCTTCTTGTTCAGGAAAAAAAAGACGAAAGGGAAACCGACCAGGACAAAACTCATCCAGTCGTTGGGGTTGCCGAATACTCCGTTGACCCGCAAATGCGGAACCACCTCGGGCAGTTGCAGGTCCATGGCGACATCCATGCGGTCGCCGACTTTCCGGTAAGTGATTTTTTTGAGATAGTTGTTGCCCGGCACCGCGTGCTCCCCTTCCTCGAGTTTTCCGGCGCGGATCAGTTCGTCGGTGTATTGCTTGACATACCGTGCGCTGTCATAGCGAATCGCCGCGTTCACCACGGAAAGAATGGGATGCAGGTGGAAATACTGAAGAGCGCCGTACCCCAGCACCACGCAGAACGACAGGGCGACGGCTTTTTTCAGCCAGTGAAAATCGTCCTCGGCCCACTGGATGAACAGGTAGAGGCCGGAGAAAGCCAGCACCGGGATCAACGCGGCGAAGGACACGTCGTTGTCACGGAAAACGGAAAAGAGGTCGAGGTAGGCGAGCAGGCAGGCGTAACTTTTGTTGTAAAACCAGATGCCATAAACCAGGAGGAGGGCCAGGATGCCGACAACGGCTTTCTCCTTGACCTGCCGGCTCCAGTCGCCCTCCATGGGCATGGAAAATATCCACGGCGAAAGGAGCACGGCGGCGGCGATGACGTATTTGTAGAACATGGGGGACGGGCCCCGGCCTAAAAAACCTTCACGATCAGGGAGGCGACTGTATCCTGCGACTGGGCGGTGAAAATCGCCGATCCGGTTTCCGCGCCTGTTAAGGTAACCGAGAAAATGACTTCCCGTGTCGTCTCGCCGGGGATCGTGGCTACCGGGGGCGAGGCGCTGGGAACGGCCCTCGTCCCCTCTGCCAGGGTAAGCGTGTTCGTGTTCTGGGAAATCGTCGCCGCCGGCGATATGGAATAGTTGGCGGTAACAGACGTTGACTTCTGCGGCGAGGCGGCGGTCGTGTCAAACTCTGTGGGCCGGGCCGCAAAGACCAGCGTTCCAAGCGCCCCGGAACTGAGCGTGCAGTCCTTCTTGTTGGTGTCGATGTTGCTGGCGGAGGTGGCGCAAATACAGTCCTTGCTGTCGACGCTGGTGCAGGTCAGGGACACCGTGATCAAGGCGGTGTCCTTTACCTTGACCTCGTTGCGGTTGGTGGTCGTCAACTTGATCGTGCGGTCGCCTCCCACCGCGATGGTCCCGCCCACGGTGGTGGTCACGCTACCGTCCACTCCGCTTGCTTCGTTCTTAACCGACCCGCACCCGGAAACCGCGCCCATCAGGGAAAAGACGAGCACGGCAATTCCCCAACTTCGGCTTGATTGGCTGATCTTCATAACGCAAACCCTCTCATTTAATTTTCCAACACTTTTTTCAAGACCGCATCCGGGACCTGGTCCACAATTTCGACGGCGCCGATTTCCTTTGCCAGGACAAATCGTATGCGTTCGTCGTGGGACTTTTTATCCAGGTGCATGGATTCGATTAATTGCCTGGCCGGCAAATCCGGCACACGGGACGGCAGGCCGAATTTTTCCACCAGGGAGGCCAGTCGGCGGCACACCGTATCCGGACACAGCCCCATTTCCCGGGAAAGCCTGGCCGCGTAAACCATGCCGATGGCTATGGCCTCGCCGTGTTTATAGACCGCATAATTCGTTACAGCTTCAATCGCATGTCCCAGAGTATGGCCAAAGTTAAGGATCATCCGCAAACGGTTTTCCTTTTCGTCTCTTTGCACCACCCGGCCCTTGATGGCACAGGAGGTTTCGACAATATGCTCCAGGCACGCGGGGTCCCGTTGCAGGATATTTTCCGCATGGTCGTCGAGATAGTCGAACAATTGGGCGTCGGCGATGACGCCATACTTGATGACCTCGGCCAGCCCCGCCCGGAATTCCTCCTGGGGCAGGGTGTTCAGGGTGTCGAGGTCGATGACAACCGCCCTGGGCTGATAAAAGACGCCGATCATGTTTTTCCCCAGAGAATGATTGACGGCGGTTTTGCCGCCGACACTGCTGTCCACCTGGGCCAGGAGGGTGGTGGGCGCCTGGATGAAAGGGATTCCTCTCATGAACGTCGCCGCCACAAACCCGGTGAGGTCGCCGATCACACCGCCGCCGAGAGCCACCAGCACCGACCGGCGGTCGCAATTCAATTCCAGAAGCCGGCCAAACAGTTTTTCCGCCTCTCCCAGGGATTTGTGCTCTTCTCCCTCGGGCACCTGGATGCAATCCGTTTTCAATCCCGCACGGTGCAGGCCGCCGACGGTTTTCTCGCCATGCAACCGGTCGATGGACGGATGCGTCACCACCACCGCCCGCGAGGTTTGCACCGCTTCGCACAGCAAGCGCCCGGTGTGTTCCAAAAGGCCCTGGCCGATCAGTATTTCATAACTTCTTTCTCCCAGATCGACGTTCAACCGCTTCATCGAGACGCCGGCAGTTCGATGTTTTCGACAATCGTCGGAGTGATGAAAATCAACAGTTCGTTGACGACATCCTGGTTGGATTGACGCCGGAACAACGCACCCAGCAAGGGAATCTTGCCGAACAAGGGAACCATGTCGCGGGTTTCGTTGACGGTGTTTTCATAGAGTCCGCCAAGCACCGTGGTCTCGCCGTTTTTCACCAGGACTTCGGTCTGCGCTTCCTTGGTCGTAATGGACGGCACGTTGTCGACGGACATGGCAAAGTCGGCGGCGTTCTTGGTCGCCAGGATTCTCATGTAAATATTGCCGTCCGCCGTAATATGCGGCGTAACCGTCAGACTGATATCGGCGTCGACGAACTGGATTTGCGTGCCGTCCTGGGAGACCGTTTTGAAAGGGATTCTGCGGCCGCTACGTATGACGGCCTTCCGGTTGTTGAGCGTGGTGACTTTGGGACTGGACAGGATTCTTCCTTTTCCCTGCGTTTCGATGGCGGACAATTGAATATCCAACTGGGTATTGCCGACAAAACTGCCCAGCGCCAGCCCCAGTCCCCCGGCGGTGCCGGCGGTTGACGGCAAATCCACGATGAATCCGGAAGGAGTCAGGGACGTGCCTGCCGTTCCCAGGCTGGGCGGCCCCAGGTTGACGGTATTGGGGAACTCGTTGGGCGTGATGCGCGTCAACCGCCCCCCCCACTGGATGCCCAGGCTTTGCACAAAATTTTTGTTGACCTCGACGATCCGCGCCTCGATCATCACCTGCCCCATACGCACGTCCAATGTTTCGATCAACGCCGCCATGCGGTCGATTCGGGCTTGCGTATCGGTCAGAATGATGGTGTTGGTCTGCTTGTCCATGGTGATCTTCCCGCGGGGGGATGTCATCGGTTTCAGATTTTTGATCAACGCCAGGATATCGGCATAATTGATGCGCACGGTCTGGGTAATCATGTCGGCGGAGTCTTTTCCCGTCTGGACGGCGAGCGTACGCGCCTGCTCCACCGTTGCGCGGGTGGCGGCTTCCTGGTCCAGCGTGCTTTGCGTGGCGACTCTCAGAATGCCGTTAAAGCATTCGCGGCCGAGACCGTTATTCCTCATGACGGTGTTCAAGGCGACGTTCCACGGAACATTGATCAGTTTCATGGTGATGGTTCCCGCCACTTCCGGGGAAATCACGAGATTCAAGCCGCTTGTTTCGGCAATGATTCTCAGGATATTGCGCAAATCGGCCTGTTGGAAATCGAATGAGATTTTTCCCTTTTCGCCGTTGCCGGCCAGGATGGGATCGCAGGGGTCTCCGGTCGGGTTTTGCTCCGCCACGGCGCCGCGTTCGTCATTCGGGCGCGCCAGTTGTCCAACCACTTCCGTTGAGATGGGCACTGCGGGTTCCGCCACGGATTTTTTTGCCGGGGGTGATTGCCCGGCTTCCTGCGCCACCGGTTGCAACCTGATCAACAACCGGTTCTGCTTCGGTTGGCTGATCGAGTAGGACACCCGGCTGTTCAGGGAAACTTCCAGCCGCAACACTTCGGCTTCCTTGAAAAAAATCGGATGTATCGATTGGACGACGCCCCGGTTGACTTCCATGGGCCGGGTTAAAATTCCTTCCCGCATTCGCGGCAGGTCCATGATCAGGCGAATGGGATTGGAAAGCTTGAAGGCGGTGTATTGGATGGCGTCCGAGGCCTCGATGCTGATCGAGACGTTTTCTCCATCCTGCTCGGTAGTCAGGCCGGTAATCGCCCGTACCGCTTCCGTTTTCGGCGCGGGTTGGGCGGCATTTTGCGCCATCCGCTCATCCAAGGAAGCCGTTTTTTGCGCCGCGAAAACCAGGGGAATCCACATCGCACAAAGGCTGAATGCTAAACAACGCAATAGTCTTTTCAATGTATTGGCGCTCAAGACTTCTCCTGTGCTTCATGCGATTCATGGCTTTCGTGGGAAAGTTCCATTTCCCGTGTAGTGGACGTGATGTTTCCGAGGTAATCCCTTGCACGTTCCACAATGATCAGTTTTTCCGGTTCAATCAATTCAACCACGCCGAAATGGGGTCCGATGAGAGTTCCCGGTTTAACGGTATGACCTCTCGCGTCCTCGGTTTCGATCAGCGCAACCGGTTCCATTCCGCCCCAGAGGACCCCGACGAAGCGCATCGATTCCAGTTTCCTCGCCTGCAAAGGCGACTGCGGCATACTGGCAACCCGCCCGTTGGCCTTGTCTATCAGTTGTCCGTAAAACTTGACGAGGCTGATGTAACTCTTCCTTTCCATGACCTGTAGCCGGGATTTTTCCCGGAACAATTTCGCGTAGTGTTCCAGGTCGGCGTAGAGCCGCGGGTCGTTTTCCCGGATATCCCGATAGAGTTCAAAGGGAATGGGTTTGAGCGCATTGAGTTCGTTGTCGAACCGTCTGGCTTGCCGGGCTTTCTCCGCCGCCAGCCTGGCGTTTTCCGCCCGCGTCCGTTCCGCCGCCAGAAGGTCCTTTTCTTCCTGCGCCAGAATACTCCGCGAAGCAATCCGGATGATGTTGTCGGAACATTCCTGAGCGAGGCCGGTGTTTTTCAGGATCATGAACAAAGCCAGATTCCAGGGAACGTCCGTAAGCTTCATGGTCAACGTTCCCTTGACATCGGGCGAGATCACCAGGTTAAAACCGCCGATTTCGGAAATGAACCGCAAGGTATTGCGTAAGTTGGCTTGTTTGAAGTCGAACGAAATCTTGCTTTTGTTGCCGAGCAAGATCCCCTGGCAATTATCGCTGGTGGTCGTCTCCACAACGGCGGCCTTGGCGAGCACTTCCGCTTCACGTTTCAGGTCATCGCGCGTGGCGACGCGGACCACCGTATCGAAACACTCGCGGCCAAGCCCATTGTTCTTCAGGATTTTGCTGAAGGCCCGGTTCCAGGGAACGTCGATCAGCCGCATGGCCAAAGTTCCGGAAACTTTCGGCGCAAAAACCAGGTTGAAGCCTCCGGTCTCCGCGATGAGTTGCAGGATGCGCCGCAGGTCGGCGCGATGGAAGTCGAGGGAGATTTTTTCTTTGTCACCGGAGAAAATTTTATCGCAGGGGTCTTCCATATCGGAATGTTGCACCGCGGGCCCCCCTGCCGGCGGTTTTTCCAGGGCCAACCGCACCGTTTTGCCATCGGTCGCTCCTCGTTCAGAGGCGCTCCGGGAAGCCTGCATCAGGGTGATCAGCAATTTGTTTTTCTGCGGCTTGGAGATTTTATAGGGAACTTCCCGGTTCAGCTCAATCTCCAGGCGCAACACTTGCGCCTCGGAAAAATACATTGGCTGGATGGCGCTGACGGCCCCCTGACCGATTTTGATTGGGCCGGTGATCACCCCTTCCTCCATTTGCGGCAAATCCAGAACCAGGCGAAGAGGGTTGTACAGCTTGAAGGCGGTATACTGGATTTTGTCCGTCGCCTCGATGCTGATGGAGACCTCTGCCTCTTCTTGCCGCGTGGTGAGGCCGGTGATGCGCGCCAAGGCAGGCTCCAGGTTTTGCGAAGGCGCCTCCGGCTGTCTGCCGGCGTCTTCGGTGGCCGCCTTTTGCTCCATCGCCGCGGACGGCGATTTTTCCTCGGCGGCAACCACGGCTACCCCCGCCGCGACGCAAAAACCAGCGACCCAAAAAAGCAGTATTGAGGTAAACCTTTTTTTGTTCAAGATTTCTCCCGTTTCGCTTTGAGGTTTTTGATGAGTTGAATTTTCCGGATCCGTGACTTGACGTCGCCGCGAAAATCCCTATCGCGCTCCAACACGGTAATATAATCGTGGCTGATGGATTGGACCACGCCGAAACGAGACCCCACAAGCATTCCCTGGCGCACAGTATGCCCTTTGTGGCCCGATGTTTCAACCAGGGCCACCGGTTTCGCTCCTCCCCAAACGATTCCGACCAGCCTCAAGCTTTTCAAGTCCGTCTGCAACGGCGTTTTGGCCAGCCGTTTGCCAAATTCGTTGGCCTTGTTGATCAGCCGCTTGTAGACCCCGACCGTTTTCAAATAATCTTCGATGGTCAATTTTCGCAAACCGGTCTTTTCGCGGAACAGGCGGCTGTAATGGTCGAGATCGGCGTACAGGACAGGTGCGCGTTTCGCAATTTCCCGGTAAAGTTCGACGGGAATGAGGCCGAGAGATTTGACCTCCTTGCCAAATTCGGTGAATCTCTTGATTTTTCTCGCCTGCCTTTGCGAAGCCGCTTGTTGGCGGATTCTTTTGGCTCTTTTGACTTCGCTTTCGGTTTCGGTTTCCGTCACCAGGGGAACGAAGGGATCGCGTTTGGTCTGAGTCAGGTACTTTGGATGCAAAACGTAATCTCCGGTCCGGGATATCTTGTCCCGGTTGGCGGCCATCACCAGGGAAGACGGGGCTCCCAGCTTGACCGACCAGTCGACGGCGTGGAATCCAGATGTTGTCATCATGGCAAACATCGCCAGTACAAGGTGTTTTGTCGATTGGCGCATGGGTTGCTGGGTCGCCGTGTTTATGTGTTCTTCTTTTTCGGTTTGGTGGCGGGCCGGTCCTCGGCGCCCTCAACATAACTGTAGGCCACCGCCACGGAACTGGTTGTTAACGGTTTTAACTTCGCACCTTCGGGCCCAATACTCTCAATCTTCATCTGGGTCAGATTGACCAGGTGGAGCAAATTCTGCACGGCGTCCAGGAAACCCATGGTTTTGTAAAACCCACCCTGCACGTCGATCTTTATCGGGGTCTCCTTGTAAAAATCGTTAGTCTCCTCCGGCAACGAACGAATGAGCACAATGTTCAATCCCAGGGACGTGCCGATTTCGGACACCTGCCTGAGGAAATTGACGATTTCCTGCCGGCTCGGCAGTTGGCTTTTGATTTGCGCCAGTTCCCCCTGCGCGGCGGCCAGTTTGGCGCGCATCTCGTCCTCTTTTTCGATGAGAGCCCGGTAATTTTTCAGCTTGTCTTCCGTCTGGGACTTTTTGGTCTGCAATGAATCGAACTCGATCTGAAGCAAACCGTACAGGGTCAAATGAAAAGCAACAAACAAAAGCACTCCCAGACCAAAGGCTCCCGCAAGCAAATGGGTAAATTTGATGTTGCTTAATTTATCATAAGGCAACTTGTCAAACAATTTTTCCATACCGGTCACACTCGAAAAAGCGCGACGCGACGCGACGCGACGCGCGGTCAAACTGCAAACGCCTGTACATGTCTTTGCCGCGGCATGGTTGGTCCCGCTCCTGCCGCCGCCTGAGTTTCATATTTTGTAATCGAACCTCCGGGTGGCCAGCCCCAGGGCCACGGTAGCGACGGGGGCCAGCTCCGCAATACACGCCAGATCGAATTTCTTGCGGTTGACTGTCACGGATTTCAAGGGGTCCTGTATCTCCACGGGCAAGTCCAGCCGGTCGGCAAACAAACCGTCCACGCCGCGGATCAAAGCGCCTCCCCCGCTTAACAGCACCCGCTCGACCGACGTCCCCATGGTGTTTTTAAAACTCTCCAGGGCGGTTTTAATTTCTTCGAAGACGGGCTCAAACGATTCGACAATGACCTTGATGACTGCATCCTTGTCGGTCTTCCCGGGAATTTCTCCTTTTTTGCAGGCATTTGCCTCTTCAAAAGAGATGCCCAGATCGGCCATCAGCTTTTCGGTACACTGAACGCCACCAATATGAAAATCCCGGGTAAAATAGATATCGCCCCGGTACAACAGATTGATATGGGTAAAGGAGGCCCCCAGGTCGACCAGGGCCACCGCGCCCAGGCGCTCCAGGTTGGTCGACAGGCCGGCGGCATTCATCATGGCAAAAACATCCAGGTCGACGATCACCGGCTTCAGACCTGCCTCTCCAAGAATCTCCATCCGGTTGTCTATGGTTTCCTTTTGCGCGGCGACAAGGAGAACTTCCATCAGGTCCTGGTCGGAATCATCCGAATCGTCCGGCCGCGCGGTTTTCTGATCCACGGTCTTGAGGATTTGATAATCCATGCTGACATCATCGATATTGAATGGAATATACTGTTCCGCCTCTTCGCGGATTTTCTCGCTAAGCTCTTCGGAGGACATGATCGGCAGTTTGATTTTTTTGATGATCACCGTTTCTCCGGAAACCGAGGCCACGGCATGTCGGGTTTTGATATTTTCGGCTTTTACGAGCCGGGCCAGGGCATCCACGACATGGTCCATGTCCTTGACAGCGCCATCGGTAATCGACTCGGGGGAAAGGGGCATCATGCCAAAACTCAACAGCTCGTACGCATTATTACGCAAACGCCCCAATTGCGCCAATTTTATGGAATAAGAACCAATATCCACCGCGACCAGGGGCGTTTTTTCGGAAAGAAACATGATGTCGTTCCCAGTGCTAGAGTAACAGCCCAAATGCTAACGAAAGTAGCATACTTTGACAAGCATAGAATGAAATAATTTTTTATTTACCAAGCGGTTGTCGAAAGGCGGGAAACACGCGAATCCTCCCGGCAACGGTCCCGCACCCCTGCTTCACAATGCTCATTGGACCGTCGAAGCGCGAGAGTTCATACGCGAACACCAGCAGGCAACGCCGGAACGGTTTTTCAACTCTCTTGAAAAGCAAGCATTGTGCCACCGCAGGAAACGGCATAACCAATGAAAATTCAATTGGTTTTATGGGAGGGATGTTCCGGGGGAATGGTTGGCGCGGTCCTGAATCAAAACATCGTCTACAAAACTGCACACCCGGTTCCCGGACTTGAGCCATTGCTCCGGGCATTGCAACATGAAAAATCCCGGTTCGGGAGACGTCCTCCGGATTCACTCCGCCAGCCGTCTGTTCGTTCCGGGAACGGTTATCGCGCCAGCCGGGCAGGTTTTCCGCTTTTGTTCTCGGTATTGTTGTCGGAAAAAATCTTCGCCCGGTCGGTCAATTTGTAACCCAGCGCCGTGATGATTTTTCGTTTGGTGTCCAGCCGGCAGTCATTACCCTTCTCGATGCGGTCAATGGTTTGCACGGTAACACTTGCCTTCCGCGCAAGTTCAGCTTTGCTCATCATTTTCGACTCACGAATTTTTTTGACACTATTCATGACCATAGTCGTATCCGCTCCTCAGCTAAAGGTTCACTTCGCGAAAAAGACGAGCCGTAACTCGCCGTACCAGTTTTTTATGGATTAGGCCCAATAGTAATAAAACCGGCGAAGTCTGTCAACAAAATTTTTATTAATAATATAAATTTAATTAAATTTAGTCAAATTTAATTAAATTTAATAAGCGCTTCTCCGCACCGCGGAACCGTTTTCATCCCTCAGCTCCGGCATTTCAAGTATGCCGAATTTACCCGGATTGTTTCGTGCCGGAAATCGGTTGGGCGGCCGCGGAGAAATCCGACCGCGAGGAAAGGTGGCGGATGGCGGCCTGGGCGGCGGCCAGACGGGCCGTCGGCACACGAAAGGGCGAACAACTGACGTAATCCATCCCCGCCTTGTCGCAAAAGGCGATGGATGCCGGGTCGCCCCCGTGTTCGCCGCAAATACCCACATGCAAATCCTTGCGAACTTGCCGTCCCTTGCGCACGGCGATTTCGATCAACTGGCCAAGGCCGGCCTGGTCCAGGGTGACAAACGGATCCTCGGCAAGCAGTCCCTTTTCTATGTATTCCGGAAGAAAACTGCCGGCATCGTCGCGGCTCAAGCCGAACAGGGTTTGGGTCAGGTCGTTGGTGCCGAAGGAAAAGAAATCGGCTTCGCGGGCAATTTCGTCCGCGGTGAGGGCGGCGCGTGGCAGTTCGATCATGGTGCCGACGCGGTAATCCAGCTTCACACCGGCTTTTTTGATGACTTCCTGAGCCACTTCCGTCACCAGTTGGCGGGTGACGCGAAACTCGTTGACGTGGCTGACCAGGGGAATCATGATCTCCGGAAAAACTTTCAGCCCTTTTTTAACGAGCTTGCAAGCGGCCTCGATAATGGCCCGGGCTTGCATCTGATAAATTTCCGGAAAGGTGATTCCCAGGCGGCAACCCCGGTGGCCGAGCATGGGATTGATTTCCTTGAGGGAGTTCACTTTTTTGTTGAGGGCGGTCTGGGAAATACCCATCTGTTTGGCCAGCGCCTTGATCTCGCCCGGCTTGCCGGGCAAAAACTCGTGCAACGGCGGGTCTAGCAAGCGAATGGTCACCGGCAACCCCTCCATGACCTTGAAAATTTCGAAAAAATCGCTTCTCTGGATGGGCAGAAGTTTTTTCAGCGGCGCTTGCCGTGCCTTGCGGTTTTCCGCGAGGATCGTCGCGCGAATATAAAGAATACGCTCGTCGTTGAAAAACATGTGTTCGGTGCGGCACAACCCAATACCCTGCGCGCCAAAATCGCGGGCGACCAGCGCGTCGTGCGGAGTGTCGGCATTGGCTCGTATTTGCAGTGTCCGCATGTCGTCGGCCCATTTCATCACCTGGGTGAACACCATGGTCAACCGGGGCAGGGTCAATTTGGCGGCGCCCTGGATGACCTTGCCGGAGGAGCCGTCGATGGTGAGAGTGTCGAATTCCTTGAACTTCATCCCGCCCAGGGCGAGCGTCTTTTTCTTCTCGTCGATGAACAGGCCGCGGCATCCGGAGACGCAGGGTTTGCCCATGGCGCGCGCCACGACGGCGGCGTGCGAGGTCATGCCGCCCTTCGCCGTCAGAATACCCTGGGCGGCGTTCATGCCCTGGATGTCTTCGGGCGAGGTTTCCATCCGCACCAGAACGATTTTTCCCTTTTTTTCGGCCATGGCCTGGGCGCGTTCCGGGGTGAACACGATTTTTCCCGAAGCCGCTCCGGGCGAGGCGCCCAGCCCACGGGCCAGCACCTTGACCTTGGCCTTGGGGTCGATCATGGGATGAAACACCTGCTCCAGCTGGTCGCAGGGGATGCGCATCAACGCCGCCTGTTTGCTGATCAAACCTTCCTGTACCATATCGACGGCGATCTTGATCGCCGCCCGCGCCGTCCGCTTGCCGGAACGGGTTTGCAGGAGGTAGAGTTGCTTGTCCTGCACGGTGAACTCCATGTCCTGCATGTCCTGGTAGTGTTTCTCCAGCTTCTGGAAAATGTCCACCAGGGACCGGTAGACCTCCGGCATGGCTTTTTCCAACTGGGCAACCGGCTCCGGTGTGCGTATGCCGGCGACGACGTCTTCCCCCTGGGCGTTTATGAGATACTCGCCGAAAAATTTCTTCTCGCCGGACGCCGGGTTGCGGGTGAACACCACGCCGGTGCCGGAGGTGTCGCCCATATTGCCGAACACCATGGCCTGGACGTTGACGGCGGTTCCCCATTCGTTGGGGATATTGTTGATCTTGCGGTATTCCACGGCGCGGTCGGCGTTCCAGGAGTCGAACACCGCCTCGATGGCCATGCGGAGCTGCACCGTGGGGTCCTCGGGAAAATCCGAACCGCTGACTTTTTTGATCAGCCGCTTGTAATCCTTGATCAGCGCCTTGAGGTCCCGGACGGTCAAATCGGTATCGTGTTCGGTGCCGCGTTTTTTCTTTTTCAGGGCCAGCCGGCTCTCGAACCGGTCTCCCGGTATCCCCAGAACCACATTGCCGAACATGGAAATAAACCGGCGGTAACAGTCGAACGCAAAGCGCTCGTTCTGGGTGATGACGGCCAGAGCCCGGACGGTTTCCTCGTTCAGACCCAGGTTGAGGACGGTGTCCATCATGCCGGGCATGGAAACCCGCGCACCGGAGCGCACGGCGACCAGCAAGGGATTGAGCCGGTCACCGAACTTTTTGTCCATGCAGGTTTCCAGCGTTTTCAAACGGGCGAACACCTGGTCCCAGACCGAGCGAGGCAGAGAGTGATCGTTGTCAAAGTAACAACCGCAGGCTTCCGTGGTGATGGTGAACCCCGGCGGCACGTTGATGCCCAAACGGGTCATTTCCGCCAGACCGGCGCCCTTGCCGCCCAAAAGGTCCTTCAGGCCACCGTTACCTTCAGTCTGCTCCTTGCTGAAAAAATAAACGTATTTTTGCGCCATACAATTTTTTACTCATGCGCGACGGTTAACCAAAATCACGCAAGCCCTTGAGCAACCGCTTGTCCTGCCAGGGACAAAAGGTTAGTGTGTCACTTGTTTAGCATGATTCGTAGTAAGTCGGGTTTTCCCGTAAACAGGGATTGTTTTATTTTTGACCAAATGATTATATATGATTTTTGCCAAAAATTTATTTCCTTTGGGGGAAAAGTGATAAGGCTCCCGGTTGTATAATTCACTGGCATCAAGATTCTCTTGCGCTATCTCATAAAAAAAATCTATATAATCGAACCGGCCTTTTTCGAAAACTTTCTGAAAGCGGGATAATAGCGCGCCAAACCCCCCAAACTTTCTTACGAATTCTTGCGCGGCGTCTTCAGAACCTCTTTTTTCGACGATCGGTTTCATTAAAAAGGGCAACTTGTTATTTTTATTGCGAAGGCAAAAAGCCAAAGACGCTTTTTCCTTGTTGCAAGCCTGCAAAAGCAAATCATACAAGGTGGGATTTATTACAAATAATAACTGCGCATTGTTTTGATGGGTCAAATCATTTATTTTATCTAAAAGAGC
>JBHHYO010000006.1:0-70968 GCA_046757665.1 Nitrospinales bacterium
TAAAATGTTTTGGTATTCAGAAAACGGGGAGAAGTGCGTCGCGGTAATTTCTAATTACTCACAGTTTTCAGATGCGGGCGGCCCAACCTGCCGAAACAGCCCCATTTATCGGAATATTCTTAGTGTGGTGAAAATTGACGTTCATAAAAAGGTTAGATCAGGGGAGATTTCGGGAAGATGACATAAAAAGAAAACCGGTGTCCGCGGATTTCCCGTTGTAAACGGGCTTTTGCGGACAGGCCGGATGTTGACGCCAGGCTAACGCCCTGTTTCCCCGGCGTAGCCGGGTGTTGTGTGGACAAGCGCCGATTTTCCCTTGTGAGCGCTGGCCTTGCCGAATCGGCCCCCGGAAAACCATTGATAACAAAATCCCGGACAGGGGGGCTTCCGCTGATCTCAAGTCAAATAAGGGGTTTTGGGATGTGGAAATTTTTGTATCAATGTTTTCCACAAGCTTTGTGCAAAACACGTGGAAAAGGCAATGAATGAATCCCTTAACGCCTTGGAAATTAAGCCATTGGGATCGTTCGATTAGAAATTACGCAAAACTATAACGGCTTAAAAAACAATCAATTGACTTGGCGCCCGGGATGGCGGGCGAAGCGCTCTCAAACGCGGCGTCCGGGCCGGTTGGGGTATGCCGCGTTCGGTGTGCCAAAACCAATCGGCGGCAAAGCGCTCCGCCATCCGGCGGTTGTTATGATAATGTAATGGCATGATTGATCGAAAACTGATTGCAAATTTCAACTGGTGGTTTTTTCTGGTCGTGATAACGATCTCGGTGATCGGGATCGTTATCATTTACAGCGCCAACCAGGGACGCCCGGAGCCGTTTTTTCGCGGTCTGTACCTCAAGCAGATTATGTGGTTTTTCTACGGTCTGCTGGCGATGCTGGCGGCGGTTCTGATAGATTACCGGACGTGGAGCCGGAATGCTTACCTGGTTTATGGGGTCGCCCTGCTTGCCCTGGTTTATACCCTGCTGTTTGGGCAGGTGGCCTCGGGGGCGCGGCGCTGGATTCATCTGGGGCCGGTGAGCATCCAGGTCTCCGAGTTCGCCAAAATTGCGCTGATCATCGTCCTGGCCAAATATTTCGAGGATAAAAGGCCGGAAGGGAAATACCAGCTCAAGGATTTGCTGATTCCCGGATTCCTGACGGCCGTTTTCTGCATCCTCATTGCCCTGCAACCCGACCTGGGCACCGCCATGATCACTATTTTCGTGTTCTTTGTTTTTATCGCCTCCGCCGAGCTGGATTCCCGGACGATGATCAGGATCGGCGTGGCCGGAACAATCAGTTTTCCGGCTCTTTGGTTTTTCCTGCGGGATTACCAGAAAACCCGGCTATTGACCCTGTTCAATCCGGAAATGGATCCTCTGGGCGCGGGGTACCACTCCATCCAGTCGAAAATCGCCATCGGCTCCGGAGGGTTCTGGGGCAAGGGGTTGTTCGGCGGCACACAAAGCCGGCTCAACTTTCTTCCGGAAAAGCATACGGATTTTATTTTTTCCGTTTTCGCCGAGGAGATGGGTTTTATCGGCGTGATCATTTTGCTTTTGCTGTATCTTGTTGTGATTCTCAAGGGATTGAACATTGCCTTCCGAAGCCCCGACCGGTTTGGCCTGTTTTTGGCCCTGGGTATTGTGGGAACGATGTCGTTTTACATCGTCGTCAATATCGGGATGACCATCGGGATTCTGCCCATCACCGGTCTCCCGTTGCCGCTGTTGAGCTATGGGGGCTCGTCGCTGATCACCAATTTCTTCGCCATCGGACTGCTGTTGAACATAGAAATGCGGCGGTCCATTCTTTAGTCAAAAAAAATCGCTACTTTTAACCTGCCCATAAATTGGGGAAGGTCATACCTTCTCATAGAGGACTTTTTTGTCAATAAAATCTGCTTTAAATATTTATAAATATATGTTATATAATTAGTTATTAGTTACATTAACCGGCCATAGAAGCGGACATGAAAGCGGACAAAAATCAGGCGAAGGACAGAGGGGAAAGCATCAATTTAATGGAGCCTTTGTTGCTATCTCAAGGGTCAAAATACCGGCCCGAACTCATGGATATTGCCATGGATTTGGCATCCAAGTCATCCGGATTCCGCCGTAGCCTTGCTCCTGGAATCTACCGGGCTCTGGCTAAATTGATCCGGACCATGAACTGCTACTACAGCAATCTTATTGAAGACCACAACACGCATCCCATCGATATTGAACGGTCCATGGAGGGCAATTACAGCCAGGACCCGAAAAAGAGAGATCTGCAACTGGAAGCCAGGGCTCACATCATTTGTCAACAATGGATTGATGACGGTGGTTTGACCGGGCGCGCTTACAGGGTGGATGGGGTACTGGAAATACATCGCCGGTTCTGCGAAAACCTTCCGGACGATTTGCTTTGGGTCATAGGCTACAAGAACAAAGAAAGAATCCGGGTCGTCCCAGGCAAAATGCGGACGCGGGACGTTAGGGTAGGGCGTCATTTGGCAATCAGTCCTGGAGCCCTGCCTCGCTTCATGGAACGGTTCGAAGCGGAATACAGCAAACTGGGGAAATCGGAATCAATCCTTGCGGCGGCGGCCGCTCACCACCGCCTGGTGTGGATTCATCCCTTCATGGATGGCAATGGACGTGTGGCACGGCTCATGTCTCATGCGGCAATGCTTGAAACATTGGACACCGGCGGGGTGTGGTCGGTGGCGCGGGGTTTAGCGAGAACGGTCGATCAATACAAAAACCTTTTACAGCAATCCGACCTCCCGAGACGCGATGATCTGGATGGACGTGGTAGTTTGAGTGAAGAAGCCCTGGCCAAATTTATCCGCTATTTTCTGGAAGTGTGCCGTGACCAGGTGGAGTTTATGGAAGGATTGGTTCAACCCGAGCACCTGCGCACCCGAATTTTGCTTTGGGCGGAAGAAAAAATACGGCTGAAGGTATTACCGGAGAAAGCAGGAAAAGTTTTGGATGCCCTGCTTTACAGGGGGGAGTTGCCGCGTGGGGAAATTCCTGAAATCATCGGGGCCGGGGACCGCCATGCCCGCAGGATCACCGCCGCTTTACTGGAAGAGGGTGTCCTCACCTCTGAAAGTCAAAGAGCCCCTTTGCACTTGGCCTTCCCCGCCAAGTTCGCCGTCCGATGGATGCCAAACCTCTTTCCAGAAAAATAAAATCAGAGGGAGAACGTTTGAACGTGCGGCGGATTCAACCCGCAAGTGCAATAGTGAGTCGAGTGCTTTGCATGTGAGATTTCTGTAAGGGGTGGCGCGGGAATCTTTCCGGGTCTGGCGGACCCGCTGTGATATAATAATGCCCATCCGGAAACCGGTTAGTTCGATTATTTTTTGATCTTGCCCGGGAGACCGCCTGGCTTGTGGCGGTTGACGCGCCGCCCACGGAAGAAGTTCAATTTCATGTCATCTGAAATCATCATCAATTGCAATCCCAGGGAAACGCGGGTTGCGCTATTGGAAAACGACCAGCTGGTTGAACTGTATATCGAGCACAAGGCTCACCGGGGCATTGTCGGCAACATATACAAGGGAAAGGTCATGCGAATCCTTCCCGGAATGCAAGTGGCGTTTGTCAACATTGGCCTGGAAAAAGCCGGATTTTTATATGTGGGCGATATCGATGTCATCGATTTTGCGGACCTGGACGATGACGAGGTGGAGCAGGGGGAAGACATCGACCCCGGCAACAAAACGACGGACGATATGGGAAAACCGCCGCGTCAGGAGCATCCGAATATTCCCATCCAGGAGATTCTCACCGAGGGACAGGAAATTCTGGTGCAAGCCGCGAAAAACCCCATGGGAACCAAGGGGGCGCGGCTCACTTCCTACATCACCCTGCCGGGCAACAATATCGTTTACATGCCCGGCATGAATCAGATCAGCGTTTCCCGGCGCATCGAGGATGAGGCGGAGCGGGAACGGTTGATCGAGCTTATTGCGGAAGTCGGTCAGCCCGGCGAAGGCTACATCGTGCGCACGGCGGGTGAAGGAAAAACGAAGGAAGAGTTTGCCGCCGACATTCGTTTTCTGCACCGGCTGTGGGAAAACCTCAAGGCCAAGTCGGAAACGACAAGCGCCACCGCCCTGCTTTATGAAGACCTGAACCTTGTCTTCCGTTCCATCCGGGACCTGTTCAACCATGACGTCAACCGGCTGGTGATCGACTCCAAGTCCGATTACCAGAATTGCCTGGAGTTCTGCTCCACGTATCTGCCGCATCTGGCGGACAAAATGGAACTCTACGATGACAGCGAACCGATCTTCGACCGCTACGGTATCGAGATGGAGATCAATCGCGCCCTGGGTCGGAAAATCTGGCTGAAATCCGGCGGCTCCATCTCCATCGACCAGACCGAGGCGCTGGTCGCCATCGACGTGAACACCGGCAAGTTCGTGGGCCACGACGACCCGGAGGAAACCATTCTCAAGACCAACCTGGAGGCGGTGCGGGAGATCGTTTACCAGTTGCGTTTGCGCAATATCGGCGGCATTATCGTAGTGGATTTCATCGACATGGACCTGGAGGAAAGCAAGGAATCCATCTGGAACGCCCTGACCCAGGCGCTAAAATCCGACCGTTACCGCACCAAGATTCTGAAAATTTCCGAAATCGGCCTTGTCGAAATGACGCGCAAACGGGTGCGCGGGAGTTTGACCCAGACGCTTTGCGATCCTTGCACCTACTGCGAGGGGAACGGACACATTAAATCCCCGACAACCGTTTGCAATGAGATTCTTCGCGGCATCCAGCGTATCGCCGGCAACAACCTGGAAAGGAAAACCGTTTCCGTCGAGGTTCATCCCGCTGTTTACGACATGATTTTTGAAGAGGAAAGCATCTATCTGGGGGAAATGGAAAAACAGTACAATATCGAAATCGCCGTCAGGGTCAATCCGAAATTACACCAGGAAAAATACAATTTGTCCATTAACTGAACCCCTGAGCCGGTGGGGCTTGTTTGAATCGAGCGGCGAACGCCGGTTGGCAAACGCCGTTCGCACAGGGAACGCTTTAACTGGAGAACCGAAAGATGAGATATCCCTTGCTGATCGCTTTTTGTCTTGCGGGCCTGTTGGCCGCGGGGTGCGGCACAACCGGAAAAGATTTTAAATCCTCCCTCGTCAAAAACGTCGTTAACCATCAAACCACGCAACAGGATGTCCGCAACATGTATGGGGAGCCGCTCCGCAAAGGCGTGGAAAACGGCAATCCTATCTGGGTGTATGAATTCGACACCTACCGGGTTTTTGGCAAGAATACGTCCAAGGACCTGATTTTCGTGTTCGACAAAAACGGCGTCGTGCAGTCCCATCAGTTCATGTCCAACGAGTCTTCTCCCTGAGCGGATAAGCGGGTTTGAATCGAATGGCGCGGGAACGTTCTTCACGGATTCCTGGTCTGCCGGCGGAGTTTCCCGCGGTCCGCCGCCGGCACAACATTCCAAGGGTGCACAGGTTATGGGATTTATCTGCGGTCTCGTCGGCCTTCCCAATGTCGGCAAATCTACGGTTTTCAATGCGCTCACCCGGTCCCGGGCGGAGGCGTCCAATTATCCCTTTACCACGAGTGAGCCGAATGTCGGCATCGTCACCGTGCCCGACGAACGTCTTGAGACGATTTCCCGGTATATCCCCGCCAAAAAGACGGTTTCCACCACCATGCGATTCGTTGATATTGCGGGTCTGGCCAAGGGGGCGTCGAAGGGCGAGGGGCTGGGCAACAAATTCCTCGGCCACATCCGCGAGGTGACGGCCATCGCCCACGTTGTCCGGTGTTTTGACGACGAGCTTGTGCTGGGCGGAACGGACCCCATAACCGACATTGAAACCATCAACACGGAATTGATGATTGCCGACCTGGAAACGCTGGAAAAGCGGAAAACCAAACTGGACAAACTGGCCCGCTCCGGCGACAAGGAAAGCCGGTTTCAAGTTGCCGTGGTGGACCGCCTGATGGATTCTCTCAATGACGGCCAACCGATCCGGTTCATGGGATTTGAAAGCGAAGCCGAGCGGGCCTTTGTCGACTCGCTGACCCTGCTGACGCAAAAGCCGGTGTTGTATATCTGCAATGTCTCCGACTCGGCGGACGTGGACAGCGCCGCCGTGCGCGGCGTCATGGGCCTGGCGGAACGGGAATCGGCACGGGCCATCGCCCTGGCCGGGAAACTGGAAACCGAGATCATTGAAATCGACGACCCGCAGGAGCAAATCGAGTTTTTGCGGGAAATGGGTTTGCGGGAGTCCGGGCTCAAACAGGTGATCCAGGCGGGCTATGAGCTTTTGGGCCTGGAGACGTTTTTCACTGCCGGCGGCAAGGAAAACCGCGCCTGGACCATTAAGCAAAATACGCGCGCCCCCCAGGCCGCCGGCGTCATCCATTCCGATTTCGAAAAAGGATTCATCCGCGCCAAGGTCTTCCATTTCGACGACCTCGTGAAGCACCAGTCCGAACAGGCCGTCAAGGAGGCCGGTCTGTTGCGCCTGGAAGGCAAGGACTACGTGGTGCGGGACGGCGACATCATGGAGTTTCTTTTCAACGTGTGAAGCCCGCCCGGGCTCCGGTGTCATCGCGAGCCGCCGCTGGCGGCGCGCCGCAAGCAACAGTCCGGAATTACTTCAGTTGGTAGTGATTGGAGTTGGTGAGCAGGACGGCTTCTTCCGCCGGCAGGTTGTGCCGGTTGGTGTAAATGAGGGCGTCGGAGTGTTCGAGCAGTTGGTCGCAGTTGTCGCAAAGCGGTTGCTGGGAATAGTCCTCGTTTGCATGAGCCTGGCGAAGCGCCTCGTATTTTTCTCCACGCAGGATTTCGGGAATGCTTTGTTCCCGGCAGTCGCCGAGGACGGCTTTGCCGGCGTAGTCGTAGCAACAGGGGATCATGGTGCCGTCGTACTGGAACTGTAACGGGCCGTTTTTTGGCCGGCCGCAGGATTCTTTTTTGCGGGGCACATCGAGGTCGCGGTAGTTCCGCCCGTTGGTAAAGTTGTGGGGCTCCCAGATTTCGATAAAATCGGCCACCGGCTCCCATTCTTCCCGGAAGGCTTCCAGATGCGCGTGGTTCTGGCTCAGGTTTAAAAAATACACCATAACGGTCGGGGTTTTGCTCCCCAGGGTTTTTCTCAGGTTGATCAGGTTGTAAATGTTGTTGCGGGTGATTTCGAAGTTTAATCCGCGATGCACTTCTTCATAAACCGTCTTGTCCTGGCCGTAAAAACTGAAACGAATTTCGTCCAGACCGGCTTCGATAATTTCCCTGGCCAGGGTTTCATCCCACAGGGAACCGTTGGATATGAAATTGCAGAACATGCCTTGTTGCTTGACGTAACGGATTCGCTCGACGATCATCGGATCCATCAGGGGTTCGCCAAATCCTCCCAGAAAAACGGCCGATGCTCCCAGCTCCTTGCATTCGTCAACGATTCGTTTGTACAGGTCCATTTCCATAACGCCTTCGAGGCGGTCCATTTTTTCGCGGGGACACATAATACATGCGGCGTTACACATATTGGTAGTTTCGATCCGCACTTCGGGATTGCTTAATTTCATTTAAACCACATCCTCCACATTTTCTATCAAAAGAATTCCGATCAAACGTTCCTTGATTTGGCGCGTCAATCGGTCGAAGGTGATCTTTCCGCCGCGCAGGGAGACGTAGAACACGTCTATTCCGCGGTCGCCCCGGCAGGAAATTTTCGCGCGGTGAATCTGGACGCCAAAATCGACCAGGGCATGAACGATTTTATAAAGCATCCCCAGATGATCTCTTGCTTCGACGCGAATGACAGTATATGCAGGGTTGGACGAGTTATCAATTTGAATTTTGGGGACGACGGCTTTCCGCGGGGCGTTTTTGCCGACGTATCGCTTGCGCGCCGCCAGCAGTTCGGAAATCTCCCGCCGGTTTTCGAGAATATCCTGAAGGTTTTTTTCCACTTGGAGCCAAATTGCTTCGCTTGAGCCGTCTTCCCGGTTCGCGCCCTCGACTTGCAAGGTGACAATGGTCGCATCGTCCCGTCTCAGGAATATCTGCGCTCCCAGAATGTTCAGGTTGTTTGCGGTGATGGCGCCCACCATGCTCTTGAACGTCCGGTCGTTTTTCATATAGCACAAAGTGACGTTGTGGTAAGCGCCGGCTTCGTTGAACAGGGAGGACAGGGCGAAACGGTTTTCTCCCACTACCCGCAGGAGGCGGAGGTGCTGGGCGACCTCGTCCGGAGGGGCCGTCAACCAGTAGTCGTCCGGCATCAGGTCCAGATGTTGCTCGATTTCCCAGGCAAAAAAATCCGCGTGGAGTTTGCGGTAAACCGCCAGCCGGGTGGAAAAACGCTTTTTATGGAGCAGTTCCGGATGCTCGAGATAATCTTTCGTGAAATGGTACAGCTCGGACAAAAGAAACTTTTTCCAGGAGGTCCAGGTGTCCGGGGCCACCGCTTTCAGTTCCGCGTAGGTGATCAAGTAGAGCAGTTCCAGGCGTTCCACGGTTCCCACCTTGGCGGCGAACGCTTGAATGGTGGACAGGTGTTGAATCTCCTGGTAAAAGGCGATTTCCGTCATCTCGTAAAGGTTGTCCAGGAGAAACAGCAGTATTTGCTTCTCTTCCGCCGGCAGTCCGTCGATGATGCTTGACGAGGCGGCGCCGTCCATGTCCTGCGCAAGCCGGCTGGGGTCCTTGCCCAGGGAGTGCAAAAGGGCGGCCAGCTTCAGCAGGCGCTTGTGAGGATTGGTTTTATGAATTTCCGCCAGCTCCCGCAGGTCGTTCTCCTCCGTGACGGCAAGGTGCTCCAGAAACCGCACCATTCGCAATGAATGTTCGTCCGCGGTGTACCGGTGGTAAAAATCGTATTTGACCAGACAATGCGTGTGGCCGAACTCCGGCAGAATCTTGCCCAGAATGCCCACCGCGTGCATCAGCCGCAGGGTTTTTTCCGCATCGGGGTTGTCGAGCAGGGACATCAGGAAATCCCCGGCCCGGTGTTCTTTTAAAAAGGCGTCGTCCAGCAGGTGCCGGTGGTTGCGGATTTGCCGTTTGAGCTGGGAATCGATTTCCAGGCCGTGCCTCCGGCACAGGTCGAATAATTCGAGGAGCAGGCGCTTGTTGTTCGTAAAGATTTCCGGTGCGCTGTCTTTCAGATGCAGAACCGATTTCAACGCAAAAAACCCGTTGCCCAGGTCCTTTTTGTTCAGGTTGCTGATGACTTTGCGGATGTACGGCCGCCGGGTTTGCAAACAACGCTGGAAAATGATCTCGGAAAAATTATAAATGTTTTTGGCGTGCAAAAAATAATCCCGCATGAATTGCTCGACGCGGTCGGTTTCGTTGATGTTCTGGTATCCCAGGTTGACGGCCAGGCCGGATTGGATGCCCAGCCGCAACACGTCGGACTTTTTGCCGAGCGAATAATGGAGTTCGTTGCGGACGCGGAGAAAAAAATCGACGGAGCGGTTGAAACTTTTAAGCTCGTCTTCGGAAATAGCCGGGTTGTCGCCCATCTCGAGCAGGGAGAGAGAGCCCAACTGCGAGGCGACGCCCCACAACACGGTGTGATAATCCCTGAGACCGCCGGGGCCGTTTTTGATATCGGGTTCGGGGCGGCAGACCCATTCGCTGGTGGAGCCGGAGCGGGCGCGGTTTTCGCCGAGTTTGACACTCAAAAACTTTTCGATATTTTTCTTCAAGGCGTTTTTGCCGAGGGCGCGCCCCAATTCCTCGAACAGGGCCGGGTTGCCCGCCAGGTAGCGCATCTCGATCATGGAAGTTTGCACGGTCAGGTCCGTCTTGGCCAACTCCAGACACTCCTTGACGCTCCGGCAACTGTGGCCGATTTCCAGGCCGAGCCCCCAGAGAACGGAAATGAAGTCCTGAATGAAATCGTCGGTGAGCGGCTGGATTTTCTTGCCGAGAATGAACAGCAGGTCGATATCCGAGCAGGGGTTGAGTTCGCCGCGGCCGTAACCGCCGACCGCCGCCAGGCCGAAAGGTTTCATCGTCTCCGCTCCGGCGTATCGCGGCAAGCGGGCCAGAGAGGCGACGGTTTGCCCGATGGCCTGGTCGATCAGCCCGGTGTGGGCCTGGATGACCTCGCGTCCGCCGGCGCCGGCGCGGTGCCAGCGCTTGATTTTCTCCCGCTCCTTTTGCAACAGCGCCTTGAACGAGTCGAAATAGGGCAGACGCGCCTTGGGGTCCTCCGGGATGTCCGGCATGGAACTGAAATCAATCTCGAATCGATACGGCGTTTCCACGTGATTCATGAATAAGGGTCAACCTGAATGGTGTTATGGATTCTGGAGCCGGGCCAACCCGGCATCGTGCGATAGAAACCCGGCCCGGAATTTGAGCCGGATGAGATACCGAGGGCGGCAAGTTTTACGCACCCATGAAATTTCCGGGGATTTAAAAGGATAACACTATTTGCCGATCATTTGCAACGATACGGAGAGGCGGAAGGCGGGAGGCTGGAGACCGGAGGCGGTCACCGTAACCGTCGTTGCGAGGAGGCGAAGCCGACGAAGCAATCCAGAAAGGATCCCTTCCCACCGGGCGTGGCCCGGCTGGATCGCCGCGATGACAAGGGAGCGAACTTGAAACAAAACCGTCTTCCACGCCGTCAGGGTTTCTCCGGCATCCACGCGGACATGGCGCACCTCTGGGCGAGGAGCGGCGTGAAGCTGTCGATATCCTCGGAAATGACCGTCATGAATTCCTCGGCCAGCGCCCGGTCGGCAAAACATTCGTAAATATCGTCAAGAAACCCGCCGCGTAGCAGGGGATGATGGAGGAACTCCCGGCCCGGTCCCGTGGCAATTTCCAGAGGCCATTCGACGACGTTTACTTTTTCCATTCCCAGCTCCTCCAGCCACTGCCGCGCCTGGTCCGCCGACGGACGCTCCTCGATATATTCGTCGAGGGCTTGCCGTTCTTTTTGCAATTGGCGCTTGGTCATCTCTTCCTTCACCCGCGTCCACAGCGAGTCGAAAGTTCCCAGCGACGGAAACGTCAAAACGATCTGCCCGCCGGGCTTGAGACGCGCCGTCAGGGAGCGGAGCGCTTCGCGTCGGTTGGGGCGAAAAAACATGAAGGCAAGATTGCCGGTGATGCGGTCAAAACGCGGCAACGTCGGCGGCAACCGCCGCATGTCGCCAATCTCAAAGCTCAGCCAGGGGAGATGCGCCCCCTGGACGGCCCGGGCGCGCAGGATATCGCGTCGATCAATGTCGATAGCCAGCACCCGGCCCTCGGACCCCACCTGCTCGGCAAGGTAAAAAGCCGGAAGCCCCGACCCGGTGGCTACGTCAAGCACCGTCGCTCCGGGGAACAAGTCCAGCGAATGCAGTAACACTTTAGCGAACGGAGTTGACCAGTAATCGTTTGCAGGCAAGGGCCAAGAGGGACTCATGAGGTGTCCTTTTTTCTCAACGGGAGATAACCCCTCATTTTAATCCTTCCGGGAATTATTTCAATGATTGACCACACCTACCCCCGCAAGGCCATTTACCGGTTAGACTTCAAAGCGTTCCGCCTCCGGGACCCTGCACGCCGCGCATTATATAGGGGGATAAGAGCATTTGGAGGCAGGAACAAAGAGCCGGAGACCGGAGGCTGGAGACGGGGACCGGAAAGGCCGGGGAAACCTTTGTGCCTTCACGGTGATTTCAACATGGTAAATTTTAATCTTCAAAACGCAACCCTCGGCATAGTAAAATACTTATTTACAACTCGTTTTAAATCATATAGATACAAGTCAAAAGATGATCCGGGTTTTGGGGGCTTTTTCCGCGAAATTCGTTGATTTTTTACCTGACGGAAAACCGGGGCAACAGGTCGCGGTGCAAGGGGTTGTGGGGTTTGTGGGCTGACGTTTCGACTATTTCGTTCCTCGTTTTTCAAAAAAAATTTTTTCGTGAAAACCGGCTCCAGTCAGGCGCAACCGGCAACACAGGCGTTCACAAGAGGGCCACGGTGGCGGGCCGGTCAGGGGGAGCCGTCCGTCTCATGGGGGATGGTGAAGTGGAAGGTCGTGCCCTTGCCGACTTCCGATTCAAACCAGAATTTCCCCTGATGATGTCCCTCGATGATGTTGCGGCAGGATAACAGCCCCAGCCCGTTGCCGTCTTTTTTAGTGGTCAGGGATTCCTTCATCAGCAGGTGCCGGATTTCCTCGGGAATTCCGCAACCGTGATCGACCACGCTGACGCGGATGTGCCGGTCTTCGTCTTTAACCAACACCTCGATGCGGCCGCCGTCTTTGGTGACGTAGCCGGCATTGATGATCGTGTTTTGCAGGACCCGCTTGATGTCCAGATAATTGAAATAACCCTTGGGGATTTCGTTCAGCGGTTTCATCTCCACGTGCTTGCCCTTGAGGTATTTATGGCAGGAAATCTGCTCGATGGTTTCGGCGATCAACTCCAGGATGTCGGCGCTTTTTTTGTGATACTCGATCTTTATTTTACGGGCGTGGCTCAAACTGTGATTGACCATGGTGGTCAGGTTTTTTCTGACGATGGTCGTGATTTCAAAACTTTTTTCCAGGTCCGGGAGGCCCTCGTGTTTCTGCTGGCCCTGCTGGGCTCCCAAAAAAGATTCGATCAAATCCTCGATGTACATTTCGACGAGGCCCAGCGGCGTCAGGCAGTTTTTTATGTCGTGGGTGAAGATGTTAACTTTTTGCAAGTCGTCCGCCATGACGTCGAGGTCGTTTCTGATTCTGCTGGACAAGGTTTTGACCATGGAAATGAGCGCCCTGGGTTCGTTGGCCAGGTAATCGTTGAATTCCGTTTCCCGGATTTCCATAAGCAGGGTGTCGTTCACCGCCTTGGCGGAGGCGGAGCGTGGTTTCGATTCCAGCAGAGACATTTCCCCCAAATATTGTCCGGGGCCCAGCGTTGCGATTTGCTTGACACCCTTGGAAACGATGATTTCTCCAGAAAGGATCAGGTACATGGATGTTTCCAGCGTTCCTTCTTCAAACAGCGTTTCCCCCGGTTCCAGGGCGATCTCATTGCAGTGTTCGCACAACCGCATCAAGGTCTGCTCGCTTAAAACCTGCAACAGGTCAACCGACTGTAAAACTTTAATTTTTTGATCACGGTCCATGGGTTGTCCCGGTTCGACCTCGCAAGGTCCGCCGGAGCGGCGGAGGGTCAAGGATAGGAAATCCTAACATGTAATCAATTGATTTTCAATTAAGTTTCCGTGTTTTTGGCAGGATTCGGTTTCAACAAAACCGCGGTTTCGATGTGCTGGGTTTGCGGAAACATATCCACCAATCGCAGGTCGGCCAGTGCATATCCATTGCCGCAAAGCGCGCTCAAGTCCCTGGCCAGCGTTGCTGGATTACATGAGATGTAAATAATTATTTTTGGGTTCAGGCCGCCGGGGATAGCCCGGATCACCATTTCCGAGCAACCCTTGCGCGGCGGGTCCAAAATCAGGGTGTCGACGCCCCCGCGTTCGGCCAGGTTCCGGATGTGGTTTTCAATGGAGCCCTGCAGGAACCGGCAGGATTTGATTCCGTTCAGGCGGGCGCTTCGGACGGCGTCCTGGACGGCTTGCGCGGACTCCTCGACTCCGGTTACGGAGTGGTGTCCGGCAAGCCAGAGACCGATGCCGCCGATGCCGCAGTAGGCATCAATCACTCGTCCCGGCTCCGGCCCGGCCCATTGCTTGACGAGGTCATACAGCGCGACAGTCTGCCGGGGATTGACTTGGAAAAAGGAAGGCAGGGAAAGATGAAATTTGATGTCCCCAAGTTTTTCAATGAGGTGATCCTGCCCCCACAAAACCCGGTTGCGGTTGCCCAGGATGATGTTGGTTTTTCCGGTATTGATATTTTGCACGATTCCGTGAAGGGGAATTTCGGCGGCGCGTGTTTTTTCCGCCAACGCTTCGATGAAATCCGGTTTAAACCGTCCGCTCGTGGTGACCAGGCCGACGAGGGTTTGGCGGGTCGCCCGCGAATGGCGGACGATCAGGCCTCGGAAAAACCCCTTGTGGCGGGTTTCGTCGAAAATGGATATCCGATGGTCGGTCAGTAGCGCCCGGATAATCTCCTTCACCCTGTTGATGGGTTCGGCGAGCGTTTCGCACTGGCTGGAATCCTCCACGTCGTGCGTGCCCTGGCGGAAAAAGCCGATCTGCAACCGGCCCGATCTTTTTTGCACGGCAAAACTCGCCTTGTTTCGGTAATGGTACGGCTCGACAGCGGGGATGGCCTGGATGGGTTCGGGCCATTGCAATTTGCCGATGCGTAGCAGGTCGTCGGCCACCACTTGTTGCTTGAAGGCGATTTGTTTTTCATAGGGCAGGTTTTGAAGTTTACAGCCGCCGCATTGGGGAAAAACGGGGCAGGGCGGATCGACCCGGTCGGCGGACCGGCTCGTCGTTTCGACTATCCGTATGACGCCGAAACGTGGCGTCGTCTTGATCACTTCGCCGACCACGCAGTCCCCCGACACGGCCGTGGGGAGGAACAGGGTATAGCCTTGGTAACGGCTGATGCCGTCGCCGCTGGAGGCCAGGGTTTCGACGGTCAGTTCAAGCCGTTCGCCGCGGCGCACCGGTATGTCGAGTTTTTGTTTGGCCATGAGTGTATGCTCTTCCGGAAAATTATCCCCAACTTCAAACCGGTTGTGGAGTACAATCCGTGATGATGAGTAAAATGCTTTGCATCGTTGCCGCGTTAAAAGAGGAAGCTGTCGGGATCAAGGGTCTGATGACGATCGACGACTCCCCGCCGTTGAGTCCGGGCCGCGCTTTTACCGGCTCTTGCCGGGGGCGGGCCGTGCTCCTGTTGTTGTCGGGAATGGGCAAACAACGGGCTGGCGAGGCCCTTACCCTGGCCTGCGAGCGGTTTCCCTTGTCCGCGGTGGTTTCCATCGGCTACGCCGGCGGCCTCTGCCCGACACTGCAAGAGGCGGACCTGGTCTTCGCCGACAAGGTCTTTGAATCCGCCGCCGCGCCGGAAAATCAGCAGTCTCTGCAAACCTCGGAGACCTTGCTGGAACGGGCGGTGACGCTGTGCCCGGATATCCCGTCGCACCGGGGCGGATTGCTGACCGTGGACGAGGCGGTTTGCAAACCGGAGGAAAAACGGGACCTGGGGAACCGTTATCCCGTCCTGGCCGTTGACATGGAAACGGCGGGGTTGCTGACCGTGGCCCTGAAACACGGCCTGCCGTTTCTATCCGTCCGTGCCATCACCGATACCGTGGACCAGGAACTGGTCGACTTTTCATCCTGCGTCGAGGAATCCGGAGAGATTTCCAGACTCAAGGCCGGCTGGCATATTTTGACTCATCCCGGAACCCTGCCCAGGGTTCGCGAGCTTCGCGGTCATTGCCGGAAAGCCACGCAACACCTTACACGTTTCGTGAGCGAGTTTCTGCCTTTTGCCTGAAAGCGGCACAATTTTAACACCGTTAGGACAATTGTGCTCATTGCCGGCGGCTTGCCAATTCCGGGCTGTCTCGGCGCGTTATTTACAAGCGGTTGTATATCCGGCACTATTGCTGAATGTTTGGATGTTTTCCGATTTTGGCGTCAGGGTTGCAGTAACCTCATGTGAAGATTTGCACTGACACGCCCCTTACTTTTGGAAGGGGTTTAAAGAAAAGACTTCATGGATGGCACTCCCCCCCCCACCCGGATTGGGGCCTCCTGTCAGGACATGGATTTGATCCATGACAACAGTTGATCCCAATCCGTGGTGCCCCCCTTTCATGGGCGCCATCGGCGTCCAGGCATCCGCAACCGGGTCGTAAGCCTCGTTTTCCCTGAAAGTGCCGGCGCTGGATTCGCCGCCGAGGACGAAGACTTTCCCCCGCAACACTTGCGAAGTGATCCCGCTACGCGCCGTGGGCATGGGTTTGCGCCGCGTCCAACGGTCGATTGCCGGGTCGTAAGCTTCGTTGGCGCTCAGGTTTTTATTGTAATCGACGTTGATCCGGCCGCCGATGGCGTAAAGGATTCCGTGAAAGGTGGAGACCGTCAAGTGGTCGCGCGCGGTGGGGATCGGGCTCAACGTTCGCCATTGGTCCGTGGCGGGATCGTAAACCTCGTTGGCGTCGGTGTTCACCAGGCGGAGGAATTTTCGATGCGCGCCGCCGACGAGGTAGATTTTCCCGTCGATCACTCCGGCGGCCATGGCGCCCCGGGCCGTGGGCATGGGCCGTTTTTTTTGCCACCGGTCCGTTGCCGGATCGTATTCATAGGTGGTTGCCACCGCCGTCCAGAGTCCGGAGTCGAACCCGCCGATCACATAGATTTTGCCGTTGACGGCGGACGCGCTGGTGTGATGCAACGGCCGCGGCAGGGGCGCCGCCTCGCTCCAGATTCCCGTGGCCAGGTTCAGCCGGTCAACCCGGGTGGCGATGCCCTTGGGGGTGAATCCGCCGATGACGTATATCGTTCCATCGACCGCCGCCGCCACCGCCTCCGTCCGCACCGTCGGCGCGGGAGGCAGGGTTTTCCAGAACCCCAATGACTGACCCGTTGCAATGGCCGGGAAGACTAGAAGTGCCAGAAATACAAATGTAGCATGGAAAAAATATTTAGATTCCATAGTACTGGAAGGTGGTGAAAAAGGCTCGATAAAGGTATTAAAGATTTGTTGTGGAGATTTCGCCGGTTTGCGGATTCACTGAAAATGCTATTCGGCCAAGGACCCTGCCGTTGTTTAATGCCCTACGCTGAAATACGGGGACCGTTGTTCCATCAGGTCGACGGGCAGATGGAGCAAAAAAACCGTCCAGCTTTTCCGCGATAGCTTTTCGTCCCAGCTTTTGGCAAAACTCATAATCGTTGCTAACAAGTTTGGACCACTGCGATAACTTGGGGCGAAGGTCTTTGGTATTTCCCCTATAGTGGCATGAGAGGCGGTCAAAATAGACGGTTCTAGGTTGAGACGGTTTGCCCAGTGCGGGCTTGAGGTAATGATGGACAATTTCCGCTTCGGTTGTGGCTTGTTCTAAAGCGGCGTAAAACACCGACCAGCTTCCGTCGGAAAAACGGGATTGCGGAAAGCTTGCTTTGTCAATTTGAGGTTTAATTTGAAAGGGCGCATCAAGTAAATCGTTTGCTGAATATGGTGTTAAATAGTCGGAGAAGGTTTCCACATTACTGGGATCCAATCCCCAAGCTCGAAGCGCTTCGCTATCCTTAATAAGATTGGCAAATCTGAATATTTTGTGGTCCGCGGGAAAGGTGGGAATATCGTCCAGCAACTTTTAACGTCCAGAGATTCGTTCTACAAATTGTTTTACAAGCAGAAGGTTTTCCATCGAACCCTCCTTTAAGATATCTAAAGGACTTTTCCCATCGAGGTATTCATCATTGGGTTCCCTCAGCCAATCTTTTTCAACCTGGGTGTCTTCAAACAATCTGTGCAGGGCACTATGTATTTTAAACAGATACCGGACACGATCCTTAGCGTCTCGGGTTTGAAGTTTTTTCAAACCCAAAAGGAAATCGCTGGTGTCTTTTTCATCTTCGTATCCAAGCAACAAGGTGCCTTCTTTTTTGGTCAGCGCCCATTTGTCAAGCAATGCTCCAAAAACTTGAACACAACCCGCAAAACGGTCAAGGTCCTTGGCTTTTTGGCCCTCGCTTTGTCTGAAAGAAGATGAAAAAAAACTTTCATCTGGTGGCGGTGTCACCTCTTTGGGAAAAGGGATCGATAAATTTGATGTGTGCGTAGCGAACAAAGGGCGGCGTTCATGCCAGAACAGGGAAAAAGGGATCAATGAGTTGGGCGCGTATGTAGCTTGATTTGGAATCCCAGGTTGCTCGATGGGCTTATCAGAAACTTCACGGAGGCCAGGCTTTTCGGTTATAGTTACAGGCATGTCAGACCTTATTTGTCAGGTTGTTGGGCCGGTTCCAACCCGAAATGGGAAAGGAGTTTGGGATACATATCTGCAATATGACTTGCTCGTTTATCAAGGTTGTCATATTTGCTATCTCTCAAGTAGGTGCCGTTTAAAACAAAAAATAAATCATAAGTATTGATTGCGGACTTTTCCAGTAAAAAGTCAACGTCCCATTTTTCATTTTGATTATTTATAATAGCACGAAGGCTATGTTTAAAACCAGTGGCATTAAATTTGTCGATGGTTATTCCAAGACCTGATGAACCTTTTTGGAGAATTGTTTCAACGGCAGTTTCACCTTCCTCGATATTTAACCAAGAGGATGTTTTGACAACTGTTTTCCCGAATTCGGTTTCCGGGAAAGCTTGCGCAAGAACTTGCTCACAAAGACGAATACATTGTTCTATGATTTCGATGTCCTCCTTGGTTTTAAGGTTTGTGAAACTCCCGGTAAATTTTTCAGGAAGTACTTGCAAAATTCCGTTACCGCTAAAAAGGGTAACCTGAATAAAGTTGCTGGCAACAGTACTCGGAATCCACTGCAAATCAGATAATTTGAGCGGGTAGTAAGGGTTAATAATATTGTAAAAGCATTCAAGTGTCTGGTTGGCGAAATCCGCTAACCTGATTTTTGGTCTGTCGAATTCCAATTCATAGCCAACACTAAGCAATTCTGTAGAAAACCGCATGTTTAACCTATTGTTTTAATTCTTGAAACGCCAAGTCTACCGGGGTGTCTTGGAAAAGTAAAGCTAATTCCAAAATGCTCAGCCGATCATTGGCCGTTTATCGTTTTCAACCGCATGCGGTCGAGTTCCTTGACTTGTTCCAGCAGGGTCGGCAGTTGGTCCAGCGACAGCATGTTGGGCCCGTCGGAGGGGGCGTTGTCGGGGTCGGGGTGGACTTCCATGAACAGGACGTCGCAACCGACGGCCACCGCGCCGCGGGTCAGGGGGAAAACCATTTCCCGCTGGCCGCCGGACCGGTCTCCCTGGCCGCCGGGAAGTTGCACGCTGTGGGTGGCGTCGAACACCACGGGACAGCCGAATTCCCGGAGCGCCACCAGCGAGCGCATGTCCACCACCAGGTTGTTGTAGCCGAACGAGACGCCGCGCTCCGTCAGTAAAATGTTGCGGTTGCCGGTGGACTCGATTTTCTGGACGACGTTTTTCATGTCCCAGGGAGCCATGAACTGGCCTTTTTTGACATTCACGGCTTTCCCGGTTTGTCCCGCCTTGACCAGCAGATCGGTTTGACGGCAGAGGAAGGCGGGGATCTGCAAAACATCGAGCGTGTCCGCCGCCGGCTCGACCTCCTCGACGGCGTGCACGTCGGAAAGTACCGGCAGGCCGAGAGCCGTTTTGATTTTCTCCAGAACCTTCAAGCCCTCGCGCAGGCCGGGGCCGCGAAAATAGTTGAGGGACGACCGGTTGGCCTTGTCATAGGACGATTTGAAGATAAACGGAATGCCGGCGTCGGCGGCGATGCGTTGCAGTTTTTCCGCCGTTTGCATGGCGTGCTGTTCCGACTCGATCACGCACGGGCCGGCGATCAGGGCTATCGGATTTCCGCCGCCGACGCGCAGGCCGCCGATCTCAATTTGCCGGGTTGAATGGGAATGGAAATTCATGCCGTGCCGGGGGTTACAGGTTTATTCGCTTGGCAGGGAGACGTCTATGGTGATCGGCACGGGATGCGGCGTTTCCGGGCGGCGGGGCAGGCCCGCCGGCGATATCAGCTCGTACGTGATTTCCCGAATCTTGTCCTGGGTGGCGGCCTTGTAGATCGATGAAAACCCTTCTTCCTGAAGCTGGGGCAGGTCGACCTCGGGTACGTCCTTCGACAGATACAAAATGAAATTGAGAGATTTGTATCGTCTTTTTATGTTCTGCAAGGTTTTTAAATCCGCGCCTTTTTTTCTGAGAGCGTAGATGATCAGATGCGGCGAAACCTGATGCACGACCTTGAAACAATCCGGAAGGGCCGTAAACGTAAGGATGGTGAAACATTCGTGCTTGAGAAATTTTGCCAGCTGGATTCTTTCGCTTCTAACCGGGTCAATGATGAAGATCGTTCGATGGTCCATGGTGTTCCGCTTTTGAGGTTAAAAGTGCGTTTAGTCTAACATCAAACGATGGCGCTTGCCAGCGGTTGATTCCAGTTGGGAGGTCCGTTCATCCTTGCCGTAGCGCGTCCCGCCCTTTTGGTTTGACTTGCCCTGCGGCCTGTGAAAAACTGATATCAACTCAATCCTCCAAACCCGTCCTATGAGTTTTAAACAATCTATTTTTAAAATTCTTTTCCTGGTTTTGATCCTGGCCCCCGGGGTGGAAGCGCGCGACCGGATCGTGGTTTTGAAGATTTCCGGAGCGATCAACCCGGCTGTGGCCGAATTCGCCACTCGGGAAATTGAGAACGCCAACCAGGACGGAGAGCAATTGATCGTATTGCAAATGGACACGCCGGGCGGGTTGGATACTTCCATGCGCGCCATCATCAAGGAAATAGAAAAATCGCAGGTGCCGGTGGCGACGTATGTTTCGCCGTCGGGGTCGCGGGCGGCCTCGGCGGGGACGTTTATTACCATTGCGTCGCATATCGCCGCCATGGCGCCGGGGACCAACATCGGCGCCGCCCACCCCGTCAACCTGATGGGCGGCAACCAAAAAGGCGGCGCCATGGAGGATAAAATTGTCAACGACGCGGCGGCCTATATCCGTTCGCTCGCGGAACTGCGGGGACGCAACGCCTACTGGGCGGAAACAGCGGTGAAAAACAGCGCCTCCATTTCTGCCGAGGAAGCTAAAAAACTGGCCGTCATCGATCTCATCGCCGCCAGCATGGATGCCTTGTTGCTTGCCCTGGAAGGACGCGAAGTCAGCATCGGTTCCGAAAAAATCATCCTCCAAACCGCGGGCAAACCCGTCGTGTTTAAGGAGATGACCAAGCGGCAGAAGATGCTGGACCTCATCTCCAATCCCAATGTCGCCTACATGTTGCTGATGCTGGGTCTGGTGGGACTTTATTTCGAGATGTCCAACCCCGGTTTGATCCTTCCCGGCGTGGTCGGTGGTTTGAGTCTCATCCTTGCCTTGTACGGAATGCAAACCCTGCCGGTCAATTATGCGGGTCTTCTGTTGATCCTTTTGGGCGTCATTCTTTTTATTGCTGAAGTCAACGTCATGAGTTACGGGTTGTTGTCGGTGGGAGGAGCGATTTCCCTGTATTTGGGATCGGTCATGCTGATCGACTCCGACGACCCCAACATGCAAATATCGCGGGCGGTGCTTTTTCCCACGATGGCTGTGTCGTTGCTGATTGCCGGCGGCGTGTTCTATCTGGCGATGAAGGCGCATGAGCGGCGTCCGGTCAGCGGTATAGACAGCCTGATCGGGGAAAAAGCCAAGGCGAAGACGGAGTTGAATCCCGAGGGAAGCGTTTCCCTGCATGGGGAAACCTGGCGGGCGGAATGTGAGGGCCGTATCGAAGCCGGAGCCACCGTGGTCGTTGAGGCCGTGGAAGGGCTCAAGGTGAAAGTCAAAAAAGCCTGAAAGGAGTCAAGATTATGGAAGGCATGTTGTTTGGATTTTTCTTACTTGCCATCTTGTTGTTCAGCGCGGTCAAAATCCTCCGCGAATACGAACGGGGCGTGGTGTTCCAGTTGGGCCGGTTCTGGAAAGTCAAGGGGCCCGGCCTGATCATCCTGATTCCCGGTATCCAGAAAATGGTCAAGGTGAGCCTGCGAACCGTGGTCATGGACGTTCCGCCCCAGGACATCATCACCAAGGACAACGTGACGGTGAAGGTCAACGCGGTCATTTATTTTCGCGTGGTTGATCCGCGACGGGCCATCATCGACGTGGAGAATTTTCTGTTCGCCACCTCGCAGTTGTCGCAGACCACGTTACGCAGTGTTCTGGGGCAAAGCCAGCTCGACGAGCTTTTGTCCAACCGCGAGGAGATCAACGCGCATCTGCAACGGGTGATCGATGAGCAGACGGAGCCCTGGGGCGTGAAGGTCATCAACGTGGAGGTCAAGAACGTGGACCTGCCGCAGGAGATGCAACGCGCCCTGGCCAAGCAGGCGGAAGCGGAGCGGGAACGGCGCGCCAAGGTCATCAATGCTCAGGGGGAATTCGAGGCGGCGCAGAAAACCGGCGAGGCCGCGGATATCATCGGCGCCCATCCGCCGGCGTTGCAACTGCGGTTTTTGCAGACCATGGTGGATATTTCTTCCGACAAAAGTTCGGTCACCTTCCTGCCCATTCCCCTGGAACTTTTCGAGCCGTTCCGGGATGCGCTGACGAAAAAGAACAAAGTCGATTAGGCGCGTCTTTGTTGAATGAAAAGCAAGGCGATTATGGAAACCGTACTGCTGATCCTGGCCGTGTTGGTGGGGTGCATGGCGATGCTCGTCGCATATGAAAAGAAAATGGTTTATTACCCCAGTACGTATCCCGCCGGCATATGGGAAACCGAACCGTTTGGAATCCAGGTTGAGGATGTTTATTTTCAATCCGGCGACGGCGTCAAACTGCACGGCTGGTTTGTCCCCGCCGAGGGCGCGGCGGCGACGTTGCTGTGGTTTCACGGCAACGCCGGCAACCTGACGCATCGCCTGGACAACATCATCCGGTTGCGGGCTCTGGGTCTGAATGTTTTTATTTTCGATTACAGAGGGTACGGCAAAAGCGAGGGGGAGCCCGACGAGCCCGGCATTTACCGTGATTCTCTTGCGGCGTATGAGACTCTTGTGCGGATTAAAAAGATTTCTCCGGAGCGCTTGTTTCTTTTTGGCCGGTCCCTGGGAGGGGTGTGCGCCATCGAGGTGGCGGCGCAACGGCCCGCCGCGGGCTTGATCCTGGAATCGACCTTCACCTCCGCAAAGGATATGGCGCGGAACCTGTTTCCGTTTTTGCCGTTGGGATATTTTATCCGGTCCAAGTTCGACGCCATCGGGAAAATCCCCGCCATCGAAATTCCCAAACTGATTCTTCATGGGACGGAGGATGAAATCGTTCCGTACCGAATGGGCCGAGAACTGTATGAGGCGGCGGCGGAACCCAAGGCGTTTTACGAGATTCGGGGATCGAGGCACAACGATACCTACGTGGCCGGCGGCGAATCCTATTTTAGAGCCCTGGGCCGGTTTGTCCGGCACACCCTCGCCGCCGCGCCTGCCGGCCGTTCCACGGGGAAACCCTGATCTTCCGCCGTCGGTTGTCCGCGCAAAATCTCCGTGAAAAGAGATTGCAAGATTTTCCACTTCGATTACAATTGAATCCGGTCACAACGAAAACGAAAAAACCGCGCGCTATTTATCCTATGAAACCCGACAATCAACATCTTCGGCAAGAGATTCTGAAACACCTGAAGCGGGTCGTCATTAAAATTGGCGGCAGTGTGATTGCCGACTGCGAGAAGGAATCCGCGGGACTGGCGCGGGGTTTTAGTGATGCTACGGTAAGGCGTATTGCGGCGCAGGTGCAACGAATCGTTGAGACGGGCCGCGAAGTGGTTCTTGTGTCCTCTGGAGCCGTGATGGCGGGCAGAAGCCGGCTGAGTCTTCAAAGACAAACCCTGACCATCCCGGAAAAACAGGCGTGCGCCGCCGTCGGCCAGAGTTTCCTGATGCGGACTTATGAAAGGCATTTTGAAAAACTCGGCTTGCGGGTGGCGCAGATTCTGCTGGACCATTTTGACCTGGCGGACCGCAAACGCTACCTGAACGCCGAAAATACCATTGCCACGCTCCTGCGGCATGGGGTCATTCCCGTGATTAACGAAAACGATACGGTGTCGGTGGACGAAATAAAAATCGGCGACAACGACACCCTGGCCGCCACCGTGGCCTGCCTGGTTGATGCTCAGCTTCTGATCATTCTTTCCGACGTGGAGGGATTGTATACCCGCGACCCTTCCGTGAAGCCTTCCAGACAATCCCCCGAGGTTCCCGAGTTGATTTCGCTGGTGACCCGGGTCACACCGGACCTGGAACGGCTTGCCGGGATGCGCAACAGCGGCTTGACCGTGGGTGGGATGTACACCAAGGTTTTGGCCGCGAAAAAAACCATGAGCTTTGGCGTGCCTACTTTGGTGGTGAACGGTTTGGACCCGGCTTGCCTGGAGAAAGTGTTTTCCGGGGCATCCACGGGCACCTTGTTCTGGTCCGGCAAAGCCAGAATAAAGAACCGAAAACACTGGATCGCTCACACGTTAAAGCCCGCGGGCAGAGTCATCATCGACGCCGGGGCCAAGAAAGCCATTGTTGACCGAGGCAAAAGCCTGTTGCCCGCCGGGGTGGTGCGAGTGGAGGGGCGTTTCGAGTTCGGTAACGCGGTGCGGATTCTTGACGAAGACCAGATGGAGTTTGCCCGCGGATTGGTCAATTACGGTTTTCGCGACCTGGAACAGATCAAGGGAATGAAAACCTCCGCCGTTCGGAAACTCCTTGGGACCGGGTATTACGATGAGGTGGTGCATCGCAACGATTTGGTGGTGTTGTAGTCATGCGCCGGTGGTGGGAAAGAGAGCCTGTCCGGTTTGAATGCCAACCGCAGTGCTTCAAATGCTGTCTCAAACCGGGGATCGTTTGTTTCAGCGATGCGGACATCCGCCGGGCGGCGACGTTTCTCCAATGTTCCACGACTGAGTTTAAATCCGAATATCTTGTCAAGGAAGGCGATTTGTGGTTGATCGATGTTACGGAGGATCAACCATGCCCTTTTCTGACCCTTCAGGGTTGCCGGATTCACGAATCCAAGCCGACGCAGTGTAAAACCTATCCGTTTTGGGAGGAGAACCTGGAATCCAGGAATTTGTGGAAATTGACGGCCCTGTTTTGCCCCGGCATTGGATTGGGCTCGATGTTCCCCGTGACGGCGATCAGGAAAGCTCTACAGGTTTTCAAGATGTGACGAAAAAATACAACGCCGTCAAACAAAATTTTTCCCGATGGATGGCGGTGGCTTTGACGTAGCTAACGGGCATTGCATAAAAGTGCAAAAGGGGTTGTGGGCGAAAACCCGCAACCCCTTTGTCGTCAAAATGCCGGGGGACGGAATCGAACCGCCGACACGAGGATTTTCAGTCCTCTGCTCTACCGACTGAGCTACCCCGGCATTTTGCTTATCTCGGGTTAAAAAGAGCGAAGCTATCATAAACGATTTGCCGCATCAAACCAACCATTTTCCAGACCTTACTTTGCGGATTGGGGGCAAATATATCTCGTCCCGGATGTTTATTTGTTATAATCCCTCAGGTCAGGGAGGGCTTTTTCCCCCTTTCAATGAAGATGGGTGCCGCCAATGCTGGTCCTTACTCGGAAAATCGGTGAAAGCATAAGAATCAACGACGATATCAAGTTGACTATTGTCGAGGTGAAAGGGAAGAACATCCGGATCGGCATCGAAGCTCCCCGGGAAACTAAAATATACCGGGAAGAATTATTCTGGAAAATCCGCAAGGAAAACGAAGCCGCCGCCTCCGCCAGGGCCTTTGACTTGGGAAAGGTGGCGCAACTGTTACAAGAGAAGCTTAAAAAAGGTTGACGCAAATTTTTCGGCACAGCCGATCGGACATTACTCTTCAGGAAATCCCGATGAAATATCATTCTACTCGTCTCGGTGACTTTGACCTTCAGAAAAACGAGGTTCTGCGATTCGCCGGGGGCCTGTATGGTTTTGAACAGGAAAAACGGTTCGCCGTTCTTCCCTTCAACCGGGAAATTGAAAGTCCGCTGGAGTGGATGCAATCGTTGCAAAATCCCGATCTGGCGTTTGTTATAACCGATCCCCATCTCTTCATCGCCGATTACAAGGTGAGCTTTTTGGATCACGAGAAAGCCGACATCGAATTGCAACCGGACGAGCCTTGCCTGGTCCGGGTGATTGTGAATATTCCTTCCGTATATACCGAGATGACCGCCAACCTTGTGGCGCCCATTGCAATCAATTCCGCGAAAAACCTCGCAAAACAATTTATCCTTACCACCTCGGAATACGATACCCGGCACTACCTGTTTTCGGACGAAGTCAGAAAGTCGGCATCGTCGGATGCACAATGAGGGAGCCCGCCTAAGGAGTTGTTGCGCGGGGCGGGGATTTGCCGAAAGCCAGCAGGCGGTTCTCAAATTCTTGCAAATCGCTGTGGGCGTCGACGTAAATGTAGCTTGCTCTTGTCTTGGAGTTGAGGGCGAAGTTGATACGCGACAGCCGGCATCCGTCCACCAGCATCAGGTTTTCCCACGGCGGGTCGGCCCGGTAGTCCGGGTGTTTTTCGAGAAACGCAAAGAACGTTTCAAATCCCTGCACGCATAAGGCCGAGCGAAGGTCCTCCAAATCGCAAACGATTCGCAGTTGCGTGGAATTGTTCCTGGATCGTTTCTCCAGGTCTTCCGCGCGAGTATTGTTTGTCTGCGTTTCGCGGGTGGTGGCCTTGACGGAAAAATAGCGGGCCATCTTGGAATAGTGCAAGTCGTAGCGGATGGTTGCGTCGTAGTCGTTCAGGATGAAGGTGTTGTATTTGTCGATGGTGATTTTTCCCCAAGGCCGGCCCTGAAGGGCCAGACTGGCTTTATACAGCCCATCCGCGCCTTGCAGGCATTCTTCCGGGGACAGGTTGACGGCGCAAATGATATTTCCCAGATGGAGTCTCCGGCGCAAGGCCTCGCCGTATCTTTCCTCGATGACGGAGTATATTTTCTTTTGCAGTTTCCATTCGTTGCCGGGGTCCCTGAAAATGAGAAAGTTCATCAAGTCTGCTTCGGGTGCGTCAAACTTCAGGGGCAGGGCGCTGGGGTCCTTGAGGGGGATAAAGGAATCGGTGATCACGATTTCCGGCCAGCGCTTGTTTTTGAAAATCAGGTTCTTCACTACCGAGAACAGGTTTTGATAACCGGCAAGACACTGTGTGTTGGAAATTTTTTGGGTGCAATACAGTTCGCCGATGCTGATTCTGTTTTTGATCTTTTGCTTCAAGTCGCGGATAGTTTCCAGAAACTTTTTTTGTTCTTCCTCGGGCGGCCGCTGGTTTAAAAATTGTGACAGCTCTTCTTTTGTGCTTTCCCAGGGGATCAATACGCTATGAAACCCGCCCACCCACATGAACCGGTCGCTGATGCCCACGGTGTTCAAGTTGGCTATGGGATTTTCCGCAAGGGCTTGTTTGAGGGTTTCGGCGCCTTGCAGGCATTTGCGAATGAGAGGTTTCTGGTCTTCGGTGAAGCCGATGTTCTCGATGAAGGGAAAACATTCCAGAGTGTCGATACCGAACCGTTTTTCCAACCCGGCCTTGACGCCGGACAAGCGGTGAAAGGCGGGGGCGCTTTCCTCCGCCAGGGCCATGCCCGCGCCGATCGTCAGGAGCATCAAAATCAATCCCGTCGCCTGGTATGCAACAAACCGCATCGTCAGGGCTTGGCGGAGAAAGGGGATCGGATGGTTTTTAGCGTAATCTCTTGAAGTTTTCACTGATGCGGTTCATGCTATAGAATGGGATCGATTGAGGTTGATTATACAGAAATTTTTGTTCCCAGGCTTGACTTTCGTGGGTGGCGATTTTATTTTTTTCATGAGTGAAGCCAAAAATTGCGGCTTTCCGGCCGTTGATAATAATCACAATCGGACAACAAAACCACTCGTTAAAAGAAGGGGGATTGTCTATGAAATATCCAGCTTATGCGATGAGCCATGATGCCATAGCCGCCGAACAACAGCGATTTATGGTTAAGGTTTATAACTGGATGACCGCCGGCCTTGCGGTGACGGGCGCTATGGCGTACTTCGTTTCCCACAGCGAAACGATGGTGAACCTGATTCTGGGAAACCAGATTGTGTTTTTCATGTTGATCATCGGTCAACTGGGGCTGGTGTTTTATCTTGCGGGATGGGTGCAGAGCATGTCCGCCAGCCTGGCGACGGGCGTGTTCATGTTGTACGCGGGGCTGAACGGTCTGACGTTTTCGCTGATTTTCCTGGCCTACACCGCGTCCTCCATTACGATGGCGTTCCTGGTCACCGCGGGCACGTTTGCCGCCATGAGCGTTTACGGCTACACCACCAAGAAAGACCTTACTTCCTGGGGTAGTTTTCTGTTCATGGGCCTGATTGGGATTATCATTGCTTCGTTGGTCAACATGTTTTTTCAGAGCGAGATGATTTACTGGGTCACCACGTATGCCGGGGTGCTGATTTTCGTCGGTCTTACCGCCTACGACACGCAAAAAATCAAAATGATGAACGTGATCGGCAACGAAGGCACCGAGGAAGACCAGAAAGAGGCCATCAGCGGCGCGCTGGCTCTATACCTTGATTTCATTAACTTGTTCCTGATGCTTCTTCGAATAATGGGGGACCGGCGGTAAGGTAAAGGTGGTTGTTTGAGTGGATTGGCAGGGAACAGGTCGTTGACCTGTCCCCTGCTTTTTTATTGCACGGGTTTGGCCCGTTAGTTTGCAAATGCTTTTCTGGCGACGTTCAGCAGAGTGTCGAGGGGACGGCACGCGAGTAACGGAGCGTCTTCCCTGGCAAGCTGTTCGCCATTGGCGTCCACGGCAATGGCGGCCCGGTTGAGGTAGCGGCTTTGCACTCCGTCGAGTTTCAAATTATTGGCCTCGGCAAACTGCATGTCCACGTCCTGCAATAAATTGTCCATGCCGTGACCGGCGTTGGTCAAAATATCCGTTCCCACGACAACGATTACTTCGTCCACTCCGGCCTCCTTGAACTTCTCCGCATTGTCCTTGATGAGGTCCAGTTCCTTGTTGCAGAATCCACCGGCTCCGGGCAGAGTGACGATCAAGCGTTTCCCAGAGAAACAGTTTATTGTGACTTGTTTTTCCAAAGGGGTGGTGGCGGCATTGTCCACGGACCACTCGGGATTTAATTTGATCAATTTAACGTCGCCGCCTGGTAATTTGGCCATTGAAAGAGACCTCCTGATTTGAGTTAATGGGATAGACGTTGTTTAGATGAGCAACCCGGCGAAAAGTTGTAAAAAATTCCTGGTCCCGGCAATCAGGAGAATTACGTCTTCCTTGTCGGGAGAACTTTGCATAAATGTCCTTGTTTGACCGTCATTGCGAGGCGGCTCCGCCGACGAAGCAATCCAGAAAGGACCCATTCCCACCGGGCGTGGCCCGGCTGGATCGCCACGCCGCTGGTAGCGGCTCGCGATGACACCGGCGGCGAAGAATATCGGGTTATGCAACGGTCTCTCTTATTGGACGTTTCCTGGATTTGGCGCCCTTTGGGTTCCAGTCATTCTCGTGTGAGTTCAGTTATGAAACATTCTCCGAAGTTCGGGTTTTTTTTGGGTCTTGCGGCTGTTGTGGGTGTTTTGGCATATGACAGTCCATCTTATGCCAAGCGGCCGTTTTTTGAGTACAAAGGCGACTACCGGGAAAATATCCAAAATCAAATCAGCGCCTTCAAGGAGGCCTATGGTTATGACCTGCTGGATCTGGATGTGGGGTGGAGGCCGGAGCAAATCCGCCTGATGGACGAGGCGTTTTCCCAGTTACCGCCGGGGTTTTACCGCTTGCGCGGGCTGAAAGGGTTTTACCGCGCCGATTACCTGCAACCCGATCCCGGACTCGTTCCGGACGAGGATGTGCAGGCGGCCACGTTCCCCGCTTTCACGACGGTTTACCGCGGCGCAACCCACTCCCATCAGGTTGAGGTCCAGGACGATTACCTGCGCATTGAGTTTTACAATCCGCTATTCAACGAGGAGCGGGACGATATCATCAACATTGTCCAGCATGAAATGGCTCACGCCTATGATATGGCCAAGGGCATGATCAGTGTTTCCGCCGAATGGCTGAAAGTGTCTCATTTCAGGTTGATCCATTTGCCTCCATTGGACGCGAAACGCGACGGCGATTTTCTTTTTACTTTTTTGAACGATCCGGCGGTGGATCGTTATGCGCCGGTTTCCACCCGCTATCACCCGAATTATTCCCGGCAAAACCCGTGGGAGGATTTTGCCAATTCCGTAGCCGCTTATATCCATTACCCGTATTTCCGGCACACCAACCCGAATCGCTACCGGTTTTTGAAGACGAAAGTTTTTGGTGGCAAGGAATATTTTCCGTCTCAGGCCCGCACGGACAGCTATGAACAGGCGGTTTTGACCGATCTGGATGCGGCGCTGAAGAAAAAAAACTGGCGGCAAGCGGCAAACATCATGGTCGAATTAAGCCGGAATTACTCTCCCGGGCTGGATGGCAAGGTGGTTGCGCGTTTGCGGGCGGCGGTTCGGTCCGATAACGCCGCGGCGCGCGAACTGGGGTTGGGAAGCTGTTACTTGATTCATCCGTCTGCCCTGGAATTTCGCCGCGACCTGGTGCGGCAGGAGCAAGTGAAACTGGAGGATTTTCTGGCAAACAAGCGATGCGCGCAGATGGGGCGCGACTGGTTTGAAAAAGCTTTGGCAAACCTTGCCCCGGCGAATGTTTTTTTCTATCGGGACAAGGGGCGCGCTATCGTTCAGTTCTTCGACCCGGCGCTGACCCGGGCTTTTTTCAGAGGATTTAAAACCGAGTATTTCTGGCAACTCGGGTTTGCAGGCAAGGTTCCCTTTGCCAAGGGCCGGATGCCGGTTTCCGGAGGGGGGCATGGATCGGTCAGGATTGATTTGCAAGAGAGTTTTGGGAAGGAGCTTCCCTTGCCGTTCGGCGAAAAACTCTTGCTACGCCTGATCATCCGGCGCAGTCATCCGAAAACGTTTAAAGTCTTCCATTCCTCGGCGGCGCAAATTCGTTTCGTGGTGCAACCGTGGTTCGATTACGAGGGACCCGACCCTCCCGACGTGAAGGTGATTTTTCCGCTTCGGTTATTGTTTTTGGAAAAGAGCGGCAAATGATTCGGGAGGCACAGTCTGCAACCACCTTCACGGGATATCCCGTACCAGTCTTACGGCCATGTTCATGTGCGAATACTGGGAAGGCCAGACTTGCCCGCCGTCTTCGTATTGAATCACCAGGGCCGCCGAATCCTTTGTATCGGATGTCCAGGTAGTGCCCGTACTGCCGGGCTCGAAGACCGGGGCCAGATAAATCTCTTCGTTGTATTTGTCGGTATTTGTCCAGTTGAGGTCGAACAGGCTGAGAGCCTCGGCACGGTTCGGCAACCGCCAGTTGGAATAGCCCGCGAAATTCCGTCGATTGATTTCCTCCACGTAATCCCCGGTTTTCAGCCAGTTGACCCATTTGCGGGTGTCCTGGAAAGAGTCGGTTTTTTTCCACATAACATTCAGTTGGCGGTCGGTAATGGTTCCGTCGCCGTTGTCCTGAAAACGTTGGTTTTCCGTTTTTGAGGTCATTTTATTTTAGGGGTTATGGCGCTTTACCGGGTTTGGGAGACGAGAGGGCTACCAGCCTTGTCCTTTGGCTCCATAGGCGCCGCCGGTGGTTTTGCCTTTTTTCAGATAATTGTTCAGATCGGAGGCGTCGAGATGCTTTTTTGATTCCGAGCGGTCCCGCCCTGGTTTCGGATAAACGGGGGAATAAGGCAGTTCTATGGAGAACACGGTTCCCCGGGGGTAATTGTCGCGCACCTGAATGGCGCCGTTATGGTCGATGACTATGCGGTTGACAATAGCCAGCCCCAGCCCCATTCCACGTTTTTTGGTCGTGTAATAGGGGAGAAAAAGCTTGTCCCGGCTGGCGGAGGAGATGCCGACGCCGTTATCGGAGAATTCGATGTTGACCCGTTTTTTCTGCGTGTTCAACCGGGTCGAAATTTCAATGATTCCCTTGCCGTTGATGGCGTCCCTGGCATTCTCGAACAGATTGATGAAAAGCCTGCGAAATTGTTCGGGGTCGATGTTGATGAGATTGAGGTTCGGATCGTAATTTGTTTTGATCTCCATTTTTTTGTCATGGTCTTTGTACAAGACGGAAACGTTGTCGATTATTTTGCTGAGGGAGACGGGTTGCGGATTGGGAGCGGGCAAGCGTGAAAACCTCAGGAATTGCTCCAGAAGTTCCTGCATGTCCTCGACTTCCTGGGTGATGATGCCGATACTTTCATTGAAGATGCGGGCGAAATCTTCCTTGTTCTCCTGAAATTTCTTGCGTAGCCGTTGCGTGTTGAGGAGGATTGGGGTCAGGGGATTTTTGATTTCGTGGGCGATGCCCTGGGCCACTTCCCGCCAGGCGGCGATTTTTTGGGCTTTGATCATTTGGGTCAGGTCTTCAAATACGATAACGAGACCGAGGTATTTTTTCCCGGTGTCCTGCAAGACGTTGATGTTTACCAGAAGTGTGAGGTGGTTTTCGCCCACCATCAATTCGATCTGTTTCTCCAGTGAACCCTTGGCGCCGCTTTCGCTCATCTGCCGGGTCATGTTGCGGATGGGTTCGTGGAACGCCCGGTCGAAAGCGTCCTTGTAACTGGTTCCCAGGATATCGCGGTTTTGGATGTTCAGGATTTTTTCGGCGGCCTTGTTGAGAGTCGTGATGCGTCCTTTTCTGTCGATGGAAATGACCCCGGCGCCGATATTTTCCAAAAGAGTTTCCATGTAATTTCGCCGGCGGTCCAGTTCGATGTTGGTTGATTTTAAATCTTCGTGAACGCTCTGAAAGTTTTTCCGGCTTTCGTTCAAATCATCCGTCATCTTGTTGAAGGAATCGACCAGCATGGCAATTTCGTCGTTGGCCTGGACCTTAATTTTGAAATTCAAGTCTCCCTCGGCGATTCGGCGTGTTCCCTTCGCCAATTGCTGGATGGGAATGGTGATCCCGCGGGCCATGTAGAAACCCAGCCAGATTGCGGAGAACAGAATCAGCAGGGTGATCATGATGAAGGTGATGTAATAGTTGGCGGTAACCGGCAGATGCAACAGGCTTTGTTTTTTGTACTCCTCGAAAATTTTTCTGATGTTTTCGATTTTCAAAACGGTGTGGCTCGGTACCTGCGAGAGGGAGACCATGTAGCCCCAGATCGACAGTTTGCCTTTTACGGTCTGGGTGAGCGGAGCCATCACCATCAGATAACGGTGTTGGCCGATTTTGCGGATTTCGGATACTTTCTCTCCTTCCACGCTTTTTTTGATCAAATCGGCGGCATTGCGTTGCAGTATGTTGGCCGGCAGGGCCGTCGCGGTTTTCGATACCACGGTTTTCAGGTCATTGTCGTACAGCACAACGCCTCCCAGTTGGTATTCGTCGATTTTTTGCGTCAGCAACCGGCTGAGGCGATTTCTTTTGTCTTTTTCGTACAGCTTGTTTTTTGTGATGAATCCCTCGATTTTTTTGGACCGCAGGAAGACGTCTTTTTCCAGAAGGGCGTAATAATCCTGCGCCACCTCCATGGATTGCCGGAGCGATTGCTCCACCTGTAGGCTGAACCAGGCGCCGATGCTGTAACTGAACAGCTTGCTGGCGACGAAAAACAACAGGATGGAAGGAATGAGAACCAGGGTCAGAAAAGCGACGATCAACTTGGTCTGGAATTTTGAACCGATGATTTTGCTTTTTCGCTCATTGTGAAGCTTGACCAGGTTTCGGGTGATCAGGATGAGCAAGACCACCAGCAGGATCAGAATCACGTTGAAGAGCGCAACAACGGTGATGGTGTTGGCGAGCGGCGTGGAGGTTTGCTGTCCCAGGATATAGACGCCCAGGCCGGTCAAGCCGAACAGGGAAAAAACAACGGCGGCGATTATCCTCTGCGTCCGTATTCTTTTTTTTCGGATTTGCTCTTCAGTGGGCGGAAGGACGGGCGGTTCGTTAATTGAAAGTTCTGATGACATGATTTGAAACTTTTGGGTTCCCGCTTTTTTTCTTGGGCGTTTTTCGGATGGCGGGACCTGCCGCCCTTTCCCGAGTCGGCTGCCACGCGAGCGGCGAGGATTCCGCCCATGCCGTTTTCACGTCGTTGAAGGGGACAAAAAAGAAAATGTAATTAAAAGGAAACCAGAACCGGTCGGTTTCCAGGTCGGCTTTTACGCGGACATAATATCGTTGCTCGGGATTCAGCTTCTTCAGGGAAGCAATGGGCACATCGCGCAGGTTCAGCATCAACTCCCGCAGACGGTTGATGTCATGCGTAACGATCTTGCTTTGCCCGTTTTTACTGCTGAAGGAAATCCGGTAAACCTTTTTCAACGAGTCGTACTGGACGGTATTGCTGACGACATTGGTGTTCACCAGGCTGTCAATCCACAGGGAGGAGATTTTGCGTAATTCAATGGTATAGGTGAAGGTCATGGGAATGCCGCTGTCGATGGCTTCCATAATGTCCTCGGTAAAGCCGTCGATCAGCATGGCGCCGATGGTCACCATACTGCCTTTTGTTTTGACGTCGATATTGACGATGGCGGGATCGGCCGCGGCGGGCGCGGCAGTAACCAGCAGGGCAGTAACCAGCAGGGCAACCAACCAGGAGGTTTGCTTACTCGTGGTTGTTCCGGAAGTATTCCCAGGTGCCCAGCAAATCCTCTTCCAGGGCGTGACGGGGTTGCCAGCCGAATTTTTCGTTGAATTTCCGGTGATCGATCGCACTTCTTCTTTGCTCACCTTTTCGCGCAGGCTCATATTGGATCTCCACCGTTCGTCCGGATACCCGGACAAGCTGTTTTGTCAGCTCATTGATGGAAGTTTCCTTGCCTGTCCCGATATTGAAAGTGCCCGAACAATTCGCCTCCAGGGCGAGAAGGTTGGCCCGAACGACATCTCCAACGGAAATGAAGTCTCGCGTTTGCTCACCGTCTCCAAAGATAACGGGAGACTGGTGTTGTGCCAACCGGCGACAAAAAATAGATATCACCCCCGCTTCACCGTGCGGGTCCTGGCGGGGGCCGAAGACGTTGCTGTACCGAAAGATGACCGGGTTCAGGTTGTAAACGTTTTTGTAAAATGTTAGATAATTTTCCAAGCATAGTTTGGAGATGCCGTAAGGACTCGAGGGCCGGCATGGAACATCCTCGCAAGCCGGCAACTGGTCCTGGTCTCCATAAAGGGCTCCTCCGGTCGAAGCAAAAACAATCTTTTTGATTCCGAACGATACCGCATTTTGTAGCAATTGTAAAGCGCCAATAATATTGGAGTTAGCGTCAAACACCGGGTCTGCTACCGAACGAATGACCGATGCCTGGGCGGCATGGTGGTTGATGACTTCGATATCTTCTTTTTGAAAGATGGCCTTGGTTTCCGGGTCCAGTAAATCCATTTGATAAAAAACGGCTTTTGGATTGATATTGGTTTTTTTGCCGGATGACAGGTTGTCCAGAATCATCACGTGGTGGCCTTGTTCGATATAAGCGTCAACGATATGGGATCCGATAAACCCGCCGCCGCCGGTGACCAGGATGTTCATTCCGTTTTCTCCCCCTTTGCAAGACGGTACAATTCATAAATAAGGTCCAGAGCCTGGCGGGGCGTCAGGGTGTCGGGATCGTTTTCGACAAGTTTCTGGTACAAGGGATTGGGGGAGCTATTGAAGAGAGTCAGTTGACTGGGGCTGTCGTCCGCGGGGGCGGTGGACGAGCGCCCTATTTTCGGCGCTCCCACTTCGTCGTATTCGTTCTTTTCCAGGTTGAATAGAATTTCCCTGGCTCGTTGCAATACCTGGCTCGGCAGGCCGGCCAGGCGCGCCACCTGGATTCCGTAGCTCTTGTCGGCGCTTCCTGGGGCTATTTTCCTCAGAAAGATGATTTCGTCATTCCACTCCTTGACCTGAATGTTGAAATTTTTTACGCCGTCCAGGAAAGAGGCGATGTCGGTCAATTCATGGTAATGGGTGGCAAACAGGGTCTTGGCGCCGATATGCCCCGGGCCGTGCAGGTATTCGACAATCGACCAGGCAATGCTGATGCCGTCAAAGGTGCTGGTTCCCCGGCCGATTTCATCCAGGATGATCAGGCTTTTCGGCGAGGCGTTGTTGAGGATGTTGGCGGTTTCGTTCATTTCCACCATGAAGGTGGATTGTCCTTTCAGTAGATAATCCTGGGCGCCCACGCGGGAGAAAATCCGGTCCACGACGCCGATTTCCGCTTGCTCCGCCGGGACGAAACTGCCGATCTGGGCCATGAGGGTGATGATGGCGACCTGGCGGAGATAGGTGGACTTGCCGGCCATGTTGGGGCCCGTGATGATCATGATCTGGTTTTCCTTGCAGTTCAGCAGGGTGTCGTTGGGGATGAATGAGCCGTCCGGGCCGGTTCGCTCGACGAGGGGGTGGCGGCCGTTTTCGATGCGCAGGGTGTCGTCCCCGCTAATCCGTGGACGCGAAAACCTGCCTTGGTGGGCGGCCTCGGCAAACGCCAGGAGCGCGTCGATTTCGCTGATCGTGCCGGCCATCGCCTGGATGCGGCGGCCCTGCGCCGCCACCCTTTCCCGCGTCATTTGAAACAGCTTGTGCTCCAGTGCGGCGATTTTTTCCTCCGCGCCCAGGATGTCCTCCTCATACTGTTTCAGTTCCGGAGAGACGAACCGCTCGGCGTTTACCAGGGATTGCTTGCGGATGTAGTCCGGCGGCACGCGGTCGAGGTTCTTCTTGGTGATTTCGATATAATAACCGTAAATTTTGTTGTAGCCGATTTTCAACAGGGGAATGCCGGTGCGCTCTTTTTCCCGGGTTTCCAGGGAGGCGATCCATTGTTTGCCTTCGCGGCTGACGGATTTCAACCGGTCCAGTTCGTCGTCGCATCCCGGTTTGATGATGTTTCCCTCCTTCATGTTGAGCGGCGGGTCATCGACGATCATGCGGTCGATGCAGTCGAACAGGTCTTCAAGGTTGTCCCAGGAGTCGGTGTATTTTGCGAGGGCCGGGGATTGGCGGTCGCGCAGTAGTTCGAGCAGGTCGGGCAAACCGCGCAGGGACGACTTGAGCGCCGCCAGGTCGCGGGCGTTTCCCATGGTGAGGGAAATGCGGCCCAGCAAACGCTCCAGGTCATAGACTTGCTTGAGATGCCGGCGCACTTCTTCGCGGCGCATGAAGTCGGCGTTGAATTCCTCGACGATTTCCTGGCGGTTTTCGATTTCGCGGATTTCCACAAGGGGTTTGAGTATCCATTCGCGTATCCGGCGCGCTCCCATCGCCGTGCAGGAGAGGTCCAGCAAATCCAGAAGGGAACCGGCGCGGCGGCCGCCGACGGATTGCACCAATTCCAGATTGTGGACGGTGGATTGGTCCAGCAACATGAACTGGTGAAGATTAAAAGTCGAAATGGAGTTGATATGATCCAGCGTGGATTTCTGGGTGTCGCGCAAATATTGGATGAGCGCCCCGGCGGCAGAGACGGCTTTTCGCAGATGGTCACAGCCGAATCCTTCCAGCGACTGGGTTTTGAAATGATCGAGTAGCAGGGGGTAGGCGTGCCCGTGGGAAAAACTCCAGTCCTCGACGGTTTGCAGACAGCAGTCCTGGTTTTTTAGGCCGGCGGTTTTGCCGCCGTTGGCCTCGGTCGATTGGGGAACGATGATTTCCCTGGGGTCCAGCTTGTCGATCTCGTCGGTCAACAGGGATTCGGCGTTTTCTCCGGAAAACTCGGTGACCTTGAAAAGCCCCGTGGAAACGTCCAGGGCCGCCAGGCCAAAGCCGTCCCGGTCGAGGTACAGCGCGGCCAGGTAATGATGGCTTTTGGGGTCCAACAGGTTGTCGTCCAACACGGTGCCCGGTGTGATCACCCGGACCACCTCGCGTTTGACCAGTCCCTGCGCCGCCTTTGGATCTTCCGTCTGTTCGCAGATGGCGACGTTCTTGCCGTTTTTGATCAACCTGGCGATGTAGGCGTTGGCCGCGTGATAGGGGATGCCGCACATGGGGACGGCGTTGGACTTGTTTTTATTGCGCGAGGTGAGGGCGATTTCGAGAATCCGCGAAGCGGTGACCGCGTCCTGGTTAAACATTTCGTAAAAGTCGCCCATGCGGAAGAACAGAATCGCTTCCGGATGATCTTTCTTGATGCGTTGATATTGCCGCATCATGGGGGTTTCTTCCGCGCGGGGCGGCCGGGTTTTGGGCTGGGCCTTCATTGGACGGATGGTCAAAGGATTATTTTTTTAAACAAGGGCGCGAGTTTTTCGTAGCCTGCCCGCAGGTGTTGCGGGTGAACTTTTGTTTCCGCCAGCACGGGCATGAAATTGGTGTCGCCGTTCCAGCGCGGCACGATGTGGTTGTGCAGGTGTTCGTCAAACCCCGCCCCGCCGGCCTTGCCCGAGTTGATGCCGATGTTGAAACCATCCGGCTTGTAGGCGGAGTTGAGCAACTCCACGCATTTTTGCGTCAGTCGGCCCAGCTCGTTCATCTCTTCCGCGTTCAGCAGGGTCAGGCAACCGACATGCCGGTAAAGCGAAACCATCAAGTGTCCGTTGTTGTATGGAAACGTGTTCATGATCACGAAACAGAGCGGGCCTTTATACAGGATATAATTTTTTTCGTCCTCATCGGCCGGCGGCAGGGTGCAAAAGATACATTCGTTGCTTTTTTCTTTTTCTATGTACTCCATTCGCCAGGGAGCCCAAAGGGAATCCATCATTACCACCTGTCTATCCGGTTGCCGCGGCCGGGAACGGGAAATCAAAAAAAGTGAGCGCCGGTCACGTTGCCTTCCGGGAAGATCGTTTGAAACAATTCGAGCGTTTTGCGTTTCATGCGCCCGGCTTCCGCCCGGGATTTTTCGTGATCGTAGCCCAGCAGATGCAGGGTGCCGTGAATGAGCAAAAGGAGCAACTCCTGATCGAAAGAAAGATTATGGTCCCGCGCCTGACGTTGGGCGGTTTCCACCGAGACCACTACATCTCCCAGCAGGGCGGACGCCGACTCGTTGCCGTCGCTTTGCGGAAAGGACAAAACGTCGGTGGGCCGGTCGATGTCCCGGTACCGGGCGTTGAGCTTGCGTATTCTGGCGTCGCCGGCGAACAGGACGCTCAATTCCCTGTCCCGGCACCCCAGGGTGTCCAGAATGATCAGTAACTGCTTCTTCAATCCCCGGGTGTTTATCTTGCATTTTCTCTGCGCGTTACGGACGTAAACCGGCATGGTATCAACTACCTTTATTACCGCAAAGGCGCAAAGAACGCAAAGGATTAAAGATTGAGAACAAGGCGTTCAATTCCGTCCTTGAGTACCGAGACATTAAAATTTATCAATAGACCCAATTTACATCCAGTCAGTTTCAAGTATGTCAGGATTTGGGCTTTATGAATAGGCAGAAGCTTTTCCACGGCCTTGAGTTCCACGACGACTTGATTATCTACAAGGAAATCCAGGCGAAGGCCGCAATCCATTAAAACGTCTTTATAAGAGGTTTGGCTGTTTCTTTTTGGAAGGGGATGTCTTGCAAGGCAAATTCGCGCGCCAAGCACTCTTGATAGATATTTTCCAGCAATCCTGGGCCAAGAGTTCGATGCACTTCAATACAAGCGCCGATGATTCTATTGGACCACTCATTCTCATCCATCTTTGCGGCCTTTGCGCCTTTGCGGTTTATCCACCCTCTCAAATTGGAATGATTTTACCAGAAAATGCGGGGGGCGCGGGGATTTTCCGTTTTTACGGTTTGGGCCCTTTGCGGTCGTAGGCGGTGACGATCTTTTTGACCAGGTCGTGGCGCACGACGTCCTTATCTGAAAAATAAATGAAACGTATGCCTTCGATTTTGTCCAGGATGCCTTGCACGTGTATCAACCCGGAATTTTTCGGCCGGGGCAGGTCCACCTGGGTGATGTCTCCGGTCACGACCATTTTGGAGTTGACGCCCAGGCGGGTTAAAAACATTTTCATTTGTTCCTGGGTGGAGTTTTGCGCTTCGTCGAGAATGATGAAGGCGTTGTTCAGCGTTCGTCCGCGCATGTAGGCCAGGGGGGCGATTTCGATGATGCCGTCCTGGATCATGTGCCTCATGCGGTTGGGCAGTAACATGTCGCTCAAGGCGTCGTACAGGGGCATGAGGTAGGGGTGGGTTTTTTCGGAGATGTCGCCCGGCAGGAACCCGAGGCTTTCCCCAGCCTCCACCGCGGGCCGCACCAGGACGATGCGTTGAAACCTGTTTTTCAGAAGACCTTCCACCGCCAGCGCCACCGCCAGATAGGTTTTCCCCGTGCCGGCGGGGCCGATGGCAAGGATAATGTCGTGTTTGCGGATGGCCCGGATAAACTCCAGTTGGGTCGATCCCTTGGGTGTGATAAAACCTTTTTTCGGGGAAACCTCGATGCGCTCGCTGAGGAGCGAATTCAGATCGACTTCCTCGTCCTCGGCAAACAGGCGGATGGCGTACTTGATGTCGCCGTTGAAAATGGCGTTACCGCCGGCGATCAGGTCGTGCAACTGGTTGAGCAGGCATTCGACTCGATGGATGGGGTCCGGTTCGCCGGTGATTTTGATGTGGTTTCCGCGAGTGGTGATGCGTACTTGAAATTTTTTTTCGATCAGTTTGAGGTTGTTGTCCTGGGTGCCGAAAATTTCCGGGATGAACCGGTTTTTTTCCAGGGTCAGTTCTTTGGTGGAATGGTTCAAGCGGGTGCGGTCCTCCGTTTTGTAGGTGAAGGATGGTGCGCTGTTGCCCGGGCCCTATTTTCCGCTACCGGTCCGAATGAGGCTCAAGAATTCGCTCCGCGTTCTTGCGTCGTTTTTAAAACAGCCGATCATGGCGCTGGTGGTGGTGTAGGAGTTTTGTTTCTCCACTCCCCGCATGGACATGCAAAGGTGCAGGGCTTCGATAACCACCGCCACTCCTTCCGGTTGCAGGATGCGGTCCAGGCATTCGGCGATTTGTGTGGTCAGGCGTTCCTGCACTTGCAGTCTGCGGCAAAAGGCGTCCACGATTCTGGGGATTTTGCTCAACCCGACGATTTTCCCCTTCGGCAGGTAGGCCACATGGCATTTGCCGAGGAAGGGTAGCAGGTGATGCTCGCACAGGCTGAACACGTCGATATCCTTGACGATCACCATTTCGTTGTAGTTGTCCTCGAACAAGGCGCCGTTGACCAGTTCGTCGAAATTCGCCCATTGTCCGCTTGTCAGGAAGCGCAGGGATTCGGCTACGCGCTCCGGCGTATTTTTCAGTCCCTCGCGCGACGGGTCCTCGCCGAGTTCAGTCAGTAGTTGCCGCACCAGTTCTTTCAACGGATTCTCCTTGATAGATGACATAATTGCGGTCGGATTCGTAAAGTTTCAACTGGTGTAAAACACCTCTTTCGATTTTGGACTCCAAAACCTGCCAGATTTTTATGGCGATATTTTCGGCGGTGGGTATGGTGTCCTTCAGGAAGGCGACATCGACATTCAGGTTTTTGTGGTCCATTTTGTCGATGACTTCCGTTTGCACCAGTTTTTTCAGGGATTTCAGGTCAACGACCATTCCCGTTTCCGGTTGAACCTCACCCTTCACGGTGACTTCCAGGGTGTAGTTGTGGCCGTGCCCGTTAGGATTGTTGCACAGGCCGAAAACGCTCTGGTTTTTTTCGTCGGAAAATCTGGGATTGAAGAGCCGGTGGCTGGCACAGAATTCCAGTTTTCGGGTGATATAGATCATGGATTATTTAAGGTATTTTCTTTTGTTGTCCGTCGTGTAAAAGCCGGGCCCGTGGAGGTGGAAATTCATGTTCGTTATGATTTTTTTCAATTTCCCGCCGCATTTTTCGCAAACCTTGAGGGGTTCGTCGTTTGCGCCCTGCAATACCTCCGAGGTATCGTGGCATTTTTCACATTCATAATCGTAGATCGGCATGGAGGCTTCTCCCACCGGGTATTAAGGGAATAATAAAACTTTATAGCGATGATGGCACAAAATCAAGCTTGGATTTCCGTTTGGCTACTTGCTGATATGATTTTGGTGTTTTCTTTCACCCGGTGCGCCGATTTTCTTGAGAAACGGGCCTAATATGTGATTTTTGCTAACTCGTTCCATTTGCGCTTTGTTAGCGTTCTCGTCGGAGGAACCAGCAAACTCCCTGGCTAACTTCTGCTGAATATCCCATTTCATCCATACGCAATCAAAATTCTTGGGCTGTCCCATTATTCAACAACCTCTTTTGGGGAATAGATACGAATAGGTTGATATCCATTTAGCAGGTTAACCGCTTGATAGCCGCTTATTTTTTCGTAGTGAACGATATGTTTGAAATTCCAGCTAACAACAAAGTCAACTTCCGCCACGGAAGCTGTTGCAATGTGTTCTGCGTCAAACTTGCTCCCGATGCCGACCACTCCCGCCTTTAAATAGCCATCTCGAAGTATTCCTATCTCTTCTGAATAATCTACCCTCTCCACCATTTCCGGTGGCAAACCCGTTAAAATACGTTGAACATAGTCTGGCGCCATGTTGAGCTTACGCAGGATGGTGGCAGAAATTACCAGTATAAATTTGCCTTTTTTTATGTCTTCAAAAAACGCTTTACTTTCCTCCGAAAATTTATCGTCAAAACACCCGCCAAAAACAGAGGTGTCAGCATAAATCCGAAGTTGTTTCATTATACGAAGTTGCGCTTTATTGCGTGAATATCCAAGGCTCACACCCCTGCCGCGAGCAAATATTGAAATTAAGTTTTGTCAAGCATACCATCTTGATGGTGGGCTTTTTCTGAAAAAGAACGTAACTTGTATCAGGCGCAAGGCCAGGTTAACAGGCTATTCCGTTCTCAAGAATCATGCTTGCCACGAAAGAGATGAGTCCAAAAGCCCTTTAGCTTCACTCCACCCGATAATCAACTCATTTGTATTTTAGGCTTCGTCTACACGATCATCTTTACTTGGATCAATACGAAGCACAAAGGCTTGTTGATAATTTGCTTCCATCATGTGCGGTTTTTAGTTTTATGATTTATTGATACACTTACAATCAAGCTTGGATTTCCGTTTGGCTGAAGAAGTAAGGGATTTCGAAGGCGGCGGTTTCCGGGGCATCCGAGCCGTGGGTCGAATTTTTTTCGATGTTCAGGGCGAACTCCTCGCGCAGGGTGCCGGGTGCGGCTTCCGCCGGGTTGGTTGCTCCCATCAATTTGCGCCATTCCGCAATGGCGTTTTCCCGCGCCAGAACCAGCAGGACGCTGGGGCCGGAACTCATGTAATTCGTCAAATCCTCGAAAAAGGGGAGCGCTTTATGGACGTGGTAAAAGCCCTCGGCTTCCGCTTTGCTCAAGGTCTTCCTTTTCATCGCAACGATCCGGAATCCTGCGGCCTCCACCCGCTCAAGGATTTTCCCGGTCAGGTTGCGTTCCACGGCGTCCGGTTTGATGATAGCCAGGGTTTGCTCCATGGCGTCGATTCCCCTCTCGGTAACAGGTTGACATAAAAAAAGGTATCCGAACGGTCATCTCGTTCAAATACCTCTGGAAAATCGCGAACGTTATCGAATGATAATGCCGCTCTTTTTAAAGACGAATTCGTCTTCGAGGTTTTCAATCCATTTCATTTTGATGGCGTTATTTTTGGCGACTTCCTTGCAGATGTAGACGCAGATTTCGCAGGATTTGCAACGGTCCACGGAAACATAGGCGGATTTGTCCTGATCGCTATAATTAATGCAATTGGCCTCCGGGCAAAAGGTGGTGCAGAGGCTGCAATTTTTTTGTGAGCAGATTTCTTTATCGACGTGAGCAACGTAGTACATGTTTTCTCCAAAGGATCAAATTAAACGGCAACTTCTTTTTTGCTTGTTTTTTCGACGCACCAGTCGTGATCGATGGCGAACTGGTAGGCCGCCTGGAGGGTTTTCATATTGGCCTCCAGCAGTTTGGCCTTTTTGGCGAATTTCTTTTCGATGACGCTGTCCAGGGCGGCGGTGCCGCCGGAGACGACAATGCCTTTGCCGATGAACCGGTCCCGCACCGAGGCCGCCAGGGACTCCATGTCGGGCATCCCGAAGATCGCCGCGATGGCGCCGACCATGGCCATGTTGGTTGCCAGTTCGGTGCCGGCGGTGTCATTGGCGATGTCGGTGGCGGGCAGGTAGCATATTTTTGCTTCCGCCTCTTCCAGTTCGCGTTGTTCGTCGGTGCTGTATTCCAGGGGGGTTTTGTTGTTGATCAGGATGATCCCGCCTTTTTTCAGCCCGGTGTAAAAAGGCATGGTGTAGGACTTCCCGAGGGTGATAACCTGGGCGCTGAAAATCATCAGGACGTTCGGGTAAATGATTTCCCCGATTTCATAAATTTCGTCCTTGGAGATTCTCACGTAGCTTTCGACCGGTGCGTTACGTTTTTCCGACCCGAAGAAAGGTACGAGGGAGCTATACCCGCCCCAGATAACGACCGCATTGCTTAAAATGTGAGAGGCCGTCACGACTCCCTGGCCGCCGATCCCCGCCATCCGAACATTGTACCGTTTCATTGTTGACATTATTGAAGTGTCCTCCTATTTCTTGGCTTTGGCTTTTTTGCTTTTTTTATCGATTTCGGAAAGATATTCCTTGGCTCGGTCGGAGATAATTTCCTCAAAGCCATATCGTTCTTTTTCGATGTCAAAGGCGTCTTTCATGACCTCGCTTGTGGGGATGGCGTATTCGATATTGCAGGAAGTATAGGCCTGGATGAAAGAGGGGCCGATTTCGCGGGCCACCATGACGGCTCGCCGGACGGTGCGTGCAACGCGCGACGGGTTGGTGGGTGCGATTCGGGCGATGTAGTCCACTCCAGCAACCTTGGCCAGTCCCATGGCGTCTATTTTATCGTTGACCTTGCCTCGGGGGGCCATTTTCAAGACCTTGCCGCGCATCGTCATGCCGCTTTCCTGCCCGCCGGTGTTGCCGTAAACTTCGTTGTCCAGCATGATCGTGGTGAATTTTTCCTGGCGGAACCAGCTGTGCATGAGGCCCTGGAAGCCGATGTCGATCAGTCCGCCGTCCCCGCACATGACGACGACGTCTTTCTTCTGGTCGGGAAACCGCATCTCCAGTCCGCGTTTCAAGCCGGAAGCCACGGCGTTGGTGTCGCCATAGTTTCCGTAAATGAAGGGAATGGAAGCCTGGCTGATGGCCAGCCGGCCGCATCCGGCGGTTCCGACAATGACCGTATGCTCCGGACAGGGGAGTCCTATCATGGTCAATCGAATGAAAAGCGTCATGGCGCAACCGGCGCACATGGGGTGTTCTTCCATGATCTCCTTGAACTTGCCCATGTCGGTGACTTTCACCGGTTTCTCGCGGCCGTATGGGCCGTGTTCGATCAAGTCTCTATATTCGATGGGCAACAAATCCGCATAACCCGGGGAGGGTTCCAAAGTTTCCAATGACATAATTAAACCTCTCTATGAGATGAAAGTTGAATTAAACACAGGTTCGCCCGTCAAAAGGGAACCCCGGTCCCGCTAGTGGGGGAGCCGGGCGGCTCTTTTGTGAGGGGCTTAACGTTTTTTTCTGCCCTCCTCCAGCCACTCCAGCACCATTTCCGTGGGCATGGTCATGCCGCCGAAAACTCTGGGGCCCGGGAACATCTTGGCCTTGCAGTGGCCGTAGAGGGCGGAGGTCACTTCCTTAAACATCCATCCGGCCTGGTTAAACTCCGGCACTAAAATGGATCTGGCGTGTTGCACGGCTTCGCGCAGTTCCCTGATGGGGAACGGGCGGATGGTTTTGATTTTGACCAGGCCGACTTTTCGTCCTTGTTCGGCGCTTTGCCGCACCGCCTCGCGCGCCTGGGAAACCGCCGCGCCGGAGGCGATGATCATTTCTTCCGCGTCCGGGTTGATGACTTCGATTACGCCGTTCAACAATTTTTCAAAATATTTTTTGGACCGCTCGCCGGCGGCGAAGACTTCCTGTTGCCAGCTGGCGTGCATGTGGTAACTGATGAAATTACTTTTCTGAATGGGCGCGTCACGGGAAATGCGGGCGGGCGGATTCTCGTTGTCCATCGCGGGCACCGCGGATTTCCAGCCGTCACGCGGCGGCAGTTTGATGTCCGCCGAAGGCATCCTCACATGGCCGCGGGCATGGGTTACAAAAAATCCGTCCACCGAGACACAGACCGGCAGGGTGACATCCACTTCCTCGGACACCACAAAGGCGGCCAGAAGAAAATCGAAAAAGTCCTGCTGGTTCTCGCCGTGAAGCATGATGATGCCGGTATTGATTAAAAAAGACATTTCAATATTGTCCGGCTGAATCGCCAGGGGCGTGTTGATGACCCGGCACATATTGGCCAGAACAATCGGCGTCCGGGCTCCCGGCCAGGAACTGATCGCTTCCATGCCGCGCATCAGACCGGGGCCGGAGGTGGCCGTCAGGGTGCGGACGCCGGCGCGCGAGGCTCCCGCGCAGGCCGACATGACGCCGATTTCCTCCTCGCCACGGTAGTATTCCTTGATGTATCCTTCGTCGTACAAATAGCCCGCTTGTTGCATGGTTTCGCTTTGCGGAGTGATGGGATAAGAGATCGCCACATCCACGTTGGCGCGGCGGATAGCCTCCCGGGCCGCCTCACTGCCGGTAATGAACTGGCTTTCCCGAGGGGCCTCGTGAAACATGTATTCCGGTGTCACGACTTTTTGCAACTCGCCTTTCGGCACCCACTCCTTTTTTTCCTGAGCGGTTTCCTGATTTGGCATATCCCAAAGCTCCTTAATTTTGCGCGTTAATGGAATGGTTTCCCGCGACAAGTTCCCCCTGGCGCCGGGCCAGCTTGCCTGTCAAACATGCGGGGGGAATTGCCCAAACCTTACCATATTTGGTAGTGTTATACAATTGATTCAGGTGATTTCTCACATCATCCCTTCCAAAAGTGAAATTTCCTTGAAATAACCGAACGCTTTCAGAAGAAACTCGTTTAATGACTTGTCATTATGAAAGATCAAGGTTTTGTCGGCCAATTCCGTGGTATGGCATAGCTCGTAGTTCAGTGTTTTGGTGTCATGATATCTGATGACATCCACTTCCCAGCGGATTTGCGTCATGCTTTCCGTCGGCGGGCTGGTGGCGGAGACGCCGTAATCGCGCACCCTGTACAAAAATTGCAGTCCACCCAGGCCATTCGGCTCGGCCCGGTTCAGTACCAAGTTGTCTTCGGTCAGCATGGAAGGTTTCCTTAATCCTGCCGCGTATGCAGTTATAATTTGCGGATACCCGGCGCTTTGCTAAAATAAAACATGCAACAAACGGAATGGCATCGGTCATCAGATTAGCAAATCATTATCTCATTATCAAAGCTTTTAGGGGCGCCGGCTCGTTGCGCGCCTCAAATTTTTTAACTTGCAACGGTGGAGACCAATAATGAAACCTCTCGAATTGAACGATCCGGAGGAAATCCAGCAATTTTTAACCCACATCCGGTTGGTCGGGGAAGGGTTTACGACGGAATGTTTGTTGGTGGAGGTTATGGATGCGGGACTGGATTACCCGGATTTTTTGCGGGTGGAGGGAGAGGACTTGAAGGCCAGTTTTAAAGGGAAATCCCCTGCCTGGGCCAAATATCACGTGCGCCAGGGCAAGCGGGTTTTTATGGTTTATGGGGCAAGCGGCGAGGCGAGAAAAACGCATTTCACCGAAACTCCCTGAGCATTGCCGGCATCCAAAAAAGAACGTTGCGAAATTTGCCGGCCGCCGAATACGACGGCTCCCGGCGCAAAACATTAACTACACGTTTTCGGCATCTAACGGTAGTTTGAAAGGAAGACCATGCTTGCATTTGACAAGGAATCGCAAACCCGGATATTCCGGATCGCCGGCGAACGCGCGGCGGGAAAGCCTCTCAACGCGGAGGACGAGCCGGTCGCCCGGGTGCTGGACGCGCACGCGGAATTCGACGAGCTGTGGCAACAGGGCGACTTGGCCACCTATCCGCGGGAGATCAATGGGGCCATCGTCAACCCTTTTGTCCACACGGTACTGCACGTGATCATCAACCGGCAGATCGACAACGAGGACCCCGTTTTCGTCGCCGAGACCAGGGCGCGGCTTCTCGAACAGGGCATGGACGAACACGAGTGCCTGCACGCGATCATTGCCGCCTACGCGGATATTTATTTCGGCAACTTCCGGAAGGGCCGGGGATTCGACCACCTGGACTACCAATCCCGCCTGAACATGCTTTCTTATGAAGCCAATCAAGGGGATGAAGAGTGACGTTGTTGTAGGGGACAGGCCGTTCCCTATGACTTACGCGGCCTCGATGGGCCGGATGCGCGGCTCGATGGCCGGCCAGGTGTCGCGCATCGCCCGGCGCATCTCGTAATCCATCGCGAGGATTTCACCCGGAGCGATCGGTGCCAGTTTCTTGCCCATGCGTGTTCACCGTCAGGAAAATACCGTCACTGTACAACGGTACAGTTAAATAATCCCGCAATCTTCAAAAATCTCCGGACTCAAATTTTCATTGGCTTTAAAGCCAGACCTGATTAAGTCCAATGTCTCCAGTCATTTTCCATGAAAATCAACACGATGATTTCCCTTTAATTTTTGAAATTCCCAACGTCCCCCCTTCGCAAGGGAAATTTTCTTGATAACAGACTTAATTTGAATTTTTAGGTTTTTGGGATACCAAAGATTAATTGCGTCATCAGAAGCTTTAGCATAAGGAGAAGGTTCTTGGGGTCCCAAAATATCAGGCGGGGATATCGAAAGTTGCCCAAATTCATTGATATCGGAAGGTTCCTTTAAGGTCAATAATTTTAGGAAATTTTCAAATAACTCAATTTGAGGAACAGACATGATTTTCCTGAAATTATTAAAACCTGGACCGAGCGATTCTTTATTTTAGTTTGGGATCAAGTCCCGGATTTTGACTTGTATCCCTCCCGTGACACCCCTTGCGAAGAAAGCCCGGCGGTTCAAGTTATGTTTACTTTATAGGTTTTATCCCAAGGTCCTTGCAGATTTTCCTTGCGAGGATATCCTTGATTTCAGAGTGTCGAGGCGCCGCCGATTTTTTCTTCAGATTGGGATTTCCCCACCAGGAGTGCCTGGCTCCTTCCCTGATCAACTCACAGCCATTTGAACCGAGGTATTTTATCAGTTCGCTACGCTTCATATAGCGATTGATTCTTCTTGATAATCGCTTCCCGCCGCGTCCAGGGCTTCATTCTTGTTAAATTCCAGGGCCTCTTTCAGGGTGATTTTCAGGCTTTTCAGTAATTCGCCTTTTGTGGCTTCCTGGCAGTTGACTCCGGGGACTTCCTCGATCCAGCCTATCCACCAATCGTCTTCTTGTTTGATTACGGCGGTAAATTCACCATTCATGATTCACCTCGATTTTAAATTTTGCGTCCAGCTAATTTTACCACGGGAAGCAAGGGAAAGCGCGAGGGAATCAGAGGTATCGGGCGAGGGTTTTGCCCATGTCGGCGGGGCTTTTGCAGACTTTGATGCCGCATCGTCTCATGACTTTCATTTTTTCCTCCGCGGTGCCCTGGCCGCCGGAGATGATGGCTCCGGCGTGGCCCATGCGCCGTCCGGGCGGCGCGGTTTGTCCGGAGATGAAGCCGATGACGGGTTTGGTGACGTGTTTTTTGACAAATTCCGCGGCTTCCTCCTCCGCCGAGCCGCCGATCTCGCCGATCATGCAGATGGCCCGCGTGCCGCGGTCTTTTTGGAAAAGTTGCAGGATGTCGATGAACCGCGAGCCGATGATGGGGTCGCCGCCGATGCCCACGCAGGTGGACTGGCCGATGCCCAGCGCCGTCAACTGGCCGACGGCTTCGTAGGTCAGGGTGCCGCTTCGGGAGACGACGCCGACGCTTCCCTTTTTGTGGATGTGTCCGGGCATGATGCCGATCTTGCATTTCCCCGGCGAAATGACGCCGGGGCAGTTGGGGCCGATCAGGCGGGAATCGCTGTCCTGCAAGTAGCGGTACACCTCGACCATGTCTTGGGTGGGGATGCCTTCGGTGATGCAGACGATCAGGCGGATACCGGCGTCGGCGGCCTCCAGGATGGCGTCGGCGGCAAACGGCGGCGGCACGAAGATGACGCTGGCGTTGGCGCGGGTTTTTTGCGCCGCGTCCTTGACGGTGTTGAAGACGGGGACGCCCAGGGCGGTTTGTCCGCCCTTGCCGGGCGTTACGCCCGCCACCACGCGGGTGCCGTATTTGACCGCTTGTTCGGAGTGAAACTGGCCCTCGCGGCCGGTAAACCCCTGCACCAGCAGGCGCGTTTTTTCATCTACCAGAATACTCATTGGATGGCTCGCACCACTTTTTTCGCGGCGTCCTTCATGCCGTTGCCGATGATTAATTCAAGGCCGGACTGCTGGAGGATGCGGTGGCCTTCTTCCATGTTGGTGCCTTCCATGCGGATGACGACGGGCAGGCGCAAGCGGACTTTTTTCGCCGCCGCCACCACGCCGTTGGCCAGGATATCGCATCGCAGGATGCCGCCGAAGATGTTGATGAGGATGCCCTTCACGTTGGCGTCGGCGGTGAGGATGCGGAAGGCGTTTTCGATCATTTCCTCGTTGGCGCCGCCGCCGACGTCGAGGAAGTTGGCCGGCTCGCCGCCGGACAGCTTGATGATGTCCATGGTGGCCATCGCCAGGCCGGCGCCGTTGACCATGCAACCGATGTTGCCGTCGAGCTTGACGAAGTTGAGGTTGTGTTTCCCGGCTTCGATTTCCGTGGGGTCTTCCTCGCCGAGGTCGCGCCAGGCCGCCGTTTCGGGCCGCCGGTACAGGGCGTTGTCATCGATGCCGGCCTTGGCGTCCAGGGCGATAACCTGATGGTCCTTCGTGACCACCAGGGGGTTGATCTCCAGCAGGTCCAGGTCTTCGTTCTTGAAACACTGGTACAGGTTCATGATGAAGGGCACCGCCTGTTTCATCGCGGCCTTTTCCAGGTTGAGGGCGAAGCAGAGCTTTCGCGCCAGATACGGTTTGACGCCGATCACGGGATCGATGGGTTCCTTGAAGATTTTTTCCGGCGACTTGGCGGCGATTTCCTCGATCTCCATGCCCCCCGCCTCGCTGGCGATAAAAGTGGGCCGGCTGGTTTCGCGGTCGATCAGGATGCCGAGATAGAGTTCCCGGGCGATGGCCATGCCTTCCTCGATCAGGACTTTTTTGACGAGTCTTCCGGCGGGGCCGGTTTGCGGCGTCACCAGCGTCATGCCGAGGATACGGCCGGCGTGGCGTTCGGCTTCTTTGGGGTTTTTGGCGAGTTTAACGCCGCCGCCCTTGCCGCGTCCGCCGGCATGGATTTGCGCTTTCACCACCACCACGCCGGCGCCGAGCTCGCGGGCGGCCTTGGCGGCTCGCGATTTGTTTTCAATCACTACGCCCCGGGGCACGCGGACCTTGTATTTCGACAGCAATTCCTTGGCCTGGTATTCGTGAATTTTCATAAGGCTCGAAGCACCGGCAATGGGTTGTTCGTTTTCCGGGAAAAAGGCGTCAACTGTTTATCACACGGAATGCGGATTGTCAAAAAAAGCTGAGGCGGCCTTGTCTGGGGAAACAGAAAACTTTTGCTTGTTTAATGGTCGTTGCGAGGAGGCTCAGCCGACGAAGCAATCCAGAAAGGACCCATTCCCACCGGGCGTGGCCCGGCTGGACCGCCACGCCGCCGGTAGCGGCTTGCGATGACACCGGGGCGGCGAAGAATCTCGGGCCAGGCAAAGGTGTTCTCAGCAGTGGGCCTTGATGGATTTGGCCGGCTCGGCTTTGGATGAACCGTCGAGGTTGACCTTTTCGACAACCTGTTCCCAGGCCTCCTGCAACGTGCCCAGGATTTGCAGAACCGATTCGACCGGCTTGGCCTCGCCCCTGATATTGGCCAGCGTCAACTGCCGCATCATGAATTGATAGAGGTCTTCCAGATGTTTGGCCACTTGCGGGCTTTTTTCCTGGTCCAGGGCCAGCGACAGCTCGTTAATGATGTCGCGTGTTTTGCGAAGGTGCACGCTTCTTCCGGAAATATCCCGCTTTGCCAGACAATTGAGAGCCATTTGGGCGTTTTTGATGGCCCCATCGTACATCATCAGGATCAGCTTGCCCTGGCTGGAAGTGCAAATCTCGTTTTGCCGGTATTCATTATAATATCTGGCGGAACCTAAACTCATTGGACGACTCCTTTGTCAATCATCGATTATCCGCGGCCGAGAATGCCTTGAATTCCGTTAACGGAGGAAGTGAAAGCATCCCGTTGGGCATTCAATCTGCCCACGATAACTTCCAGGTTGGTGAACCGGGTTCTCAGGTTATTTTCAAATTGCGTCAACCGTTCTTCCTGGCTGGCGATGGTGTCTTCAAAATCCTGGATGGTGCTGGTGACTGCATCGATATCCGAGGCCAGAAGCCCGCCACGCGAGAAGTCGGTCAGGTTGGCCAGTTTGCGGTTGAGAATTTCGGCAACGCCCAGTGACAGGGTAATCGTGCCGAAGGACCCGTCCGTGGTTGTGGCGGTGCTGAAGTTGAGTCCCTCGGCTTCCGTGCCGGTGGCTCCCGCGAACAGACTGCCCGATCCGGTGGTGGCAGTGAAGTTGTTTTGTCCCGTGACGCTCAATTGCGGTACGCCGCCGGAGATTTGAACGTCGAAAGTTCCCGCCTGGGTTTCTTCCGTGAATCCCACGAAAGTGATGTTGGTATTGGTCGTGGAACCTCGGCTGGCAAACAACTGGCTGACGCCGCCGGCGTCCTCGTTGATCGCCTCGGCCAGTTCTCCCTCATCCAGTTCGAGCAGTCCGTCGGATGTGGTGGTGATTCCCACCTGGGAGAGGAAATCGAAGGTCCCCGAAGTTCCCGTCACCTTGTCGCTGACCACGCTACGGAGGGTTTGTTGCAGGTTTTGCACTGTGAAATTTCCAAACAGCAGTCCCGTGGTGTTGGTGTCCGTATCCAGAAACGTCTGGTCTTTGATGAAGGTCATCAAGCTGTTGAATCCGTCCACGAATGACGACACTTTGGTCTTGATCGCGTCAACGTCCGATTGCAGTGTGATGGTTCCCGACCCGGCGGATTTGAGGGACAGGGTGGTTCCGGTTATGACGTCCGTTACGGTGTTGCTCGACTTGGTGACGGAAATGCCGTCCACTTCCAGAGAAGCGTCCCGCGCAGCCTGCGTTTCGCTGAACAGGAAGGTGCTGATTTCGCCGCCGCCGATGGATCGCTGGAACAGTCTGACGGAAACCGAGTTGTCCGCGCCGGTTTGGGTCCCGGCGATCGACAGCCGGAAAGGACTGCTGGCATCGCCGTCGTTCAAAAATGAAGCGCTCACGCTGGCGCCGGAATTGTTGATGGCCTGCCTCAATCCGTCCAGGGTGTTGTTGGAGGAAGTGATGTCGATCAAGGTGAGGGTGCTTCCCACCTTGATCTCCAGCGTCCCCGTGGGGACGGTATCGGTGATGGCGCTGACGCCCTGCGAAACCACCTTGCCCTCCTGGGCCAGGGAAAGCACCTTGAGAGTGAACGTGCCCGAGGCCGCCAGACTGTTCGTGGAAATGCCGACCACCTCGCGGGTACTCGTCGTATTTGTGTTGGTAAAGTTGCCGTTGACGGATAAAAACCGGCTTTCCTTGCTCAAGTCGAACGTGATGCTCTTGAACGTTTGCAGTCGGGATTTCAATTCCTGGAAAGAAGCCAGCTTTTGTTCTTCCAGGTTTTTCTTGGCGGTGACGATATCCGTCGTGCGCTTTTTCAGTCTGACCAGATTGTTGATGATGCTTGCGGTGTCGAGTCCCGAGTTTAATCCGAAAATTGCTGCCTCAGCCATCTTGTAACCCTCGATTTTTGGTGATCACATGAATTCAACTCTCTCACCTGTTTATATCGGGGGAAAAAATCTCAAACTTTAGCTTTTTTCGCGGGTTGGGCAGGCTCCCCGGTATTGCGCCGCGAATCCGGGTTATTATTGTAACCCCTTATTTTTCAATAGGTAAAAAAGTGTCGCAATTTTCGCTGTTGTGGTCTAAACTAGGGCGGGGAAAATCCAAAACAAAAAAATCAGGCGCATGGCGGAACAATTCGACTTATTCGCGGAGCCGGAGCCGCGGGTCCCGGAAGAGCAAAAAGCGGTGGACCCGGGTCCACGGATTTTATATTTTGATCTGGAAACGCAAAAGGGATCCGACGAAGTGGGCGGATGGGCAAACATCCACCTGATGAAACTCGCCGTCGGCGTGGTTTGGGACAGCCGCGAGAAACAATTTTTCTCCTTTCTGGAAAACGAGGCCGACCGCCTGGTCGAAAAACTGCGTTCCGCCGACCTCGTTGTCGGGTTCAACGTCATCGGCTTCGATTACACCGTCCTGCAACCCTACGCCTCGACCGATTTGCAGGAAATCAGGACGTTTGACATGTTGCTCGACATCAAGAAGAGGCTGGGGTTCCGCCTCAGCCTGAATCACCTGGCGCAACACACCCTGAACGCCAAAAAAAGCGCCGACGGCCTGGTTTCCCTGCAATGGTTCAAGGAAGGGAAGATGGACAAAATCGTTGAATACTGCATCAAGGACGTGGAAATTACCCGCGACCTGTTTTTGTTCGGCGAGAAAAACGGTTATGTTGCCTATGAGAGCCGGGACAAGAGCGCGCAAAGGCTGACCGTGGACTGGAAGATCGAGAACGTTTTACCCGCCCGGCCTTGACGTGCGGCCGGATTTCCCGCCTCCCGCAATCGTCAAACGCAAACCATGAAACCCAACATACCGGAAGACCTGAAGCGGGTCATTCTGGAAATCGACGGATGGGGCTACAAAGCCTACAAGCGCCTGCAAGGCCGGAGTTACGATTTTGCTCCGTTCCTCGTGACGTTCGAGCACGTGCAGGGGGATGCCTACGCTCCACCCAGCCGTATCTCGGTCACGGTGGACCTGGCGGCGGCGGGGTTTGCCGACGAGTCGCTGTCTGATTCTTCCGTCCGACAGCTGGCGTTCGAGGATTTCCTGTTACGGTCGGTGCATCGGCGCGTCGAAAGTCTGCAAGCCCGCGTCCGGGGAACCGGGAAAAGCGGTCTCATCGACGTGCTGGCCCCCAGCCAGAAAATTCTCAAACGCAATGCCCTGCTGGTGGCGGCGGGAAAGATTCGGCTGATCATGTTCGCCGGATTGCCCGCAGACGGACGGCGGGTTTCCGGCCGGGAGTGCTTGTCGATGTTTGCCGAGACACTGCCGACGCTGTGGGCGGAGTCCCTGCTTGCGCCGCCGGTGGACCGGGACGCGCTACAACAACACATTCATACGCTGGAGGACTACGAGGCGCTCCGAGGTTTGCTCGCGGAGAAAGGCTGGGTGGCTTTCGTCGCCAACGATTCCCTGTTGCCGCGCGCCTCGGGCATCAGCGACCGGCCCCTGGAAACGGGCGGGGTGCGGTTTGCCGCGCCGGAGGGGTTGACCGACGCCGTGGAACTGCCGCACCGGGGAACGGTCGAGGGAATGCCCGTCCCGCGGGGCGTCACCCTGATCGTCGGCGGCGGATTCCACGGCAAGAGCACCTTGCTGGCGGCGTTGCAATCGGCGGTGTATCCGCATATCCCCGGCGACGGGCGGGAAACGGTGGCCACGGCGCCCGGCGCGGTCAAAATCCGCGCCGAGGACGGTCGGGCGGCCCACGGGGTGGATATCTCCGGATTCATGGACCGCCTGCCGGGCATCCGCTCGACGAAAACCTTCTCCACGCAATCGGCCAGCGGTTCCACCTCGCAGGCGGTCAATATCATCGAGGCCCTGGAATCGGGCGCGGACTTGCTGTTGATGGACGAGGACACCTGCGCCGCCAATTTCATGATCCGCGACGCCCGAATGCAGAAGCTGATTCATGCCGACAAGGAGCCGATCACCCCTTATCTCGACCGCATTGGGGAGATCGGGCGCGCCGCCAGTTCCATCTTGGTGATGGGCGGTAGCGGCGATTATTTCGAGGCCGCCGACCGGGTGATCGCCATGGAATGGTTTCGGCCCCGCCTGGTCACGCGCCAGGCCAAGGCCATTGCCGGGGAATTCCCCAGCGGCAGGCGGAAGGAAATCCGGACGGATTTTCCGCCCGTCAAACCGCGCAGAATCGACCCGCAACGACTGACTTTTGACCGGGGAAACAAGGAGTGCGTCATCAAAACCAACGGATTGGTTACGCTGACGCTGGGGAGGAATGAAATCGACACTCGTTACATCGAGCAGTTGGCGGAGGAAGGGCAGTTGGAGGCCTGCGGCTGGATCATGCGAAAATTAAAAACCGTTTTGCGGCAAAATGAGCTTGCCAACAGGGCGGGGATCGAGGCGGTTTACCGGGAACTGGAAGAGAGGGGAATCGATACCCTCACTCCGTTCAACACGGGGCGCCTGGCGTTGCCGCGCATTCAGGAAGTCATGGCGGCGCTCAACCGCCTCCGGTAAAGCAATGCCCTTGCCTTGAGAGGACAAAACTTGTAGCATAAAAGGTGCATGAGAATCAGGGTTCTTGGTGAAATTACCGGCGTTGAAACGATTGCGTCCGGCAATACCATTCGTGAGCTTTCGCGGTTGAAAAATGCCTACGGGAAAGGTCGCTGGAAAAAAATGAAGGGAACCGCCAGGGTGCGTCTCCCGATGGCGGGACTTGCAAGGCCGAGGTGCATTGGTACGAAGCGCACGGCATTGGGAAAAAGGAAATCAAGCTCAAACGGATTCTGACGGAATAATCATGAAGCAACAATTATTAAAAACGCAATATGCTCTTTGCGTCAAGAACGAGGGTTACGCCGCCTCGCTGGAGCGCGGAAAGATGTACCGGGTGGTGCCTGACACTGACGCCGCCGGACATGGATGCATTCGGGTTATTGACGAGTCGGGCGAGGATTACCTGTATCCGAAGGATTATTTCCTAATTGGATTATTTTCTACTCCCAAATGGGAGGTGGTAAAAGACCAAGAAGGAAAAGAAGTCCTTTTTGATGCAAAAAACAAAAACGCCATAAAATCTTTGCCCAAGCAATTGGAGACATTTGCAATCTATAGGTGGGTCATCGAAAACAAACAATACAAGAATAAAAGTTCCTTATTGCACATTGGAGAAGCAAAGAATCTAAGGAGAACGATAGGCGAGTATTTCAAGGGGAGCAGATATCAAAAAACCAGATACAGACTTCACCGGCGTTTTGAATCATTAAAAAGAAGAAACAAAAACATAAAAATTAAAATTGAGAGGTTGAAATTCAGCGGTTTAAAATTTAACGATAAAACTTGTATTCCAAAAAACGTTTTGGAATCGAAATATAATCGATTGGTCATGAAGAAGCTGGTCATGGACTACTATCGCTCAACGCTTTCCGATACGGGTCGCGGTCCTGATTCTGCCGCCTTCTGGAGGTGATGGCGGCGCTCAACCGCCTCCGGTAAGGAAAAAACAGGGCCCGGCAAGAAAGTTCAGATGCTTCCGTAAATCAGCCGGCCGATCACGGCCTCCAGGTCGACGCCGGATTCGGTTTCCTGCAATACGCCGCCGGGGGGGACGATATTCGGCGACCCGCCGCGGGAAATCGTCAGAACCTTGTTTCCCATCAAACCCCGTGTTCGTACCGAAATGATGGAGTCATCCGGCAGGACGATGTCCTTGCGGATTCTCATTTCGACCCGCGCCATGTCATCGGAGGTCAGGGAAATTCCATCGACAACTCCGATCTTGATACCGGCGATTTCAATTTTAGCGCCTTCGCTCATTCCGACCACCGACTGAAAATCGGCGTACACCGTATAGGTTCCGCCCGGAAACCGGTCGCCGTTTATGAAAACGAATCCGGAACAAATGAAACTGATAACAAGGAACAACCAAATGTTGAAGCGCGGGCGCGACCCGGAAAAATTTTCGTGCTTCCTGTTTTGATTTTCGGATGGCGATAACATGATCGGACCTCTGTTTAAAGTTTTCGTTAATTATCTTGATCGGAAAATTTTGCACAGACCATACCAAAAAACAACGGCGTTACGTTTTTTTTAAAAGTTTCCAGAAGTACTTATTTAACAATAAGATAAAAAAATACCCAAAACCCCATAACCGTTGAAAAACGTCCGGTTAGTGGGAATAATGTAGGAATTTTTTGCAATTGATGTGCAGTTTTTTATTCTGCCGGGAGGGGGGAGTTCGCTTCACACACCTACCCCCATTGTCTTTTCAATCTGCCGGATCAAAAGGGTTTCCGCCGCCGCATACCTGCATTTGGCGTTATATGTAAGGGATAAAAACGGAGACCGGAGACGGGAGGCCGGAAAAGCGGGGTAATCCATTAAGCTATCGTTTTTCATTCAGGGACAAGCATAAGCGCCATCGAGTGTATGAGATCGAGAGCCAATCGTTCTGTCTGGCCTGCGCGCATTTTGGTGTTTGCACAACGTCGAGAACCGGCAGGCGCATCAGACGGCTCGAGCACGAAGACACCAAGCTGAAATTAGAGAAGCAGTACCAAACAAGCGAGAGCCAGGCCATTTACAAACTCAGGAAAGCAAGAGTGGAGCATCCCTTTGGTCATATAAAGCGCAATTTGGGAGTCGGAGCCTTTTTGCTCAAAGGTCTCGACGGAGTCAAAGCGGAGATGGCGCTTCTGTCGAGCTGTTTTAACCTGTCACGGATGATCACCTTGCTTGGAGTACCAACGCTGGTCGCCAAGTTATCGGGATAAAGGGGGATGGAAACCCCGCATTCCTCTAAAAAAAACAGGCCCGGTTAACGAAGATAACGCTTAATCGGGTCGAAAAAAGGTTGGATTAAGAACGGCGTCTGTTTTGACCAATCCATATTTTCAAAAACGCTACCTCCGCTTTTTTTAATCCTGTTGTGACACAGCCTGAGAGCGTGGGAACGAGGGGGAACAAGAGCGCGGCGCGTGGGAACGAGGATGCGAAACGTGGATGGGAACGAGGAAAGAAAAATCCCCTAAACCTCCTCCCTTGAAGGGGGCTTTTCTGTGTCTATCTGTGTCCCCTTCGACAGGCTCAGGGCAGACATCGGTGGTTCAGTTTTTTTGCTTTTCTTTGCGCCCTTGGCGGCTTTGCGGTGATTTCGGCATGGTAAATTTTAATCTTCAAACGGCGGGGTTCGATATACCAAAACGCATTTTTGCAAATCATTTAAAATCATACGGATAAAAGACAAAATGCGATCCGGTTTTTGGGCCGTTTTGCCGCGAAATTCGTTGATTTTTACCTGACCGCCAGCCGGGGAAACGGCTTGCGGCGCAATGGGTTGCCGATTTTGCTACCTGACGTTTCGACTATTTCGTTCCTCGTTTTTCAAAAAAAAATTTTTACGAAAATCGGCTCCGGTCAGGCGCTGTCATGGTTCGACGGGCTCACCATGACAGGAATGCGGGCGGGCTCGGTCAGGCCCCGGTCATGTCTGCCGAAGGGCTTTGCATGAGAGGGACGCTCAACCGGCAGGTCGTGAAGGGGGTGGTTTCGGGTTTTTGTTCGTGTTGGGGGTCAGACTTGCCAGCCTTTGACCGTGCAAAGTTTGAGCAGGGCGGGCAGGAGGGTGACCGAGGCGACCAGGCAACTGCCCACGCCCAGGGTGAGCACCAGGCCCAGGCTGTAAATCCCCTGGTGGTCCGCCACCATCAGGCTACCAAAACCGATCATGGTGGTCAGGGAGCTGACCACTACGGCCCGGCCCGTGCTTTTGGAGAGCACGCAGATTTCCTTGTTCGCTTCTTCCCGATAACGGTGGATGATGTGGACTCCGGCGACAACCCCGATGCCGATGATCAAGGGCAAAATGACCAGGTTGGCCAGGTTGAATTTCACGTTCAGCCAGTCCATGATGCCGATGGTCCAAACCGAGCCGACCAGCGTCGGCAAGAGGATGAGGAAAGTCGTCCGCAGGTTTTTGCAGGTGGTCAGGATATAAAGGAAAATGGCGGCCATGGCGTAAATGCCGCCCTTGATGTAGCCTTCCTTCATAAGGCGGCTGGATTCGTACATGTGGACGGCGTTGCCGGTGACATTGGGATCGATTTGCCGGATTTGCCGGAGGAACTGCTCCATGGCCTGGCGTTCCCAGATGCTGATGTTGGGAAACACGGAGATCAGGTATTTGCCGGTTTTGCCGATGAATCGTTTCCGCAGGGAGTGGGGCAGGTCTTCGATGCGCACCGGGGTGGGATGCGCCGCGGTTTGCAGGTCGCGGATTTTTTCCCGGTAGTCGGCGAACAGTTTTTCCGAGTAGAGGCTCAGCCGCCGGGCGGCCGTGTCTTCGTCCAGGTTGCGGATGTCGCGCAAGAATTTTTGCGCCCAGTAGTGGGCTTCCTCCACCGAACCGGGCTCGATTTGTTCCAGGCCGGTGTCCGGCGTTTTTTCCCGGCTTCTGAGCTTGAACACAATCCGCTTCATGGTCCGCGTCAGCCCTTTTACGGACAGGATGCTGTCTTCGGGTTCGACTTCCAGGCCATCCAGCATGGGAGCGAGCGTTTTGATCGTTTCGATTTTTTGTTCCTGGTTGTCGGGCAGAATGGAGACGATGCTTTCGGCGTTGCCGACGGTGGGCAGGGCCTTGATGAGCTTCAGTTTTCGTTTGGCCTCGTCGAGGGAAGAGGTGATTACCGCGGCGTACCAGGTGGAGCGCTTGGCGCCTTCGATGATTTTCAATTCATACTGGACGGCCTCGGTTCCCTTGGCTTGCAGTTTGAGGATGTTGTAATCGAAGGTGAGGTCTTTCAGCGACCACCCCGCCCAGACGACCGACACGGCGGAAATCACAATGATCCACCGGTAATGGTCGAAAACCCGGTCCAGGGTTTTTGAGTTCGCCGTCTGGACGGAGCGGTTTCGATAGATGTTGCCGCGGTGTTTTTCCTCCAGGGTGACCAGGGCCGGCAACAGGAGGATCATCGCCACGAAGCAGAGTATTATGCCGCCGCCGGCGATCCAGCCCAGCTCGGCGATTCCCTTGAAATCGGTCAACGTCATCGCGCCGAAGGCGATGGCGGTGGTGATGGCGCCGGCAAAGTTTCCCATGCCGGTGCCGCGGATGGTTTTTTCCAGTGCGGTGATGATGTCCTTTCCGGACGATCGTTCCTCCCGGTATCTTTCGAGGATATGAACGCCGAAGTCGATGCCCAGGCCGATCAGGATGGTGGTGAACACAACGGACAGAATGTTCAGGTGTCCGACGGTCAGGGTGGTAAACCCCATCGCCCAGCAAATGCCGATGACCAGCGAAAACACCGCCAGCAACGGTTTGACGATGCCTCTGAAAAAAGCCACGAACAGGAGCACCACGCCCACGAGGGCAATCTGCGAGGCGCGGGTGACGTCGTGCAGGGTCACCACCATTTCGTCGGAGGCGATCACGTCGCCGCCGGTCAGGCCGACCTGGACATCCGGAAACCGCGGTTTCAGGCCGCGGATCAAACTGCGGATGACTTCAATGGATTTTCTCGATCCGGTAAAATCGTTCTTGGTCGCCTTGGGTTTGAGGAGAATGAACATCATGCGCTCGTCCTTGGACACCAGATAACCTTTGTTGGCGAGGGAGTCCTTTCGGTCGGACAAAAAGGATTGCCAGGGCGAGCGAAAATGCGTTTCCCCGTTCAGATAGGCCGTCATCTGTTTGAGGATCGAAATCAGCAAGCCCAGGTCGGCGCTGTCATCCTCCGGGCCTTCACTGGAGTCCTCATCGCCCAGAAAATCGGAGAGCAGGGTTTCCACCATCCCCGAGCTGATTTTCGCGTTGATGCTTCTGAGTAGCTGGTTCAAGCCCGGCGCGGCGTTGACATCTTCCAGGAAATCCTGGTGGGCTTCGATTTTTTCCTTCAGGTCCTGCAATTCGTGAGGCTTGAGGTACAGGAGCGCCCGTTTTTTGAAATAGGCGGTATCCACCTGGTAAAAGATTTGCGAGAAAACGGAATGCTTCGTATTCAATTCCTGCGCCAGGGCGTGGGTGAAGCCTTCCATCTGGTCGGGATTGTTGCCTTCCACGACGATGATCATGCCGTCGAAATTTTCGAATTCCTGGCGGTAGGCTTCATTGCGCTGGTTGTAGGGGAGGTCTTTGGAAACCAGGTCCCCCCGGCTGGTATTGAATTTCAGGAAGTGGCTGGTCACCCATATGGAAGCCAGGGCCAACAGGAGGGAAAACAGAATGACGGTTTTGGAATAGGCGTAGGCGAACCGCTCCACCTTGACCAACAGCCGGTTGACCCCTCCGGGGGACTTGTCGGACGTTGGCGGTACTTTGGCTGAGACGGGCGAAACCATAAGTCAAATACGAAAAGGGAGGATAAAACTCAAAGAGGGGGTAATGAAAACACGAAAACCCGGGAACCGCAAGAGGCCTTAGATCGTTCGGAGATGGTCTCCCTCTTCCTTAAAATTCAAAACCCACAGAAATCACGCCGGTGTTGAGCCCGATATTCGGGGATTCAATGCCGCCGTTGGAAACATGCAGGAGCCTGTAATCAACGGAAAAATCTCCTACGGGAGTGTCATAAAATTCGATCCCCACGCCCGCATGTAGCAGAAACTGAAAATCGCCGGTGATCTCGCGGACGTCCCGGTCAAAATCGGTGTAGGCAAAGCCGATGCCGGCCAGAAACGTCGGCGCCCATTTTCTTGTGGGCTTGACGAACTTGTATTTTAACATGGGGGAGAAGCCGGCGAGAACGCTGGTGTCGGGATGCTGGAACGCCAGGACGGTGGCTTCCGCCACGAAATTAAGGTTTCCCTGGTAAAAGGATCCCTTGGCGATGTTGCCGGTGAGGTCGTATTCGAGGTTGGGAGCGAAAAACCCGTATTGGGAGTCCACCCGGTCTTCGCTGGTGGGGAGATTAAACCCAAATCCGAATCCGACATCCAGCCCGTAACCGACATGCCCTTTGTGAAAGCGTGTGGGGGTGGAGTTGCCGGCACTGGCTGTTTGGTTTGAACTTAGAATCAGCAGGAACAGTAGTACGAGCACGCATTTGAAGTTCTTCACCCGGGCCTCCTCAAAGGGGCGTTTTTTTTAACAAAAAAATCGAGAAGCGATTTTAGCACAAAGGCCTGTTTTTGTTAATGAATAATTAAAACTCCTTTTGTCCGGCAAGATTGCTCCCTCCCTGCGCGTCCGAGTGCTTCGGGAGACTTTGTAGGGATAGCGCCGTTTGCGGGGACAAACCGGAGAATTTTGCAAGATATCTATGAAGGAACCGCCTGAATATGGTATGGTGTCGTTATAAAAATGAAAACCTTTCGTATTTCCATGGAAAAAGGGGGTGAGACCTTATGATGGGCATCGGTTTCCCTGAATTGATGATTATTCTGGTCATCATTATGATTATCTTCGGCGCCGGGAAACTCCCGGAAATCGGCAGTGCGTTCGGCAACAGCATCAAGAATTTTAAAAAGTCGATGAGCGAAGCTGAAGCAATCAAAGACGAGGCGGACGTCGAACAAGCCGTTCTGGAGTCTGATACGGATTCGACCCCGCAAGCGCAGGACAATGCAACGGCCTCTTCCGCGGAATCGGAAAAGGAAAAAGTGTGACAGGTTTCTTCCCGTGGCCATGAAGTTTTTCAGGAACGAGGCAATGCCGTTGGGTGGACAAAATTCCCGAATTGCGAACCTTTTCTTTGTGAGAATCATCGAAAATACAGGCAGGGTTTTGTCTCTCCCGAAAAGCGACAGTTCCAAAACTCGTGTGATATGCTCCCGATTCCCCGCTATTCATAGGGATTAACCCATGCCTGCTCATGGACAAAACGTAACCCGGAATCCGGGTAGAGTCGAAAAAGAAGAGGATCTGGTTCGAGACCTGAAAAAGGGAGACCTGAAGGCGTTCGACGAGTTTGTCGAACGGTACCAGAAAAAGGTTTATGCGCTCGCGTTTAACATGACGCATAATCCGATGGACTCGCAAGATGTGGTGCAGGAAGTCTTGCTGACGATATTCAGGAAAATCGGCACATTTCAGGGCAAATCGGCTTTTTCCAGTTGGGTGTACCGGATTACGTTAAATGCGGTTTACATGAAGTTGCGAAGCAGGAAGAAGCAACAGACAGTTTCCCTGGACGACATGCTTCCCAATTTTAACCACTCCGGATATCATCAGGAAAAAATCCGGGATTGGTCGCAGAACTCGGAATCTTTGCTGTTCTCCAATGAAACGCGGGAGGTCATACAAAGTGCGGTCAACCTTCTTCCGGAAAAGGAAAAGGTGGTTTTCATTTTGCGCGATGTGGAAGAGTTGTCCACCGAAAAAGTCAGTGAGATTTTGGATTTGACCGTCCCGGCGGTGAAATCCAGACTGCATCGGGCGCGGCTGTTTTTACGGAAAAAGCTTTCCAATTATTTTGAAGAGTATCGAACCCGGGGGTGAAATAATGATTTGTTGTAAAGAATGTCTGGATCTGCTGTATGGCTATCTTGAAGGCGAGTTGACCCCGGAGGTTCATGCGAAGCTGAATGAGCACTTTGAAGACTGTCCCCCCTGTATCGCGTTTTTGCAAACCTATCAAACCGCTACGAAGATTTGCCGGAAGACGTTGAAGTCCGTTGAGGTTCCCGAAGAGGTGCAAGTCAGGCTTCAGGTTTTTCTTAATGAAAATATCAGAAACAAATGATTTTGTTCCGGCCGCTTCCGCCCCCCCATCGCTTTCTCGCGAGAGGCTTTATTCTTTTTCCCAGCATTGACAAAGCCGGGGAGTTTTTCTATATTCTAAAGATAAGCGATCATCGGCAAAATTCCCAGGGAAACGATGTCAAACGCTACCACGGGACCGAAAAACAATTGCTGTAAAACATGGTTTGGGCTTTTCGTTATGGTAGAGATGAAAGTTGAAGGGCTTACGTTGGATCCCTTGACCAACATGCCCATAATTATTTTAAAGGATTTGACCGGGACCAAGGCGTTGCCGATTTGGGTGGGCATTTTCGAGGCCAATGCCATTGCCCTGGAGATTGAGAAGATATCCACCCCGCGCCCCATGACACACGACTTGCTGAAGAATATGATCCATGGCTTAAAAGCCAAAATCATTCATATTCTCGTCAACGAGCTTAAGGACAACACGTTTTACGCCGTCATTTCCCTCAAGTCCAACGGGAACACCCTGAACATCGATTCCCGCCCCAGTGATGCCATCGCCTTGGCTCTGCGAGTCAAAGCTCCCATATTCGTTGAGGAAAAGGTGATTGAAGCCGCCAAGAGCATCGAGGTTCCCGATCAGGAAAAGAAACCGGTCGAAGACAAGGACCAATGGAAAAAATGGCTTGAAAACATCAAGCCGCAGGATTTTGGCGACCTTTAGCCGGAAACGCCATTTCGCGTCCGTTTCATCCTTTCCCCCCTTTTTATTTTTGCATGGCTTGCGTTTTTCCCCCTTCGGGACGGGCCTGTGCGGTTCTTCCCCGCGGGGCAAGGAGCAATGCCGTTGCCGTACGCATAAAACGTTAAAGGTGAAATCGGTTGGCCTCTTGTAAACAGATCGCTATTTTTTGCAAACCTTCTCCTCCGGCCACCCCGGAAATTCTCCGGGGACTGATCGAGCGATTGCGCCACAACGGTTGCCACATCTTTATGGACCGGCAGACATCCGCCATCGTGGATGAAACCTCACCCTACGAAAAAGTTCAGATTCCCTCGCAGGCCGACCTGATCATCGTCCTGGGGGGCGACGGTACGTTGTTGAGCGTTGCGCGGATCACGCATCCCTTCAATATTCCGGTGCTGGCGGTCAACCTGGGGACGCTGGGATTTCTCACCGAATTTACCCTTGCGGAGCTGTATGAGCAACTCGACGGGATTTTGCGCGGCGATTTCCAGATCGAAAAACGGATGCTCCTCAATGCCCGGCTATGGCGGAAGAACCGTGCGGTGGAGGACTATAGCGTTCTCAACGAGGTGGTGATCAATGGCGGGGTTTTATCCCGGATCGTCAACCTGGAGGTTCATGTGAACGATCAATACATGACCTCTTACCGTGCCGACGGGCTGATCATTGCGACGCCGACGGGATCGACGGCCCATTCTTTATCGGCGGGCGGGCCCATTATTCATCCGCGGATGCACGCCCTCGCCCTGTCGCCCATCTGTCCCTTTGCTTTGACAAACCGTCCCATCGTCGTTCCGGACGATTCGGAAATCAAGGTGATGCTTGCCACCGCCAGCGAAGACATCCGCATCACCCTGGACGGCCAGGAAGGGTGCGACATGAAAAAAGACGACGTGCTGAGCATCACAAAGGCCGAAAATTGCATTCAACTGATCAAGTCGCCCACCAGAAATTATTACAAGGTTCTGCGGGAAAAACTGCACTGGGGCAAGGAAATTGAAGATAATTCCGGTTAGGGCAAAACGGCACGGGCATCGCAAACCGGGCGCGGTGCAGAACCTGGCAACCCTTCGAGCGCCGCGTGCCCCATGCGCCCTTGAATGAATACTCTATGAACCAAAGTATTGTCGCTTGCGGTATCAAGGCGGATATCGGTACGCCAGTGGTCTTGTGGCATCAGGCGGGAGGATACGCCTGCCCCAACAAGCGGGGCCGGCCCGACTGCACCCGGCACGATCCTGCGCTGGACGATCATCCCACCCAACCTCATGAAGCCTACCGGATTACCGACCCGGCCAGCGCCTATGAGGAATTGAAGCAAATCGTCCACCAGCTCATTTTGCATTACGACGTGTGTTACTGCTCTCATCATTGCCATCAAGTGATGAAGCAAAGCGACTTCAAGGGGAGTCATTTTTATCTGGACCTGGATGGCACGATCTATCAGACTTGTGATTTGTATTGGAAAACCAACACCGCGCCGGCGGACGACGGCAAAGGCAATGCCCGTTCCGTTCACGTGGAAATTTCCAATCTTTCGTGGGAGGCCCTGGCTTCGGAGTCGGAGCTATACCGGGTCGATCGCGACCAGTACCGGAAAACAAACGGCCGCTGGCGATTCATCCTGCCCGCCGCCTATCGGGACAAAATCCGCGTGCTCGGTTTCAAACCCGCCGTTGCCCGGGCGTTCGGCGACCGGGGTTGGTTCAGCCGGCGCATCAACGGCCGGACGGTGCGCATGTGGGATTTTACGGAGGAACAATACCGCGCCTTGATTCGCCTTTGCATCGGGGTCAACAAACTGCTTCCGCGGGTCAAGTTGCAGGTGCCTTATGACAAGCAGTCGAGACGCACGCCCCTGAGCCGTATCAAAAACTTTTCCGCTTTTTCCGGCGTGCTGGGCCATGCGCATGTTCAAGGAGGAACCCGAGCGGGCGTCGCCAGAAAATTCGATCCCGGCTCGGCGTTTCACTGGGGCCGGCTTCGCCGCGCTTTCCAAAAAGAAACCACACGGTCGTAACGGTGTGGCGCAAGCCACCCGATGGCCTACAAATCAAAAAATGCGTCGAGTTTTTTGTCGCTACGCGGCAGTTTGCCGGTGGCGTCCTGCCAGATTTCTTTTGTTTCCATGCAGAAGTAAACGGGCAAGTCCACGGAGTATTTTTTCAGATACTCCCGGATGGCGGCATACGCCCGGTTTCTCAGGGGGCGGAGGTAGCGGAACTTGCCGTCCTCGCAAACCACGTGCTCGCCATTGAGCAACCGGGTGTCGGGGTGGCGGTCTTGCATGATCCGCTTTAAATTCGGGCGGAAACGGAAACTGCCGAGGCTGATCCATTCGATCTGCGCGGGTTGGACGGTTTGGAACAGTTGGTCCACCAGCGTTCGATAGGCTTGTTCCCAGCCGGGAAAGAGAATGACGGGGTCGAAATGAAATCCGATGCGGTACCCCTTGTCGCGGCACCGGCGCGCCGCTTGCAGTCTTTCATCCAGGCTGGCGGTGAGTTTTTCCTCCTGTTCGACAACTTCCTGCGGGTTGATGGACCAAGAAACGATGACGTTTCCGGGGTCATCCTGTTTCAACAGGTTGTCGACGCAGGCGGATTTGGTTTTCAACTCCAGCACTGCGTTTTCCCTCTGGTTGAAAAACGGCACGAGAAGGTTGGAATGGGGGATGACATCGTCCAGCGCCAGGCTGTCCGCCGCCTCGCCGGTGCCTACCCGGAATGCGCGTTCGGGATTGGCGGCAAATACGGCGTCCAGTTCGGCAAGAATATCCTCTACGTTGACAAAGGCCGTGAGGAGCGGATTGTTTTCCAGAAAATCCTGCAACACGCAATACGAGCAATCGTAAATGCAGTTGGTCATCAAGTTGACGATGTAATAATTGCAACACACCATGCCGGGGCTGATCCCCGGACATTTTTTCAAAAACGAGCCTTTGAACCGCGAAAGCAACAGCCGCTTTTTGGCGGTGCCGAACACATCGGCCGAGTTGCGGCGAATTTCTTCGACCACGGCGCGCGGCTCCGCGCCGGCAAACACCGGAACGTCCGGGAAACGGCGTAGTACCTCCCGCGTCAAGGTATAATCCTCGGCGTCCGGTTCGATATAAATGATTTCCGGTTTGAAGTTCATTGTGTTCCCCGCAGGTCCGCGGTTGTCAAACGGCAGGCGATTTGCGATAATACTTGCCGGTCCGGTTTAAGTAATCACCAATTCTATAATGAAACACCGGCGGTCGGTTACAAAAAACGCTGTTCGCGGCAATCCCGATAAACCGTCCGCGGTTTTTATGTTGTCATCCTGCCGGGAAACAAACCTTCGCACCCAACGCAAGTAATCATAATGAAAGAATATTCCTCGCGGAACAATCCGAACGGCGGCGCCGGCAAGGCGTCCGGGCGGGAGGGGATTTTGGGTTTTCTTCTCGCCGTGTCCCTGCTTTTGAATGGTTATTTCGTTTTTGTTCAAAACGGGCGGGAAGCAAGCGGCGTCTCGCTTGCGCAGGTGGACCTCAAATCTTCGGCGAAGAATGCACCGGCAGAGAGCGCTCCGTCGACGGACACTTCGGCAGAGAGAGTTTCGGCGGATGGTGCCGTTGCTCCCATCGCGGCGGAAGCGCCTCCCCCGGAGCGCATTGATTCGCCGCGGGCGAAGAGAGTGTCGTTTGTTCCGAACGAGCGCTTTGCGGGGCGGCCCGTTCATTCGCGTCGTTTCAAGATCGCGGGTTCCCTGAACGGTACACTGTGCAGGGTGTTAAGCCGGGACGGCGGTTGCGCTATCCTCTCTGCCTACGTGGGCCGGCTTCTGACGTGGTTTATCGACCTCAACAAACAAATGCGCAAAGGGGATTCCCTGAGCCTGGTTTATGAGGAGACCGATGATGAGATGCTGTTTCATATTTTGAAATTGAAATACCAAAGCGCGTATTTCAAAAAAACGTTTGAGGCAAATTTTTACAAGTATCCCGGAGCCCGGTACGGCTCGTTTTTCGATGCCGACGGACAGGAGATCGCCGCCCGCATCGTTGACAAGGAAACGCCGATAAAAAATTACGTTGAAATCACCTCGTTGCCGGGCGATTATCGCAAGGGAAGGTTTCGCGGCCATTCGGGAACCGATTTCAAGGCTCCGGTGGGCACGCCGGTGTACGCGACTTTCGACGGCCGCGTGACCCGCAGAAACTGGAACGTCAGGGCCAACGGCTACAGTCTGGAAATCGATCACCCCGGCGCCGGGGTGAAAACACGCTACCTGCACCTGAGCAAGACTCTCGTCAAACGCGAGGAGTTCGTCAAGCAGGGTCGGAAGATTGCCGAATCCGGAAATTCCGGCAGAAGTTTCGCGCCCCACTTGCATTATGAGATTCTCGTCCGGGGTGCGAAACCGGTTGTCTTGAATCCTTTTAAATCTAAAAAACACAAAACGTATCATCGCCGGGTCCCACCGCAAAACAAAGAGGAGTTTGTGAAAACCATTCGTCTTTACGACTCCGCCTTGCCGGGCAATTGACGCGCCTCGAGGTTTTCATCCGGGGAGGAGGGTATGACAGGAGCTTCACAAACGGCAAAACCGGGAACCTTCAGGATCAAAATTTCCAAAACATCGCAAAGAAAAATTCGCAGGGGGTATCCGTGGATATTCCGGCATCAGGTGCATGACGACGCGATTTCCGGCGCGCCGGGCGACCTGGGAGTGGTTTACGACGCCGACAACCGTTTCCTCGCCATTGGGATTTACGATCCGTTTTCCGAGATCAGCTTGCGCATTTTGCAAACCGGAGCGCCGGCGGTGATCGACGCCGCGTTTTTTCGGAAACGCTTTGCCGGCGCCCTGGCCTTGAGAAAATCCCTGGCCGACGAACACACCACGGGGTACCGGGCGCTCAACGGCGAAAGCGACGGGTTCCCCGGACTGATTCTGGACCGCTACGCGGACACGGCGGTTATAAAAATTTATTCGTGCGCCTGGGCGCCTTATCTGGAAACCATCCGGTTGTTGGCTCATGAACTGTTGCCCGTCAAAAGGTGCGTTCTGCGCTTGAGCCGCAAGGTTGAGGCCTCGCGGTTTCCTGGAGACGGAGAAATTTTATCCGGCCCGCCGTTGCAATCCGCCGTGCGGTTTCAAGAGAGCGGACTGTGGTTTGAAGCGGATGTAGTCCGCGGCCAGAAAACGGGATTTTATTTCGATCAAAGGGAAAACCGCCGCCACGTGCGGGAACTGGCCCAAGGAAAATCCGTGCTGAATGTTTTCAGCTATACGGGCGGGTTTTCCGTTTATGCGTTTGCGGGCGGGTGCCGTTCCGTCCTGGAAATCGAATTGAACCGCCATGCACTGCAAGCGGCAAGAAACAATTGGGCGCTTAATTTTCCCGAAACTGCCGGCGGGAAAAAAAGCTTTCGTCAAATTCAGGGGGATGTCTTTCGGGAACTGGATCGACTGAATCGGGAAGGTCAAAGGTTTGATCTGGTGATTCTCGATCCGCCTGCTTTTGCCCGCGGCAAGAAACAAGTGCCTGATGCGTTGACGGCCTATACTCGTCTGGCGGAAGCGGGTGCGCGGCGAACGGCTCCCGGAGGTATCTTGTTCACCGCGTCCTGCTCGGCGCCGGTGGAGGCACGGGAGTTTTTTCTTGCGGTGGACCGTGGAATCGAAGCCGCCGGCAGACTCCGCGAAGAAATGATGCGCACGCGGCACGCTGTCGATCATCCGGCTGTCTTTAAGGAGGCAAACTATCTGAAAGGAGTTTTCCACCGCATTTTGCAATGAAACGGTACAATCGGCAGACAACCGGAGTGTGGACGGCGAGTAACAAAAACGGGTGGGAGATAAATCAAATGGAAGGACAGGAAGTCAAGGCGGGAAGAGAAAATATCGGGCGCTGAAACGATTTCCCTCTTCGGTTTGGTGGAATGTCAGGCTGGTGCTTTTGGTTGAACTGAACTCAAGCCCGCTTACCTTTTCTTCTTTGCGGCTTTCTTTTTTGTAGCTTTTTTCTTT
>JBHHYO010000007.1:0-69843 GCA_046757665.1 Nitrospinales bacterium
AATTATAAATTATATTTTACCGTAAGGAAAGAAAACTTTTGCGGTTTTGCGGGTTCCATGCTGGATCATAATCGACAAATATTCGAATCCATCGTTTTTAATACATTTGATGGAGTCATTGTTATTGATGCAAGGGGGGTCATCCGGTTTGCCAATCCGGCCGTGGAGAGAATTTTCGGCTATTCGGCGGACGAAATAACGGGAACGAATATTTCCTGTTTAATGCCGAAACCTTACAGCGATGAACATGATATTTATCTTCACAACTATCTCAAAACGGGCGTGGCACGGGTCATAGAAATCCTGCGGGAGGTTCCAGGAAAACGGAAGGACGGCACGATCGTCGATTTGGAAATTTCGGTCAGCGAACTGATGCGGGGAGATGAAAGCGTTTTTATAGGGCTTGTGCGCGATATTTCCGCGCGAAAGGCGGCGGAGCGGGAAATTTTGAGCTTGTCCAAATTCCCCTCAGAAAATCCTTCTCCGGTCCTTCGGGTTTCCAACGCGGGGGAGGTTCTCTTCAGAAATAGGGCCTGCGACATTTTTCGCAAAAAGTGGAATTGCACTATAGGCGGTTTTCTGCCGGATAATTGGCGGGAAACTTTTTCGCGGGCCTTGTCCACCGGAAAAATCATACGGTTCGAAGATGAGTTTAAGGGGAGTTGGTTCGCCTTTAATGTCGTCCCGATAGACAAGATGGGTTATGTCGATATATATGGAATGGATATCACGGACAGAAAACGCATCGAGGAAAAGTTCAGGTCCCAGGCAAGGGAATTGCAGGAATCCCACGAAGAAATGGAGAACTTTGCCTTTACCGCCTCCCACGACCTCCAGGAACCCTTGCGCAAGATGGAGCTTTTTGCAGACCGGCTGATCACTTCCTGCTCGGAAAAACTTGACGAAAAGGAAATGCACTATTTGGAGCGAATGCTGAATGCCGCCGGAAAGATGAAGGGTTTTATTGAGGATTTGCTGAGATATTCCAGCATGTCCTTTTTTGATCTCAAATTTGAACCGGTCAGTTTGAGCGAGGTGATTTCCGGGGTGAGGGATGATTTGGAGGATTTAATCGACGAGTACAGGGGGGAGATTAAGTTTGAAAGCCTTCCCACCATTGAGGCCGACAAGTTTCAAATACGGCAGTTGTTTAAAAATTTGATTACCAATTCCCTCAAGTACCGCATGGAAGGGGTCCTTCCGAGGATTTCCATCAAGGGGTTTCCCCATGAAGACGGGTTTTGGAATATTTGCGTCAAGGATAATGGCGTCGGTTTTGATGAGAAATATTATCACCGGATTTTTCAACCGTTCAAACGGCTACACGATAAACAGAAATTTGATGGAACGGGAATGGGTTTGTTCGTATGCAAAAAAATTGTGGACAGACATTGCGGCAAAATTTCCGTCAAAAGCCAGGCCCGGCACGGCACGACATTTTCCATCCTCCTTCCTGAAAAACATCGGCCAGCGACTTCATAATATCCGTGAAGGTTGTTCGCGGCGGCAGGCGTCCGTCGGCAACGGATCGGAATTATTTCTTCATCAAGTCCTTTTTTTCCCGTTCGTACTCAGCGTCGTCAATCAGGCCTTTTTCGCGCAGGTGTTTCAGGAACCGGAGCAACTCGCGTTTATCCGTGGCCCCGGTTTTGCCCGCGGAGGAGGAGGCCGGTTCGCTTCTCATGCTTTTGACGGGCTTGCGGCTTGGCCGGGGCGGGAGCAAGTCGGCAACGATCCAGTTTTCCCGCGGTTTTTTCCCGAAATCGGTTTTTATGAAGTAGTAACGCTGGCCTTGTTGCGGCGCCAGTTTCCAGGTTCTCTTGCGTATTCCCAGGGGGTCGTTGGAATAATCGACGCCGTTGATTTCCGTAAACACCCAGTGAATTTTCCGGTCGCCGGCAAACACCTCTCCGGCGGTTGCGCCTTTTGCGGCGGCGAATTCGAAGTGGATGTACCGGTCCCGGCGCGCCCGGTTGAGCGCCTTGGCCAGCAGGCGGCTTATCTTGCCGGCGTCCTTCGGCGTAAAGACGGCTTTCCTTCCGCCTCCGGAGCCGGGTTTTCCGTACCGCAGTGAGAGGAGATGGCGTCGCATCGTGTCTTGTGAAATACGAGCCGGATGTTGCAGTGGCATCGTGTCGATATCCGGGAAAATACGGTTGACACTGCGGTAGGTGAGGGCGAGACCGTCTTTTTTCAGTGTCTGTTCGCCGCTGAACGCGCCGCCGCATCCCTGCATCAGCAGAACCATCGACCAGAAAACAACCGGCAAGACAAGTCTGCCGCCCGGGAAGTTTTCCGAGCGCGGGTAAGAATCCGGGGGCTTTCTTTTGAATCTTTTATTCTCTAAAATCATCCCATCATTATAATGAAAGCCCGGCAAGAAAGCACCGGCTTGGTGCGCGATGTTTGCCGGGCAATTCATTCTTTCGTCCTCCCGGCTTTTTTGCGGGGAGGAAGATTTGAGCGAGGCGCCGGGCGGGTTCGCCCGTGGCAACTATTTTTAACCTGTTGATTTGGGGAGGACCTTTCATGAGAAAGCTGTTTTTGATGTCAGGTGTTTTGTGGATGTTTCTGTTCGTTTTGACTGTCTCCGGCGCCCTTGCCGCCAACGCGGTGACCATCGTCAAACCGCTGAATGGAGCCACCGTGAGCGGCCCGGTGGAGGTTTGCATGGAAGTTTTCGGAGTGCAGGTGGAACCGGCAAAAAACGGCGTGAACGCCGGCAAGGGCCATCATCATTTGCTGATTGACGTTGACTTGCCGGCCAACCTGGGCAACGCCATCGGCAAGGATGCCAACCACGTTCACATGGGTGACGGCTCCACGTGCAAAACGCTGACTCTGGGTTCGGGCAAGCATATCATTCGCGCCCTGTTTGCCCAGGGCAATCATGTGCCCTATAACCCGCCTCTCTCGGACACCATTGAGATTACCGTGAAATAAGAACGGCGCGGTTTTCCCCCGTTCCCGCTTTTGTGCGGGGACGGGGTTTTTTATTTTCGCTCAGCGCGACCCGCCGTTGACCCGCGTCAGGATATCCTTGTCGGAGAAGCGCGCCGCCTTTTTTTCCGCCCGGCGTCCCGCCAATGCCCGTGGAAGCCGCCCCAGCGCCATGAAAAAAGCGATCCAGAACCGGCCCTTCAGCCGCAACAGGTCGCGCACCAGAAACAGAGGAATGAAAAACAGAAACGATACCGTCATCGCCGGGTCGAGGATGTTTTTCCAAACGAAGAGATAATTGTTGCGCGCCGAGATCAGGCCGATGCGCCGTTGTTTTTCCTGCCTGCCGATAGTGCCCCGCACCTTGTGATAGGCGATGGCCCGCGGTTCGTAGCGCACTTCCCAGCCCCGCTTGAGCGCCCGGTAGGAAAGGTCGATCTCCTCGTAATACAGAGGATGATACATGGGCTCGAACCCGCCCAGTTGCAGGTAGCGCTTGCGGTCCACCATGAACGCGCCGCCGCAGGCGAAGAGGGTCTGGCTGTCGTCGTCCGGAGGTTTCTCGTAAAGATGGAAATGTCCGCGGCGAAAAAAACCGCCCCGGTTGCCGTAGAGAAAAGTTGTGCGGTCGAAATCGAAAAATTTTCCGCTGACGGCGAACACCTCGCCGTCGTCGAAATGCGCGGCCAGATGAAACAGCGCGCGTTCGTCGAGCTTGATGTCGTTGTTCATCGGCATCACAAGGCGCGACCCGGCCAGCTTCACCGCGTAGTTGTTCGCTTCCTGGAAGCCGAGGTTGCGGGGCGTGCGTTCCCCGCGGACCGCGGGGAACTCCCGGGCCAGCATCTCCAGACTGCCGTCCGTGCCGCAATCGTCGATCACCATGATTTCATAACTGTGGGCGGTGTCGCGCTCCACCGCCGCGATGATCGAAGGCAGGCATTCCCGCAAGAGATCGACGCCGTTCCAATTGGTGATGATGAGGGTGATGTCCGGAGTCATAAATAACGTATCGGCTGTTTTGGCGCAAAACGTAGGGATCGGACCTGCCCGATCCTTACAAAGAATCTTTCAGGTATTGCCCGGTGTGGGAGCGTTTGGACTTGGCGATTTTCTCCGGCGCGCCCACGGCGACGATCTTTCCTCCGGCGTCGCCGCCCTCGGGGCCCAGGTCGATGACGTGGTCGGCGGTCTTGATCACGTCCAGGTTGTGTTCGATGATGATCACGGTGTTACCGGCATCGACCAGTTTGCTCAGCACTTTCAGCAGGTGTTCGATATCGGCGAAATGCAGGCCGGTGGTGGGTTCGTCCAGGATGTACAGGGTGCGCCCGGTACTGCGCTTGCTCAACTCCTTCGACAGTTTCACCCTCTGGGCCTCGCCGCCGGACAGCGTCGTGGCCGGTTGGCCCAGCCGGATGTAGTCCAGACCCACGTCGGTGATGGTTTTGAGTTTCGACCGGATCGGCGGAATGTTTTGAAAAAAATCGGCGGCTTGTTCGGCGGTCATTTCCAGGACATCGGCGATGGTTTTGCCCTTGTAATGCACCTCAAGAGTTTCGCGGTTGAAGCGTTTGCCCTTGCAAACCTCGCAGGTCACGTAAATATCCGGCAGGAAGTGCATCTCGACTTTCAGCGTGCCGTCTCCCTGGCAGGCCTCGCAACGTCCGCCCTTGACGTTGAAGCTGAACCGGCCCGGCTTGTATCCCCGCGCCCGGGCTTCGGGCACCTGCGAGAACAGGTCGCGGATCAGGGTGAACAGGCCCGTGTAGGTGGCCGGGTTGGAGCGCGGCGTTCTGCCGATGGGCGATTGGTCGATATCGATGACCTTGTCGATGTATTGGATGCCCTTGATGGTGGTGAACCGGCCCGGCCGTTCCGTTGCATTCCAGAAGTGGTGCGCCAGGGCCTTGTAGAGAATTTCGATGACCAGCGTGCTTTTGCCCGAACCGGATACGCCGGTGACGCAGGTCAGGCAACCCAGCGGAATTTTGACATCCAGGTTTTTCAGGTTGTTTTGCCGGGCGCCCAGCACCTCCAGGCAATAGCCGTTGCCCTTTTGGCGTTTTGCGGGGACGGGAATGCCGCGGCGGCCGGAGAGGTATTGCCCGGTGAGGGAGTTTTTGTCCTTCATCAGGTCCCTGGGGCTTCCGGAAAACACGACGGCGCCGCCGCGAACGCCCGCTCCCGGTCCCATGTCCACGACGTGGTTTGCGGCCAGGATAGTGTTCTCGTCGTGTTCGACAACCATCACCGTGTTGCCCATGTCGCGTAGCCGGGTCAGCGTGTTGAGCAGACGGTCGTTGTCCCTTTGGTGCAGGCCGATGCTCGGTTCGTCCAAAACGTACAGCACGCCGGTGAGGCCGGAACCAATCTGCGTCGCCAGGCGGATGCGTTGCCCCTCGCCTCCGGAAAGCGTAGCCGCGGTCCGGTCCAGCGTCAGGTAATTTAAGCCGACGTCGTAGAGGAACCCCGAGCGTTCCTGGATTTCCTTGATGATGCGGCGGGCGATCAGGTTTTCCTGCCGGCTCAGTTTCAGGTCGGCAAAGAAATCCTTGAACTGCCCGATGGTGAGACGGGTCAATTCGACAATATTTTTTCCGCCAATGCGGACGGACAGGCTTTCCCGGCGCAGGCGGTCGCCGTTGCACCCCGGGCAATCCTGGGAGCGCATGTATTTGCCGATTTCCTCGCGTGTCGAAGCCGACTCCGTTTCGCGGTACCGCCTTTCCAGTTCGGGAATGACGCCCTCGAAGACGCTGGGATAAAAGTGCCGCCGCTCGTTTTTTTCGTAAAAGAAGTTTATGGCTTCCTTGCCCGACCCGTAGAGCAGGGCGTTTTGAACTTTTTTGGATAGTTTTTTGAAAGGCGTGCTCAACTTGAATTTGTAGTGCTCCGCCAGGGCGTCCAGGCTTTGATGGAAGTAAACCGAATCCCTTTTTTCCCAGGGCTTCAACGCGCCGTTGCGCAGGGAGAGGCCGGGGTCGGGGACAACCAGTTCGGGGTCGATTTCCAGTTTGTTGCCCAGGCCGTCGCATTGGGGGCAGGCGCCGTTCGGATTGTTGAACGAAAACAGCCGCGGCTCCAGTTCCGGATAGCTGATGCCGCAATAGTTGCAGGCGAAATTTTCGCTGAACAGCAGGTCCTCGGCCTTGGCGCCGCCGTTGTCGCCCAAAACCGAGACCACAAGGGTGCCGCCGCCATGTTCCAAACCCTTTTCAACAGAGTCGGCCATGCGCTTGCCCATGTTGTCCTTGATGACCAGCCGGTCCAAAACGATCTCCAGGCTGTGCTTGAACTTTTTGTCGAGCTTGATCTCCTCGTCCAGGGAGCGGACCGTGCCATCGACGCGCACGCGCACGAAACCCTTGCGGCGGATTTCCGCGAACTCTTTTTTGAATTCGCCCTTGCGGTCTTTCACCAGGGGCGAGAGGATCATGATTTTCTTGCCGGCCGGGATGCTTTGCACCTGGTCGACGATTTGCTGGACGGTTTGCGAGGCGATCTCGCGCCCGCATTGGTAACAGTAAACCCTGCCGATGCGCGCGAACAGGAGCCGCAGGTAGTCGTAGACTTCCGTGACCGTGCCGACGGTGGAGCGCGGATTTTTGCTGGCGGTTTTCTGCTCGATGGATATGGCCGGCGACAAGCCTTCGATGTAATCCACGTCCGGCTTCTCCATCAGTTCCAGGAACTGGCGGGCGTAGGCGGACAGGGACTCCACATAACGGCGCTGGCCTTCCGCATAAATGGTGTCGAAGGCCAGCGACGATTTCCCGGAGCCGCTCAGCCCCGTAATCACCACCAGCCGGTTGCGGGGAAGAACCAGGTCGATGTTTTTCAGGTTGTGCTCGCGCGCGCCCTTGATTGTGATGTGCTCGATGGTCATAGTCAACGACGGGGGGTGGTCTTATTGTGGGAAACGGGTGCGTCCGTTTCCTATTCCTGCCCGAAAAGCCGGCGCCATTTTTCGCTGACGCGGGTTTTGATCTCCGGCGACATGGCGATTTCCTCCGGCCATCTCTGCGTGTAGCCTTTCTCCCCCTGTTTTGCGGTGGCGTCGATGCCGATGCCGCCGTCCTTGAAATGGAAGTCGCGCCCGGGGTCGAGGTTGGCGAACAATTTCCACGCCACCGCGGAGTAATCCGTTAGTTTAACATGTTCTTCCAGGACGATGAGAATCGAAAATGTTTCCGGGGGAGTGTCCTTGAAGAAAGCCTTGATGAACTCGACGGCCTGGCCGGGCCGCGTTTTCTCGAAAGCGGCCAGTATCACCGGATGGCGGACGTTCAGCGCCGGGATGTGGCAGTCCCTGACTTGCTTGAATTTCGCCGATATCGTTTCGAGCCGGATGGGCGGCGTTGTCCGGCCCGGCGGCGTCTGGCCGAACCCCGGTTCGCCCGCAACCCTGGCCGTGGCGTCGATTCCCAGTTTGGAGCCGTAAAGCGCCCGGTCGGAGGCGTGATTCAATACGTCCAGAATCCCCTCGGCAAAGAACAGGTCGTTTTGGAAGTCGACCTGGTTTAACAGGATATTGACGATTTCCCCGACGTTGTGGACGTCGGTTCCGGCATCGACGACGACAATGGTTTTGACGAAACTCATCTGCCCCAGGCCCCACAGGGCGCTCATCAGCCTGCGCGCCTGCATGGGAAACCGTTTGTCGATGGAAACGATGACGCAGTTGTGGAACACGCCCTCCAGCGGCATGTTCATATCGACGATTTCGGGCAGGTGCAGGCGCATGAGGGGCAGAAAAATCCGCTCGGTGGCCTTGCCCAGATAAAAATCCTCCTGCGGCGGTTTGCCGACGATCGTCGTCAGATAAACGGGGTTTTTGCGATGGGTGATGGCGGTGACGTGGAATACCGGGTAATCGCCGTCCTGCGAATAGTAGCCCGTATGGTCGCCGAACGGCCCCTCGGTGCGCGCTTCCGCCGGATCGATAAATCCTTCGAGGACGATTTCCGCCTCGGCGGGCACCGTCAAATCGACGGTTTTGCATTTGACCAGGGGCACCGGGGTCTTGCGGATGAATCCCGCCAGCAGAAATTCGTCCACGCCGTAGGGCAGGGGGGCGGAGGCGGCGTAGCAGGTTGCCGGGTCGCCGCCGAGGGCCACCGCCACCTGCATGGTTTGCTTGTGCCGCTTGAACTCGTGGAAAAAATGGGCGCCGTCCTTGTGAATATGCCAATGCATGGCCGTGGTTTTTTTGTCGAACACCTGCATCCGGTAAAGCCCGACGTTGCGGATGCGGCCGTCGAGACTGCGGTTGATCACCATGGGGAAGGTGATGAACCGTCCGGCATCGCCGGGCCAGCACTGGAGGATGGGGATGCGTTCCAGATCGACCGCCTCTCCCGTCAGCGCCACTTCCTGGCAGGGCGCGCCGCCGCTCACTATTTTCGGGGGAAAATTGGCGGCCTCCAACAGCATCGGCAACATCTTGATTTTGTCGGCGAGCCCGGAGGGTGGTTCCAGTTTCAGGAACCGCTCGATGTCCTGGGCGACCTTTTCGATATCGTTGACTCCCAGCGCGAGGTTCATCCGTTTGCGACTGCCGAAGGCGTTGATCAACACCGGCATCGTGCTTCCCCGCACCTGTTCGAAGAGCAACGCCTTGCCGCCGCCGGGGCTTTTGGACACCCGGTCGGCGATTTCCGCGATTTCCAGAATCGGCGAAACCGGTTCCCGAATTCGGATCAACTCGTTTTCCGATTCAAGCCGTTCGATGAATTCCCTCAGGGAATGGTAAGCCATATGATTCCAGGGTTGAGTTACGACAATCGCAAGGACGCCGGATGGCGGGAAGCGGTGAAAACGCATTATATAGCACACCGCCGCCGTTCCGCGAAAAAATTTGCGAACCGGATTGCATTCCCGCATGATGTTGAATAAAATTATTTTTGTGTGAACAGGCTTCAAATGGATTATGAAAATGCGATTGTTATCAAACCGTTTGATGGCCCTGGGTTTCGGGCTTTTTTTGTTTTTTCTGCTGGTGGCGGCGTCGCCTCCCGGCAGTCAGGAAGCCATGGTTCTGATCCCCGGAGGCCAGTTCCACATGGGATCGAACGATCATGGCTTGGATGAGAAGCCCGTCCACGTCGTTCGCCTCGACTCGTTTTATATGGACAAATACGAAGTGACGCAAAGGGACTTTGAGCGGGTGATGGGCAAGAACCCGTCGCGTTTCAAGGGGGCCGACCGGCCGGTGGACCGGGCGACGTGGTTTGCGGCGAAAGCCTATTGCCGCAAAGTGGGCAAGCGTCTGCCCACCGAGGCGGAATGGGAATACGCCATCCGGGGAGGAAGCAAGGGTGGCGGCTTTGGCGGATTTTGGTTCAAGGGCAACTCCAACAAGCAAACGCATCCCGTGGGCCTGAAACAACCCAACGCCCTGGGCTTGTACGATATGCTGGGCAACCTTTGGGAATGGGTGGAGGATTGGTACGGCGAGGATTATTATAAAACCGGTCCGCCGGAGAACCCCAAGGGGCCGCCCGCGGGAGAGTTCAAGGTGTTGCGCGGCGGTTCCTGGAAACTTCAAGCCAGCCTCGTCCGCCCCGCCAACCGCCTCCGGGGAACGCCCGGCAAACTCAATTATAATTACGGATTCCGCTGTGTCCGCGACGTTACGCCGCTCAAGCACGCCGCGAGCGGCGGCAACCGGTGATTGCTTTGTTTATGCGCCGCGCTTGCATTCTGACCGTTTGTTTCCTGCTGACGTCCGCGCTTGCCGGTTCCCCGGCATGGGCGGCGGTCAGTAAAGTCGACGTGCCGCCCAAACAACAGTATCGTCAGTTGAAAAAACAACTGCTCAAGCAGATCAGGGCCAAGGACTATGCGGAAACCCTCAAGGCGCTGGAGGCAATCGGCAAGCTCAACATGCCCATTTCGGCGGCGTTGATTTTCGTCAAGGGCGAGGCTCTGCTACGCACCGGCAAGCCCGCCGAGGCGAAAATCATGTTGGAAAAGTACATCGGCAAGGTGGGCGATAAGGGAAAATTTTTCAACAAGGCCAGAAAACTGCTCGTCGAGGCGGAAAAAGAGGAAAAGCGTTTGCAGGCCCGGTTGCGGCGCAAAAACCAGGAACCCATGGTGTTCATCGAGGGCGGAACGTTCCAGATGGGTGAGGAAAACATGGGAAGCGTCGACAACCCTCTCCATACCGTTAGCGTCGATTCGTTCTATCTGGACCGGTACGAGGTGACGCAAGAGGAGTTTGAGCGGGTCATGGGCAGAAATCAATCCTATTTCAAAGCGCCCGACCGGCCGGCGGAACAGGTGAACTGGTTCGACGCCGCGGAATACTGCAAAAAAGTGGGCAAGCGCCTGCCCACCGAGGCGGAATGGGAATACGCCGCCCGGGGAGGCAAGAAAGGCGGCGACCCCGGTGGGTTTTGGTACCGGGATAACTCCGGAAAGGAATCGCGACCCGTCGGTTTGCTGGAGCCGAATGCCCTGGGATTGTATGATATGCTGGGCAACGTCTGGGAATGGACGGCGGACTGGTATGACGCGGAGTACTACCGCACCGGTTCCACCAGCAATCCCAAGGGCCCTGTCGTGGAAGAATCCAGGGGTTTGCGCGGCGCCATGCCATCCGACACGCTCGAACTGGGCCATCCGATCAGCGTGAAGTACAAGGTTCTGCGCGGCGGGTCGTGGCGCAACAAAAAAGAGTTCGTTCGACCGGGGTTCCGCGATTACTACACGCCGGACTACCGCCGTAGCATCAGCGGCGTGCGTTGCGCCAGGGATAAATGATCCGTCTATTTTCCAAGGGTACGGTACAGTTTTCCGATAAATGTTTGGGTGTATGTCTACGGTAATTTGGTGAGGGCAGAACCTTAAAGCTTTGGTTGAATTTTGGAGAAAGCGTAATGAAAGGGCTTTATGAATAAATTGGTTCCTGAAGTAATCTTTGACCGATTTGCTTCCCGGCTTCGTGAAAAGGAAAACGACTTGCGATATATAATTTATGCCCCTGGTGGATGGGAGAAGTGGGCACAGTGGGAAATGTATCTTTGTTTTAAAGATTGTTTAATTCCTGTTGTCTATAACGGAGATTGGAAGGAACTCAAAAAGCAGAGCGAAGTTTTAGCGGATATTGGTCTTGAATATCCCTTTGGGGGAAGAAAAAGAAAAGGAAATATTAGACCGGATCTTTTTGTTGCCGCTGAACCGTTTTTGATAAATTGGGTAGATGTGAATAGCTGGCAGATTAAAGGTACGAATATGGAGGATCAACTTTGGGAAAAGTATGAGGAAGCCTATTGTCATTATATTGAGTTAAAAACCGAATGGTGGAATTTGAACGCTAGAAAAAAGAGCCCAAAGAAATTTTTAGAGGATATTGATAAAATTTCGAGGCAAAACTATGACACCCTCAGAAGCTATAAGCCAAAAACTTTTATGGCCATAAGCATAGTCACCTTTTATTCTGGAAGCAAAAAACAAAAGGACGCGAAATTTGAGGATTTGATAAAAGAGATTAAAGGTTTGAAATCCAGTTTGCGCAGGTACAAGCGGCGCTATAAATTCCTCTACACCCATTTATTTGATCAAACTTTTCTCATAGGGGCCTATCGGTCATAAAAAAGTTCTTCTTGACATGGTTATCACTCAATGATAACTATAGGCTATGAGCTATCAGGGACGCGATCGGAGCTTGGATACGCTTTTGGAGCTTGACGGTCAGGTTCTGGTTGTCGATCCGGCGGGCAAGCACTGGGTGAAGTTTTCGGTCAAACAGGTTAACCCGTCCTCTGAAAAGCCGCACGGCTTGAACTATTCCTTGACCCTCCATGATGAAGCCGGACGGCGTTTGGTGGGTTTCGACAATGCTCACGCGGTGTGGTCCGGTTCGGGGCCGGGAAAGTGGGTGCGAAAACGCTACGATCACAAACACCGGTTGCGCAGGATCAAGCCATACGATTATACGAGTGCCGCCGCGTTGCTGGCCGACTTCTGGGACGAGGTGGACGCTGTTCTCAAGGAAAAAGGAATTATCGGATGAGTACATTAAAGATTGGCATCGCGGGCTATGACGAGATGAAAGCCAGAACCCTGGCTATCGCACGCGGGGATCATAAACCCAAACGGGGTGAACCCAAGGTCTGGTTTACTTCCATGGAGAGTTTTGCCAAGGTGCTTTCGGACCGTAACCGGAGTCTGCTCGATTTAATCATAGCCACAAAACCGGATTCCATGGCCGAGCTTGCAACCCTTTCCGGCCGCGCTAAATCCAATCTTTCGCGGACTCTCCGCACCATGGAGCGTTATGGATTGGTGCGCCTGAAAAAGAATGCGGCCGGTCGGATTGTCCCTCGCGTCCTTTACACGGACATTGTGTTGGACGTTCCAATCGGTGCAAAAAAACCAGGTGCATCCTGAACATGCCGCTGGCAACAGGGTTTCGTAGAGGTGATCGATGAGAAATAAACGGCTATCGAAATTTTTGGCGGGCTGGGGGTTGATGGGTTATTTGGGCTTTTTTCTGTTCGCCGGGATTTCGTTTGCCGCCGATGACGGCATGGTGTCGGTTCCGATGATATCGGTCCCGGCGGGGGAGTTCAAAATGGGCGGGCCGAAAAAGCATGACGGCAAGCCGATCCACACCGTGCGCGTCGATGAATTCAGAATCGACAAATTCGAGGTGACGCAGAAAGAGTTCGAGCGGGTGATGGGAAATAATCCCTCCAGGTTCAAGGGGGAAAAGCGTCCCGTGGACAGTGTGACCTGGAAAGAGGCAAACGAATACTGCGCCAAGGTGGGCAAGCGTCTGCCGACCGAGGCGGAATGGGAATACGCCGCCCGGGGCGGCGGCAAGGACGACGGTTTCGGCGCTTACTGGTACAAGGGCAATTCGGGAAAGGAAACGCATCCCGTGGGTGAAATGCCGTCGAACTCCCTGGGGATTTACGATATGCTGGGCAATGTCTGGGAGTGGGTGGCCGACTGGTTTGACGCGGATTATTACAAGACCAGCCCGCGGGACAACCCCAAGGGGCCGGAGAACGGTACGCAACGTGTGGCGCGTGGCGGCTCCTGGGGCGGCGCGCCGCTCAGCGTCCGCGTCTTTTTCCGCTTAAAGCTCGACCCGGCGACTCAAAACAGCGCCGTCGGTTTTCGTTGCGCCTCATCAGGCTCTTCCGGCGGTATGCTTCTGTAACCGGTTTGGGGTGGCAATCTCTTGACCTCCGGCAAATCCATGGGGTTTTATTTTTTCAAGCGGGTGCTACAAGGCATCCCGGTACTGCTGACCGTCGCCACGCTGACCTTCTTCATCATGCGGGTGGTGCCCGGCGGGCCTTTCGACCGGGATAAAAAACTGCCGCCGGAAATCCTCGCCAACATCGAAGCCAAATACCACCTGGACCAACCGCTTTGGCGTCAGTACCTGCTTTATCTGAAACAGCTTTCCGTGGGCGATTTCGGCCCGTCCTACAAATATATCGGCAGGGATGTCGCGGACATCATCGGCGAGACCTTTCCCGTATCGCTGGCGCTGGGATTGTGCGCGGTTGCGGTGACTCTCGGTTTCGGCATCCCGGCCGGAATTTTCTCCGCGTACAAACAAAACACGGTGATCGACCGCGCCTTCATTTTTCTGGCGACGCTGGGGATATCGGTTCCCAGCTTTGTGCTGGGGAGTTTGCTGATTCTGCTGTTTTCCCATCACTGGCACCTGTTGCCGCCGGCGCTGTGGGAGAGTCCGCGCCATGCGCTGATGCCGGCCTTCGCGCTGGGCGCGGCTTATGCGGGGTATGTCGCCCGCCTGACGCGCTCCACGGTGCTGGAGGTGCTGGGTTCCGATTACATTCGCACCGCCCGGGCCAAGGGGTTGAGCGAAGCCGCCGTGCTGTTCAAACATGCCTTGAAAAACGCCGTCGGCCCCGTTGTCTCCGTCATGGGGCCCATCGCCGCCGGATTGATTACCGGTTCTTTCGTGATCGAGTTTATTTTTTCGATTCCGGGAATGGGGAGCTTTTTCATCACCGCCGTGACCAATCGGGATTATCCGCTGATCATGGGAGTGACGCTGGTGTATTCCGTGTTGATCGTTCTGGCTAATATCATCGTGGACATGGTTTACGTCTGGTTGGACCCCCGGGTTCGCATCAAATAGAGGGGCGGATGATTAAAAAACTTTCCCTGTCGGCGAAGCTGAGCGCCATGACGCTTTTGGCGATTATCCTGGCGGCGGTTTTTGCTCCCTGGGTCGCGCCGCATTCCTATGAGAGCCAGGACACGCTGAACACGCTTTCGCTTCCCGGTGCCCGGCACTGGATGGGCACCGACCGGCTGGGGCGCGATTTGTTGTCGCGTCTTATCTACGGCGCCCGGGTGTCCCTGTTCGTGGGGTTTGCGACCACCCTGGTCGCCCTGTTCCTCGGCACCCTGTACGGCGCTTTTTCCGGTTACGTGGGCGGTAAAACGGATAACGTGATGATGCGGATCGTGGATGTCGTGTTCTCCCTGCCCGACTTGTTGTTGATCATCTTGATTACGGTGGTGATGGGGCGCGGCATGACCGGGATTTTTATTGCGCTGACCCTGGTCAGCTGGGTGACCGTGGCGCGGCTGGTGCGTGGCGAGGTGTTGCGCATCAAGGAATTCGCTTTCGTGGAGGCGTCACGCGCCCTGGGCGCCGGGCATGGCCGCATCCTGCTTCGGGAAATTCTGCCGAACGTTTGGGGGTTGCTGATCGTTACCTTGAGTTTCCGCGTTCCCGTGGCCATCCTGGCGGAATCGACCTTGAGCTTCATCGGCCTGGGGCTGGCCCCGCCTTTCAGCAGTTGGGGGACTCTGGCCAACGCCGGTTGGACGGCGATCAAGTATTATCCCCACTTGATCGTGTTTCCCTCGCTGGCGATTTTTGTGACCATTTTGTCTTTTAATTTTCTTGGGGAGGGGCTGAGGGATGTTTTGGACCCTCAGTTGCGGCGGGAACGGGCTTAACGGCGTTTATTAACTTTTTTTTAAAAGCCCGCGTCTCTCCGTGGTCATCTTATTTTCATAACCACTTGGCCGATAAATCTAAAAAGAGGTGGGATGAGTGGGTTTCCCGGCGCGATGTTTTTATATCCTTTTGATTTTATTAGGATTATAATAGGGTGTGGGGAAAATAAAAAAATTGACATCTGGAAATAATCGTTATAAAGTAGCCCAATTTTATGTGCGGTTTTTTCGTGATCTTCTGAAGGAACGGCTTTATGAGTCCGATCAAAGAAGACCTGATAAGCGCCATCATTAGCGCTTCCCAAGCCAATCTTCTCGGCATTAACAAAGGGGCGGGCAAATCCTATTCCGACGAGCATGAGCAGGATGTGCTGGATTGGATCAAGGCCAACGCGGCGACTTACCGCAGGCATTTCGGCGCCCGTCTGCAATTGTTGCCCGAGAATGAACTGGGAATCATTTTAAAGCAAGTGACGTATTCGACGAAAGACGTCGGGGAAATTTTGCATGACGGCATGTTTTTCCCATCCGTAAAAAGGCAAAGAAGCCATCACTAAAAAAGGACGGCGTTTTCGTTGATCATGGAAAAAACTTCGCCCCCCCCAAAAAGTTCTGACGATCAAGCCGCCACCCCTCCGCCAAAACCCGCGGCGGCCAAACCAGCCGCTGTCCCCAAAGTTGCAAAAAAACCAGCCAAACCCAAGGAACCGTTGATTGACAACGGCGACGGCACCGTTTCCGATCCCAACTCCGGCCTGATGTGGAAAAAATCCGATGCCTGGCTGGATACCAAGAAGTTTTATACCTGGCCCTCGCATCAGGAGTATGTGGACAAAATCAACAAGGAAAAATTCGCCGGATACGACGATTGGAGGATTCCTTCCAAGGCCGAGGCGTTGACCCTGTTTGACAAGACCAAAAAATGCCTGGACAAAAACGGCAGTGAGTTTTTTGTCGATCCCGTTTTTGAAGCCGGCGGCGCGGGCAACACCTGGATCGTCGAGAGTTCCGATGAAAGTATTACCCGTTACGACTGGAAGACGGGCGTCGATACTTCTTACGGCACGGCGGAAATCTGGGCTTCCATGCGGCTGGTGCGAAAACCCCAGTAAGCGTTCCTGCCTTTTTCCCATCCATTGACAGAACACCCCGGCGGCCGATAGCGTTACTCATCGGTGACGCGGAATCTCACGATCAAATCGCCGCGTTTTTTCCCCCAGCGAATGGCCGCGCCCTGGCCGGCAATCCGCACTTCTTCTCCGGTCAGTGTTCCATCCTCTACATGGATGGTTTGCGTGGAATTGAGTGTTTGCACCGTCAGCGGCCCTCCGGTTTCGGCCAGGCGCGGAGAAATTTCGACCTCGGTGAGGATGTCGTTCTTGATCCGCTTGAATCGTGGATGAGGGAGAATGCAGACCTGGAGCAGTAAGTCGCCGGGTGGGCCGCCGTTTCGTCCCTCGCCGCCCTGCTTGCGGATACGCAGAGTGAACCGGTCGGCAACGCCGGGCGGGATATCCACTTCAGTATTGACCGGCAGGATGACCTGGCGTTTGCCCTTGCAGGCGAGGCAGTCTCCCTGGAGCCCGCCGGTTCCCTGGCAGGAAGCGCAGTTGACGTATTTGTCGTAGGTATATGTCATCTTGCCACCGAGCATGGCCGTGGAGAAGGGGACGTCTATCATCAGATTCAGATCGAAACCCTGGGTGGGCATTCCCGGGTCGACGGGGGGCTCCTCGTGAAACTCGGTGCGCGGTTCTTCATCGCGCCGGTCCCGGCGGCCTCCATGGGCTCCGTATCCGTAGGAGTCGCGGTATCCCCGGTAGTTTTTTCTACGCGGTGCGCCGCGCCGCGGCCGACTTCCTGCCCCGGCCCGGCTCCGGTCATAGGCCAGGCGTTTGCGCTTGTCCGCCAGCACCGTGTAGGCGGCGCTGATGGTCTTGAAAATCTCCTCCGATTCCTTGTTGCCCTGGTTGGTGTCCGGATGATGTTTTTTCGCCAGCTCCCGGTACTGTTTCTTGATCTGTTTCAGCGTCGCGTTGGATTCGAGGCCGAGCGTTTTGTAATGGTCCTGGGTCGTCATGGATACCGCCGTTCCGTCATGCGGGGAAAGGGTGCGGATGTGAGTCGTGGCGACAAGCGCCTGAAAGGCATTTTATCGCCGTTTGGTGAAGAGTTCAAATCTTCCCCGTCTTTCCGGGGCAAAGGGCGAGAACGGGAAGCGCCCGACCGAGGCCCTGGAATTATGCCGGCTGACGCAACTGGAGGCGTGAAAACTCCTGGAAAATACGGTCCCGCGTGTCACGACTTTTGAAAGGATAAAACTGGTCTTTCAAAATAACCATGAGAGTTTCGGTGTGCAGGGCAGGAATGGGGTCTTTCAAGAAAATGCGGATTTTTTCGGAACTTTTTTTTTCCACGTGGGAGGCGCAAGCGCCATTGAATCGATGGTTCAGAAACACCCCGTCGAAAACAATCGTTTTGTCCTGCCAGCGCAGATACCCCGAATCCATAAAAACCGGCACCAGGCCCAGTCCCCAACCGATTCCCTTGCGAAATCCCAGACACGTTACAAAGACCGACCGCGGATCGCTGGTCCGGACATTGGCATTCTGTTTGAGGATCAGATGCCGGTACAGGGCATGGGTGAAATTGAACCAGCGCAGGGAAACGGCGAAGCTGAAAATCAGGTTGAACAGGAAAAGATAGGTGTTCTCAAAAATCCAGTAGTTGACGAGATAGGCGAGCGCGAATGCGAGAAACAGGCTGATGAGGAAATTCGCGGCACTGGCCGCGGCGGAGAGAAAAATGGTTTTCCGGCCGCCCGCGGGCTGGAATTTCAGCAAAAGATATTTCCGGTAAATCAGGAAAACACCCATTACCGCCAGCGTGCCCCACAGAACGAATCGCGGAAAGATCAGCAGGATCAAAAGATAGACGACAAAGAGAAATTCCAGCATGGGGGGTTTTCTTTATTGGCTTTGAAAAAAAGAGTATAATCGAAGACGGTCAGGTCCGGCCTGAAACCATTCAATAAAGGGAAAGAAGGAATCCTTGCATGGCTCTCCCGGAGTATTTGAAAAATTATAACCTGTATCGTTTGCTGGAGGTAGAGACTTTTTCCGACACCCGGCAAATAAAGAAAGGATACCGGGACCTCGCCTTGAAGTATCATCCGGACCGGTTTCCCACCGACAAGAATTCGGCGCTCAAATTCGAGTTGGCGACCACGGCCTATAAATTTCTGCTGAATACGGAAAACCGGTTTTCCCATGACCGGATGTTGCGCGGCAAGATGCGAGGCAGGTCAAGATTCAGGAACAAGGAGTTTGTTCTGCAAAGGCGCAAAACCCATAAAGGATTTTACACCCGGCAGGGCACGTTTGACGGCGATTACCACAGGTTTATTGATGAATGCCGCGCCAATTTTATCCGGTTCATGCAAAACCCGTCCGGAATTGAGGCGCCGAGAAAAATTTATTCCGAGAAAGACATGGGCGGGCGGGATTTTGAAAATTTCGTGGATGGTTGCCGCAGTGATTTCCAAAGCTTTCTCAAAACCGTTCCAAGGGTGCGAAAAGAACGCTTATGATTTTTCCCGGTGGCGCCGATGGAAAGTTTGCGAAAAAAAAATTGTTTTCCGCCGGAAATATTCCGGCTCAGCCTGGCGGCGTTGAGTCTTCTGGTTTTGGGGATGGTGGGTTGTTCACACCCGATTTCCGAAGAGTTGCGGCGCAGTATTGATTCCTCCATCACCTTTCCCCAGATCGTTCAATCGACCGAAACTTACCGGAACAAACCTGTCATGTTCGGCGGAGAGATTGCCGAAGTCCGTAACCTTCCGGACCGCACCGAGATCGAAGTCATTCAGAAGGAGCTGGACAGTTACGGATGCCCCGACCATGGCGATGTCACCGGCGGACGGTTTATTTTCGTGAAAAACGGTTTTTTGGATCCGGACATCTTTGCCAAGGGACGCTACATCACCGGCGCGGGCAAGGTGAAAGGAAACGAAACCGGCAAGGTGGGCGGGCAGGAATACCGGTTTCCGGTCATCGAGGCGCAGGAACTGCATCTGTGGGAACCGCGCGCCCATAGTCCTTATTACAGCAATTATTATAACGGCTTCTATGGCGGGCCGTTCGGGTATCGCGGCCTTTCCAGCTTTGGACGCGGCTTTTCGGGCTTCGGGTATCCCTATTATCACTGACGGCGCGGCAAGGACAAGCATGACGCGGCATTTGCTTTTGATTGCGTTTCTGGGGTTGCTGGCGGGATGCACTTCCGTGCTGTCCCGGAGTGTCGTGGAGCAGAGCGACCGCTCCATCTCCTTTCAAAATTTGCGTCAGGATTCGGAAAAATTTTCCGGCAAGACGGTCCTCGTCGGCGGCAGTATCATTGCTTTCAGGAATCTTGAAACCGGAAGCCAGCTGGAGATCATGGAATGGCCGCTGGATTACCGGATGAAGCCCAAACCCTATGAAAGGACCGGCGGACGCTTCCTGGTCGTATCCGATAGCAAGCTGGACGAGCATGATTTTCATAGAGGCCGGGACATCACGCTGGCGGCGGAAGTGGTGGGGACAAAAGTCCAGCCACTGGGTCAGACCGAATATTCCTATCCTCTTCTGCGGTTAAAAGAATATCATTTGTGGCCGGAATATTCCCTCGCCTTTGAGGGGGATTCTTATGGGCTGGGAATGGGGTTCGGATTTTGAGTCTTTCGCGTCCTTGTTACGGGGACAGGGTGGCCTCGCCGCCGTCGAAGGCCATTTCACTGCCGGTGGCCAGCCGCACGACCAGCCGGCCTTGGCCGTCAAGGCGTTCCGCCGTGCCCTCGAAGAGGGAATCCCCCCGGCGAAGGGTTATTTTTTTTCCAAACATTTCGGTGTGATCGGACCATTTTTTCACCAGGTCGGCAGTTCCCTTGAGTAGCCAGTTGTGGTATTCCCGGTCGAGATGAACGATCAACGAGCGAATCAGTTCAACCCGGTCGATCGGGGCGCCGGTTTCCATTTGCAGGGAGGTCGCTTGCCCCGCCAGCGAGGGCGGAAAATCCGCGGCGCGGTGGTTCACGTTTATGCCGATGCCGATGACCAGCCAACCCGATTCCCCGCCACACCATTCGCACAGGATGCCGGCCAATTTTCCATTGTGGGTCAGAATGTCGTTCGGCCATTTCAGGAAAGGTTCAAAAGAAGGCCGGGCGACGAATGCCTTGAGAGCCGAAACACCGGCGACACCGGCCATCAGGGTCAGCGGCGCCGGGTGGGGCGTCGGCGGTTTCAACAGCGCCGAAAGATAAATCCCCAGTCCGCCGGGGGAATGCCAGGAACGCCCCGAACGGCCCTTGCCTTGAGTTTGCGCATCAGCTATCAGGATCAGCCCCTCGCCACGACCGACATGGCGTTTGGCGAGATCGTTGGTTGATTCGACCTCATCAAATACCAGGACTTCCGCGCCGAAAAGACGGGTGCCGAGGTTTTCCTTTATCCGGGAAACGCTGAGGGTCGGTTGGAGAGACATGAAAAAAATTTGAATTTTGGGTATAATGTCCGGAAGCGTCTTTTGTGAATGATTGTAAAAGAAATCGGTTCTTAATAAAAATAAGTTTTCCCGTCAACGCATTTCTTTTTTACGCTGTTCCTTCCACACCAGTGATTTCCTGAACGGGTTTACGCGGCAAGGCGATCGATTTTATGGAGACCATGAAAAGGATCGGAAAGTATTTTTATTATCGGTTTATTCGCATCCGGTCCAGTCCGCAGGAGATGGCCCGGGGAATGTTCATCGGTCTTTTTATAGCTTTTACGCCGACTTTTGGCGTGCAGTCGATTACCTCCATATTTTTCGCGGCGCTTTTCCGGGGCAACAAAATACTGGCGGGGCTGGCGCCGTTCGTGACCAATCCCTTGACGATGCCTTTTCTTTACGGCGGAACCTACCTGGCGGGAGCGGCTGTTTTGCAAAGTCCCGTCGATCCCGGTTTTCTCTCAAAACCCTCGCTGAAAGGATTATGGGAAGTCGGGGGCGATGTGTTTATGGCTCTTTGGGTGGGGGGCGTTCTGGTCGGATTTGTGGTGGGGTTGATGGGATATTTTTTGGCGCTGACCTTGGGTCCGAAAATTCAAAAGAGGTTTGCCCGCAATGGGAAACGGATTAAAAGCAGGAGCGGTTCTGTTGCGTGAACTTTCCGCGCCGGAAAGGAAAAACCGCCGGACGGATTAAAAAATTGATTGAATTGTCCGCAAAATATTGATAAAAAGCAATGCCTGAACTTGGTAATGTGTTGGACTGTTGTTTATCGTGGAATGTCGTAAAAGGAGATAGGTGAATGAAGAAGTTACTGGCTGTTTTGATCATGGGTTTGATTTTAATAAGTATCAGCGGTTGCCCGGAATCGAAATGTCCCCAGGGTCAATGCGCTCCGCCCAAGGACGCCGAAAAACCCGCTTCTTGAATTGGTTGCAATTGCTCTTTCCCCCGTTTTGGGGGGAGGGGCGGGCCGGTTCACGGCGGGTTTGCTAATCTTGATGCCATCGTTTTTACTCCCCACCCCTTTGCGGGCCAAAAATTTATCCCCCCCCCCCCATGGCGCTCCCGCCTCTTTCTGGAGTGTGGTCCGAAGGGGCCCTAAAAAAGGCATTTTTTCATACATTGGTAAAACTCGGGGGTTTCCTCGGCATAGAACCGGTCGGGAAACCTTGCGGCGTCCGGCGGCACGTCGATCAATTTAAAACACTCGGCCTGACACTGGGTCATGGTTCTGCTTTTCCAGTGCGTTGCCGTTAGCGACAGCGTTTGCATGGTCACCTGATCCGCCTGATGCTGTTGCAACGTCACTTCAAGGTTTTTCCCGTGGTGTCGGCAACGCAACAGGCCGCTGGTGTTTTTTCGGATAATCACTTTTCCGTCCACCGCCACCCGGATAGGATAAACAGGATGGCCGTCCGCCGGTGTCAGGGTGCAGGAAGGGTATTTCAGCACGGTTCCTTTTTCGTTCGTGAGAACCGTTTCGATTCGCTCGCCCGGGTTTTCCGCGGCGGCCGGGAAAATCCCGAATGCCAAAGCGGCCGCGGCAACAGATTGTAAAACAAATCTCCGCATTTTGCCTCCCCGGTTATTCGTGTTTCGCCCTCGCCTTAATTATAAATCAAATCGTTTGCATTGGAAGTCTCAAAACAGGTTGCGATTGACTGCCGGGTGAAATCCCAATAAAATAAAGCCATCCCATCGTGTTTAATATGAATTTGATTTTTTTGACTGGAACGCCATGACAAGAACCTCCGCAACCGTAGAGCAAGTCCGAGAGGGCCAGGAATATTTCAAAAAAGGCATGAACCTTCATGAAGCCAAGAGCTTCAAGGAGGCTATTGAGATTTTTAAAAAGTGCGCTTTGATCAACCCCTACGACCCCGCGCATGTGGACGAACTGACCCGGAAGCTGAAACAGGGTTCCTATAAACTGTTGCAGGAAAGCGTTGCTTATATGGGGTGCGCGGCGGTACACCTCAATAAGCTGATCGGTGAACTGGATGACCGGCAGAAAGAACAGGTCCCTCTGGACCCGTCGCTGAGCAAGGTTTTCAGCGACTGGGAATGAGGCGGCCATGACCCGGGAGAGCTTAAATGACGTTTTACTGCGGGAAATTTATGACCGCAAAATCCCCCTGAGCCTGGGAAAAACCTGTCCGGTGAAGTGCACTTTTTGCTATGAAAAAGACCACAGCTACCGGCAGACCTACGACGTTCCCCTGACCACCCAACAGCAGTGGGAGTTCATCCTGAATACCATCGAAAAAATCCCCACGCAAAAAGACGAGTCCTGGGTGTTGGGCGGCAATGAATACATGGAATGGACCGATATCTTTTTGCACCCTCGGGCGTTTGACTGGATGGAGGAGTTCCTGGCCGCGACGGACAAAAAACTCATCTTTTTTACGGTGGGTTACGTCGATCCCGTACGGATCAACCGGCTGGTTGAGAAGTATCCGGGAAGGATCGATTTTGAACTGTCGGTCATCACACTGAGTTCCCATCGTAAAAAACTGATGCCTCATGCGCCTTCCGTGGATCAGGTGTTGAAGATCCTTGAGGGGCCTGCGGTGACGTCGGCAAACTTTTATTCCCTGGGGCCGGGAACTCTGTCGGAAGATGCCAAAACGATTTCCAGAGTGAACCGCGCCTGCGATTTGTGGGTCGGTTGCCTGACCCCGCTGAAGTACATTGACCCGGAGACGACCGCCTTGATGCGTCAGGGAGAAAAGTTTTTGCCGCAGGAAGCGCGGGAAATGTATTACGCCAACCTGCCCAACAACCAGTTGATTCATACCCAGTCTTATATCACCGCCTTTTTAAACAGAAAAAAAATCATCAAAACCTTCGACGCCTGCGAACTGGAAAAACACGATACGGTGGTGGTGTCCAAGAGCCTGTACCGGGTTTTGACTCTGTTGCGGCGCGGCCGCGCCCGGCTTCTTTATGTTCCCAATCATATGCTGGGCGGCGACTCCGATTGCGTCACCCTGCTCACCTTCGATGATATCGCCCGGCGGCTGACTTCCGAAAAGCGCGTGTTTTTGCCGAAAGTGATTATGGAAAAAACCTCCCGGGAAGAAGCGGATATCGCCGGAACGTCCTTCGAGGAGTTTAAGACCCGGTTTCCGCGGGTCCGGTTCAAAGTCCTGCACAAGGTCAACACGCGGTTTTCCAACCGGAAATTATATGAGAAGGGGTATGTCAAAAATTATGTTGAAGATTACCTGCAAAATCCGTTGGCAAAAAAATTCGAGGCCGTCCCGCTACCCAATTGATCGTTCGATAAAGGAGCTTCCATGCAGTATTGGTTAAAAGTGATCTTTGTGGATAATCAGGAATTGATGTTGGAAAATACCGAGAAACACTTTATCAGCGATGACCTGGAAGTGCTCGAGGTGACCACTACCGCCGAAGTTTATATGATCCCCGTCCGGCAGATTAAGTATATTTCGTGCGACGCGAAAATATTTAAAAAATTGACGGGGGCCTGATCGAGGAGATGAAGATGGTTTCCCCGGCATCCCGGCCTCCCGTGGCCGGGGAGAAGGAAGCCCCGATGACACTTGATGTTGCGCGGACGACCCGGGCTAAAACTTGATTCCGGCTTTTTTCAACCACAGGTTCTCGTCAAAATCCTCATCATGCGGTTTCAGCTTCCCGGATTGGCGCGTTTCGGGTTCTCCATCCGCCGGGCGGGAAGCGGAGTGAATCGACTCGGATAACTCCTCCAGGCTCAGTATGACATTCATAACCGCCATGCCGTCAATCCGTCCCTCGGATTGAAGCTCTCGCAAAAGTTCCCGTACTTCTCCGGAGGAAACAATGGCCTTCATAATGGCGTTATGCAGTTTTTCATAAATCCAGTTTGGCGATTCGTCAAGTGGGTTCATGGGGATACAGCCTCCTTGAAAATGGTGGACGGGCGGTTGGAACACCGTCAAAAAAATCTCTGAAGTCTGTAAACAGCAAGATATATGCCAACCGGCATGGTGTTTCCTCATTCCGCTCCCTGGGTCCTCAAATTTCAAGATCATCCAAAAATTTTTTTGTTTTTCCCCGCTCCTTTTTCTTGCCATGGATTTGGCGCCATTTTATAACAAATTGAATTTATTGATATTATATCTATTTCTCAAAAGGCCGCTATTTGGTACGTGCGTTGCAAAGCTTATCCTGATTGTGTAGCAATTTATTTTTGCGGGGACGATGGCGAGACGGGAAAATTCTTTGTTGTTCGTTTTCTGGGAAGCGACGACGGCTTGCAATCTGGAATGTGTGCACTGCCGGCGGCTTGAAATCGGAAAGAAGCTCTCCCGGGAAGACCTTGCCACCGAGGAAGTTTTTTGGTTGATTCAGGGGCTCGCCGCCGACTTTCACAAACCCCCCATAGTGGTTTTGAGCGGCGGAGAGCCTTTGATTCGCCCCGACATTTTCGACATCGCCGAATATGCCGAGCGGATGGGAGTTTCGATGGCCCTGGCGACCAACGGCACGTTGATAGACCGCGAGGTGGCCGGGAAAATTGCGGCGTCGGCCATCCGGCGGGTCTCCATCAGCCTGGACGGGGCCAACGCGGAAACTCATGACCGGTTCCGCCGGATGCCGGGATCGTTTGCGGCGGCCCTGCGCGGTATCCGTCACCTGCGTACAGTGGGGGTTTCATTCCAGATCAATACGACTCTCACAAGGCAAAACCTGCGCTACCTCGACGAGGTGTATCGTCTCAGTCTGGCATTGGGCGCCGATGCGTTGTATTTTTTTCTGCTTGTCCCCGTGGGATGTGGTCTGGAGATCAAGGAGGAAGCTCAGTTAAGCCCCGAGGAATACGAGGCGGCGCTCCAGAAAATTCATGGTTTGTCGCTTGAGGGAAAAATCCATGTCCGGCCTATTTGCGCGCCGCATTATTTCCGTGTTCTGGCGCAAAACAAAAGCTCGATCCCCAAAAGAAAAAATGTGTTGAACCGGATGTCCCGGGGATGTCTCGCGGGGACGGGCATCTGTTTCATTTCCCACAAGGGAGAGGTGTTCCCTTGCGGATACCTTCCGGAAATTTGCGGCAATGTCCGGGAACGAAGCCTCAAGCACATTTGGGAAAACGCCGCCGTTTTTTCGGCTTTGCGCGACCCGGAGCTTTTGCAGGGAAAATGCGGGCTGTGCCGGTTCAAGCGGATTTGCACCGGTTGCCGGGCACGGGCTTATGAGGAGTCGGGGAACTTCCTCGCCGAGGAGCCCAACTGCCTTTATCAACCGCAATCCGGGCAGGTTTCAAGCAGGCCCGCCCTTCATTGAATCCCGGTTTTATCCTCCCACCGCGTGGCACCTGACGTAAGAAGTTCCCATGTCCGTTTGTTCCGGATAAGTGGATCGGCATTTTTGCTGTAGCGGCGAACCGTCGGGTTCACTCAGAAAAATCGGGCAACGGGGGTGAAAATGGCATCCGGACGGCGGGGTCAAGGGGGAGGGGACGTCTCCCACCAGGTTCTCGAAGGGTTTCCTTTCCTCCAGGCTGGGTACGGCCTTCAACAGCGAACGAGTGTACGGATGCCTCGGGTTGCCGAACAACTCCTCCACCGGGGCGTATTCGACAATGCGCCCAAGATACATGATAGCCACGGTGTCCGCCAGATAGCGCACGGTACTCAGGTTATGGGTGATGAAAAGGTAGGTCAGATTTCTTTTTCCCTGCAACTCCCGCAACAGGTTGAGGACCTGGGCTTGCACGGAAACGTCCAGGGCGCTGGTCGGCTCGTCGAGCAGGATGAACTCCGGTTCGAGGATGAGAGCGCGGGCGATGGCGATTCTCTGGCGTTGTCCGCCGGAAAACTCGTGCGGATAGCGGTCGGCGGCTGAGGCGCCCAGGCCGACCTCCCCAAGGGCGTCCGCCACCTTCTGGCGCTTTTCTTCTTCTCCCACGTCCGGAAAATGCACGTGCAGTCCCTCGCTGACGATATCCTGAATGATCATCCGCGGCGACAGTGAGCCGAACGGGTCCTGAAAAACGGCTTGCAAGTGCCGGCGCATTTTTTTTAACTCCTCGGTTGGCAGGCTCATCAGGTCGCGGCCGTTAAAGAGCACTTGGCCCCTGGCTTCGCGCGACAGGCGCAGGATGGATTCGCCGAACGTGGTTTTGCCGCAACCCGACTCGCCCACCAGGGCCAGGGTGGCGCCGCGTTTCAGGTCCAGGCTGACGTCGTCCACGGCTTTGACGTAGGCCGCCACCCGGCGCAGGATGCCCTTGCGGACGGGGAACCAGGTTTTTAAGTTTTTAACCGAGATCAGATTATCGGAGCCGATGGCGCGCGGCGGCGCGGGGATGCGTTCCTGGTCCGCCTCCAGAACGCTTGACCCGGCGTTTTCCAGCAGGTGGCAGGCGGCGAGGTGCCCCGAGGAAACCCGGTGCGCGGCGCTTTCCCGCGTCCGGCAGACCTCCATCGTGAAGGGACAGCGGTCGTGAAACAAACAGCAGTTGTCCACGTACTCCGTGGCCGACGGAACCATGCCCGGAATGGTGCGCAAATAATATTTCGCGTCGCCGGGTTTGGGAATCGAGTCGAACAGCCTGCGGGTATAGGGATGCGCCATGTGGCTGAAGATTTTTTCGCGGCTCCCCTGTTCGACAATCTTGCCGGCGTACATGATGCAAATGTCGTCCGCCATCTGGTTGACGATTCCCATGTCGTGGGTGATCAGGAGAATGGCCATGCCGGTTTGCTGTTGCAGGTCGGCCATCAGTTTCAGAACCTGGGCCTGGATGGTGACGTCGAGGGCCGTGGTCGGTTCGTCGGCGATCAGCAGTTGCGGTTCGCACGCCAGCGCCATGGCGATCATGACCCGTTGTTTCATGCCGCCGGAAAGCTCGTGCGGAAAGTTGTCGATACGCTTGTCCGGGTCGGGGATGCCGACTCGTTGCAACAATTCGATCGTGCGTTGCCGTGCCTCTCCCTTCTCCATCCGGCGGTGCAGGCGCAGGGGTTCCTCCAACTGGTTACCGATGCGGTACAGCGGGTTGAGCGAAGACATGGGTTCCTGGAAGATCATGCTGATGTCGTTGCCGCGGGTGTCCCGCATTTCCTCCTCGGAGAGCGTCGCCAGGTCCCGGTTGTTGAAACGGATTTCCCCGGACGGGTGCCAGCCGTTTTCGGCGATCAGGCGGATCAGGGAAAAGGCCGTCTGGGTTTTGCCGCAACCCGACTCGCCCACCAGGGCCAGGGTTTTGCCCTGCTCCAGATCGAAGGAAATCCCGTCCACCGCCTTGGCGGTGCGGTCGAACCCCACCCGGAAATAGGTGCGCAGGTTTTTAACGGTCAGGAGCATTTAGATTTTTTTGGGGTCGAAGGCATTGCGGATTCCCTCGCCGAAAAAAGTCAGGAGCGTCAAGGTTGTCGTGAGCGCCAGGAACGTGGGCAGGATGATCCAGGTGGCTTGCAGGTTGGCCTTGCCTTGCGCCAGCAGTTCGCCCATGCTGGGAGCGGGGCTGGGAACGCCCAGGTTCAGGTAGTCCAGGGCAACGAGCGCCAGAATGCCCGCGGTGACTTCAAAAGGGAAAAAGGTCACCACCGGCGTCAGGGAGTTGGGCAAAATGTGGCGGCGCATGATTTCAAAATCCGACACGCCCATCGCCTTGGCCGCCTTGACGTATTCCATGTTGCGGGTTTTCAGAAACTCGGCGCGAATGTAGGCCGCAATGCCCATCCAGGCGGTCAGATTCAGGATAAGAAACAACAGCAACGCCGATGGCACCAGGAAGGAACTGAGAATGATAAGAATGTAAAGCCGCGGAATGGAACCCCAGATTTCGGTCAGGCGCTGGCCGATCAGGTCCACCCAGCCGCCGAAATAGCCCTGGACGCCGCCGATCAGGCATCCCAGCAGGGTGCCGGTTATGGCCAGCGAGAGGCCGAAAATCAGGGAGATGCGGAATCCGTAGATCAGGCGGGCGAGAACGTCCCGCCCCCGGTCGTCGGTGCCCAGGTAGTGTCCGTCCTCCCAGGAGGAAGCGAGCGTCTGGCCACCTTCCGAGATGGAGTAAGGCGCCGCCAGCACCACCGTTCCGGTTTTGCTTTGCGTAGGGATATATTTGTAGTCGTAACGCACCGGCGGCCAGACGATCCAGTAATCCCGGGGAGCGCCGCGTGGTGCGTTGCCGGCGGCGTTTATCCGGCCTTCAGGTGTCGGGGCCGGGTCGGATGCTCCGGGCTCCTCCTCTTCCTCAAAGTCGTCCAGTCCAAGGTCGAAGGCCGGCGGTGGTTCCTTTGCGGTAGCGGATTCATCATCTTCAAAGTCGTCAATATCTAATGTAAAACTTTTATTATTATCTATTAACTTTCTATTATTAAATGATAATTTCTTACCGCTGTTGTCCGTGGATTGATGGCTGTCCCTGCTCGCCGGGTTCCCCTCCAAAAGCCGGATAAACGTTTCCGATTTGTAATCGGGTTCGCTGGGCAGAGTGCCGCCGAAATCCTTTTCACTGTAGCGGAAGAAAATGGGGAAGTAAGGTTTTCCGTCCACGACCAGCAACAGGGGCCGTATGTTGCAAATCAACTCCGTGGGCAACGTGACGACAAAGGCGAACAGCAACAGCAAAAAACTGATGTAGGCCCTTTTGTCCTGCTTGAACTTTTGCAGTTTGACTTCGATGTCCTTGCTCAGTTTCATATTCCGTTACCCTTGCGTTTCCTGGAAGGATATTCGCCGGTCGACGAGGACGTACGATAAATCGGTCAACAATTGTCCGAGCAAGCCGATCGAAGTGAAGATAAACAGTGCGCCCATGACGATGGGATAATCCCGCTGAATGACCGCTTCATAGGAAAGCAGGCCCAGTCCGTCCAGGGTGAAGATTTGCTCCAGCAGAAGGGAGCCGCTGAAAAACATGGCCAGGAAGCCGATGGGGAATCCCGTGATGAGGGGGATGAGGGAATTTTTCAGAACGTGCTTGAAGAGCACGGTTTTTTCCGACAGCCCCTTGGCCCGGGCGGTCACCACGTACTGTTTTCGCATTTCCTCCAGGATGGCGTTTTTCGTCAACATGGTCAGCGTGGCGAAACTGCCCAGCACGTAGCAAAACAGGGGCGCCGCGAGGTGGTGTAGGTAGTCGGTGAATTTGTGCCACAACGACCAGTCCTCGTAGCCCGGCGTGCCGGCGGACGTCAGGCCCGACAGGGGGATCAGGTGTGCGATGGCCCCGTCACCCGGCCCCAGGAAGACAATGAGAAAAATGGCGAGCACGAATCCCGGCGTGCTGTAACCCAGGAGGACGATGACACTGCTGGTGGTGTCGAAGCCGGTGCCGTGCCGCACCGCCTTGGCGATGCCGAGAAGGATGCAGACAAAATAGGACATGAAAAAACTGGTCACCCCCAGCGAGGCGGACACCGGGAGTTTCTCCAGGATAAGTTCGAGGACGGATTTGTTGCGGTAAAAAGAATCGCCGAACTTGAACACCAGAAAGCCTTCCCAGTTGCCGTAATCGAAGAACCTTTGCAGGAAGGGCGCGTCCGGGTTTTTCGGCGAATACCAGAGGAAAGTTCTCAGATAGCGTTCCCACAGCGGCCGGTCGAGGTTGTAGATTTTTTTTAACTGGTCCATGTATTTGGCGTCCAGTTCGCCGGCCCGCTTGGCGCCTTCCGCTAGGGCGCCGCCGCCCGCCTCGATCATCATGTCGCGGTGCCCCATGAGTAGCGCCTTCATCTGGTCGATCGGCCCCCCCGGAACGAATTGAATGACGATGAAGGTGATCGTGATGATCCCGATGAGGGTGGGAAACATCAATAAAAGGCGGCGGATGATGTAGCTAATCATTTGTGGATTTCTTTCTTGAGGATTAACAAAAAGTTCGTCGAATAATCAAACGATGTCAGAGCAGTGGTTTGCCGGTGGCGCGGGCGGCCTCCAGTTTTCGCGCCTTGTCCTTGTCCCACCACCACCATTCGATGATGTTGTTGACGATCCCCGCCTGCGACGGATTGATCCTGGGCCACGAAAACTTATTCCAGTAAACCACACGGTCGTAGGAAATGTACCAGTGCGGCACGATATAGAACTGGTGCGTCAGAATCCGGTCCATGGCTTGCAGGGCGGTGATCAGGTCCTTGCGTTTTTTGGCGCCGACAATGAGGTCGATGAGCTCGTCGATGGCCGGGTTTTTAATTCCGGCGTAGTTGCGCGAGCCGGGTGTCTCTGCCGCCTTGCTACCCCACATGGAGCGTTGTTCGTTGCCCGGCGAGCGGCTTTGTCCGTAGCTGGCGACGATCATGTCGAACTTGAAGTTTCGCAGGCGTTCTTCGTATTCCGCCGCCTGCACGACTTTAATATCCATACTCACGCCGATCTTGCGCAGGTTGTTTTTGTAAGGCTCCGAGATGCGTTGCCAGCTCGGCGCGCCCAGGAGCAGTTGAAACTGAAACCGCTTGCCGTTTTTGACGCGGATGCCGTCCTTGCCGACCTTCCAGCCGGCGGAATCCAGGAGGCGGTTGGCCATGTGGACGTTTTTTTCTAACGGAATACCTTCGCCGGGCGCGCCGACGGGCCTGGTCAGGGCCGTTTTGGGAACCTGGGTGCCGTATTTCTTTCGCAGGGTTTCCAGGAGCGCCTTCACTTCGCCGCGCGGCGGACCGACGGGTTTCATTTCCGGGTTATTGTCGAAATAGTCCTCGTTGCGGGTGTATTGGCCGTAGAACAGGTTTTTGTTGCTCCACTCAAAGTCGAAGACCATGGCCACCGCCGCCCGCACCTTGCGGGACGCGAAAATTTCGTTGCGCGTGTTCATGGCATAGCCTTGCATTCCGGCGACCCGCTTGTGCGGAATCTCGGCGCGGATGTAGTACCCTCTCTTGACGAAATCTCCCTGGTAGTCCAGCGCCCAGTCGCGGGAACTGCCCACCGGTTGCACGTCGTATTCACCGCCCTTGAACGCCTCGCGCATGGTGACCGGGTCGAGGTAAATCCGCCAGGTGATGAAGTCGTAATTGTACCGGCCGCGGTTGACGGGCACGTCCTTGCCCCACCAGTCGGCATTGCGCTTGAGGGTGATGAATTTGCCGAACTCGAATTTGTCCACGACGTAGGGCCCGCTACCCACGGCAATCTCGTCGAAATCCGCACCGAAGGATTTCCCCGGCTGGCCGTAAACGTGCCTGGGAAAAATCCGCATCTGCCCGGTGATCAGCGGCAGTTCCTGATTGTATATCCGGAAATGGTACTTTACCCGGTGGGTGTCGAGTTTCTCGACGGTTTTGATGTCCTTGAAATATTCCTTGAAGATCGGGTGGTATTCCGGGTCCTTGAGCAGTTCCCAGGAAAATACGAAATCGTCGGCGGTGACCGGATGGCCGTCGGAGAAGCGGGCGTTTTTGCGGATGTTGTAGATCATGGACATGCGGTCGTCCGCCAGTTCGACGGTTTCCACCAGGTCGCCGTACTGCGAGAACGGTTCGTTGTCGTCCGACGAACTGTCCATGGCGGTTTGAAACACCAGGCCGATAACGCCCGGCGCGCCGATGCCTTTCAGCGATACCGGGTTCAGTTTGGTAAACGCGCCGAACGCGCTCAGCACCAGGTGGCCGCCCTTGGGAGCGGCGGGGTTGGCGTAGTCGTAGGGTTGGCCGGGCTTGTACTTCAATCCTTCGGGGCCGTACATCGACAAGCCGCGCAACTCCTTGCCCTCCAGCGGCGCGCCATGGAATATGACGAAAACGATTAAAAACCGTAGCAGAATGTTCATTGGCGGTTTCTCCCTTGCGTCACCGGGACGGCAATTGCCCGGCTCATTAAAACTCAAACACGCGGACGTGATTTTCTATTTTATCACTATCTCCGTCAATTGGCCTACGGCTTTTCCCGTCGATTGCCGTCAAAAGGCCGGTCCGTCTTCCCGCCAAAACATGGTAATCTTACCCGTCGGTGTTTCTCGCGATCTCCCGCGTCTATGTTAATCTGTGGCTGATTGTTTATTAACCAACCTCTGTCCGTCTTGAAGAACCTTCGACCGCGATTCTGGGTTTTCCTGTTTTTTTTCCTCTCCGGCGTTACCGGCCTCATCTATGAGGTGGTCTGGACGCGCCTGCTGACGCTGGTCATGGGCAACACGCATTATTCCGTGGCCACGGTGTTGACGGCGTTCATGGGAGGGCTGGCGCTGGGAAGTTTTCTTGGCGGACGGCTCATCGACCGCGGCTTCGATCCGCTCAAGGTGTACGCTTTCCTTGAGTTCTGCATCGGCGTGTACTGTTTTTTTGTCCCGGCGCTGACCGAACTGGCACTGCCGCTGTTCAAGTGGATTTACGCGCATTACCAGGACGTCTATCCGCGGGCCGCCGCGTTGCGGTTTCTGGTTTGCGGAGTCATCCTGTTGGTGCCGACGGCGTTCATGGGCGCCACTCTGCCCGCCTTGAGCAAGTTTGTGGCGAGGGATACGGCGTTCATCGGCAGGGATGTCGGCGGGTTGTATGCGGTCAACACTTTCGGCGCGGTTCTGGGCGCTTTGTCCAGCGCGTTTGTTCTGATGCCCTGGCTGGGCCTGCGCACGACCATTGGGTTTGCGGCGGTGGTCAATATTGCCATTGCGTTGACGATTGTTTTGTTTGTCTCACGCGCCCGCGGCGGCGGCCGGCAACCGGCGGTCGAAAATCTTCCGGAGGTTGCGCGGGAAAACCCGGCGGGGGAGGGCGGGGCCGGACGGCAAGGACGGCTCATCCTGTGGGTCTTTGGTTTTTCCGGCGTTGCCGCGATGGTTTACCAGGTGGCGTGGAACCGGATTTTCTCTCTGGTGCTGGGCTCCTCGGTTTATGCGTTCAGCCTGATTGTCACCACCTTTGTTCTGGGGTTGGCGCTGGGCGCGGCGGTGTTTTCCCGGTTGTGCGGGCTGTTCGGCAACCGGGTCAAGGCGCTGGGTCTTTTACAAGTGGGCATCGGCGTGTCCGCTTTTGCGACGCTTCCCCTGCTGGGCTCCGTTCCTCTTTTCAACCGCTGGGTCTATCAGAACTTCGGGGTGGAGTTTGCCCTGGTGCAGTGGAGCCATTTTCTGATCATCTTCGCCTTTCTTTTCGTGCCGACGTTCCTGATGGGCGGTCAGTTTCCCGTTGTCATCAAGATCGTGGCGGGGAGTCTTTCCCGCGTGGGCCGCGGCGTCGCTGACGCTTATGCCGCCAACACCGTCGGCGCGATTTTCGGATCGTTCGTCGGCGGGTTTATCCTTCTCCCCTGGATGGGCATTCAAAACTCGATTCTCGGCGCCGCCGGGCTCAACATCGTCCTGGGAGTTGTGTTGTTGTTATTCGCTTCCGGGCCGGCGTTCAAGCGGTACGTTCTTCCGCCGGCGCTGATTCTTTGTCTCCTGGGGGCGCGCGCGGTGCCCGCCTGGGACAAGGCCGTCATCTCCAGCGGCTCTTTCATGCCGTACCGGATAGGTGATTTGGACGAGGCGTTGCGCAAGACCAACAAAATTCTTTTTTACCGCGAGGGACTCCATGTGACGGTGACCACGGAGCTTGCCGTTTCGGGCAATATTTTTTTGCGGGTGAACGGCAAGACCGACGCCTCGCTGGCTCTGGACATGCGCACCCAGTTGTTGTCCGGCTACCTGCCGCTGTTTTTTCACAAGCGGCCGGATTCCGTTTTGGTGATCGGGCAGGGAAGCGGCGTCACCCTGGGCGCGGTGGAGCAGTTCCCCGTCAAGTCCGTCGACCTGGTGGAAATCTCCGGAGCGGTGATCGACGGGTCGCGCTTTTTCGCGCCGTTCAACCATCACGCTCTGGACGACCGGCGGGTGCGCCTGATTCTGGAGGATGGACGCAACCATATTGCGCTGACGGACAAAAAATATGATGTGATCATTTCGGAACCCTCCAACCCCTGGATTTCCGGTGTGGGCGCGCTGTTCACGCGCGAGTTTTTCGATTTGTCAAAAAAAAGGTTGAATCCCGGAGGAATCATCTGTATCTGGGTGCATACCAATATGTCGCCGGACAATTTCAAATCGGTGACCGGGACATTTGCCGCCGTGTTCCCTTATGTCAGCATGTGGGAATCGATTGTCGGCGATGATTATCTGCTCATCGGGTCGGAGGAGCCCTACAGGCTTCCTTACGCGAAAGTTCAGGCGCTTTTGCACGACAACCCGGTGATACGCAAGGACCTGGGCGGGATTGGGGTAGGCGATGTCCGCGACCTCATGAGTCTCATGGCCGTTTCCACCGAGGGGTTGAAAAAGTTCAGCCGCGGCGCGCCGATACACACCGACGACAATTTGTTGCTGGAGTTCCAGGCGCCGCGGTATATCTATAAGGATGAGCGCGCGGTTCTTGTGCGGCAGATGACGCCGTTTTTTAAAGTGGACCCGGACCTTCTGGATTTTTCCGGGGCCGATGCCGCCACCCGCGAGCGGGTGTTGGGTGAGATGTTGGCGGTGAAGCGTTCCGAAAGCCAGGTGGGCGGCATCAAGCGCCGGGCGCGGATCGAAGTGTTGCTGGAGCAGGCGCTCAAGGCGTTTAACCAGGGCTCGCGGGAGCGGGCGCTCGAGATTTATTCCAAAATTCTGGCGCTGGACCCGGAGCATGTAATGACCTGGCTCAATAGAGGCAATGTTTACCTGGACCTGGGGCGCTTCGCCGAGGCCGAGGCCGCCTACAAGAAAACCCTGGCGCTCAATCCGTATTATATTTTCGGCAGTATCGCCCTGGGGAAGTTGTATCTGCGTACCGGGCGTTTCGCCGAGGCGGAAGGGGTTTTGCGGAAGGTTAATGATTGGCACCCGCACGATGCTGAAGTCCGGGTTTATTTGGGGCTGGCGTATGTGTTTCAAAAGCGGATGGAGCAGGCCCTGGCGGAATTTGAAACAGCCGTCGCCTTGGACCCCGATCTGGCCCTGGCGCATTATTACCTGGGAATTCATTACCGCCGGCGAAAACCCGGCCGGGCCGAAAAACATTTGAAACGGTTCCTTCGTCTGGCGGGTTCCGTGCCGGGCGACGAGAAGCTGATTGCCAACGCCGAAAAATTGTTGCGGTCAATGGACAATTAATCCCGTACACTACGATGAAATTTGGTGAGCGGCGGCCGGCTTTGCCGCGGCTTGCTTCTGTTTTCAAAAAGAGGTGTTAATGCCCACGAAAATAAAATGGTTGTGGAGCTTGTGCAGTTTGTTCGTCTTTTTCGGATTCATTTATGTATCCATAAAGATGGAGGTCGAAAAAGCCGGGGTCAGGCAGGCGCAGGAGCGCGCAACCCGGATGAAACAGTCCGCCTCGTCCGCCGAACGTCGTCAGAAAAAAACGTTTGACGCCGCCCGCGGGGTAAAGGACATGCGGGAGTTGATCGCAATGGGAAAACACGAGGATGCGGCGGATTTGGCGCGCAAGGTGCTCCAAAAGGACCCAGACAACGCCCGGGCCTACACCTGGTGGGGGATTTCCCTGGTCAAAATGAAACGTCTGGATGAGGCTATCGAAAAGTTTGGGCAGGCTTTACGATTGGACCCTCGTCAGCCGAGAACGTTTCTTTACTGGGGGCTCACGTTGAGTATGCAAAAAAAGTATCGGGAAGCCATTGCGAAATATCAAACGGCGATCGAACTGGACCCCGAAAACGGCAGTGCTTATGCCTATTGGGGCGGCGCCCTGGCGGGATTGCGGGAGTATCGGCAAGCCATTGATCAACTGCGAAAGGCCCTGGACATCAATCCCTTCAATGAAACCGCGTATGGCGTGCTGGTCGATTCCTATTACCATACCGGGCAATTCTCCAAGGCCTGGGAAACGGTTTTTGACGCCCGCAAGCGCAATATCCCTCTGGTTCCGGATTCTCTGGAGAGGCTCCGCCGGGCCATGCCCGAACCGGCATCGTGAAGAACCGTCATTTTTTTTGAAAGCAGTAAGGAAACGGTTGGGTTCCCGACTAAGCGCAAGGACGGGAAAGGCGGGCCGGCATGGTTCCACGGAAGGCGCCGCAACCCGCTGAATCTAAACAATTGAATGACTTTTTAATCAATATTTGTTATATTACCAATCGAGTCAGGTCTTGTTTTGATCGTATGAAGTTCGTTGCCAATCACAAATTTCCAACCTTGATTTTCCTGTTCGAGAGGCATTCGAAGTGAACCGAAACTATTTCCGAATTTTATCCGCTACGTTTTTTTTCAGTCTTTGCTTGCAGTTTTTTGCCGCTCCCGGCGTTTCGCGCGCCAATCATCTTTTCTTCGATTCCGAGGATTCCGTTTATGCTTTCCAGGGCATAAATGCGTTTCATAAAGACAGTTCGGGGAAAGTGAAATTTACGCAAAGCAAGGAAGTCAATATTTCGATGGAGCAGAAGACTTCCGGCGATGCAACGGAGAAAGAGGGCGGAGATGCCGTCGCCGGCGATGAGCTTGATGAAGAGGGTTTGGACGACAGTTTCGAGGACCTGGAAGACCCCTTTGCAGAGGAAACGCCGGAGTACCCGGCTATCAATGATCCTTACGAAGGTTACAACCGCTTCATGTTCAACGTAAACGACAAGGCGTACACGTATGTGCTCAAACCGATCGCCACGGGTTACACAAAAGTGGTTCCCGAGCCGGTTCGTTTAGCGATTAAAAATTTGTTTCTGAATGTCCGTAGCCCGGTCAATTTCGTCAGTAGCGTTGTTCAGGGCGATATGGACAAAACCGGCCGCGTGCTGAGCCGTTTGATTATCAACACTACGGTTGGGCTGGGCGGATTGTTCGACGTGGCAAGCAAGTTTGACATCGAACCCGTGGATGAGGATTTTGACCAGGCCCTGGGCCATCACGGCGTACCCACCGGCCCTTATATCGTTTTACCGCTTTTGGGCCCTTCTTCCGGGAGAAACGCCATGGGCACGGTGGTGGATACGCTGTTGAACCCCACGACTTTTGTGTCGCCTTCCTTTGCGGTCGGCACGGGAATTACCTTCACCAACATCACCAACGAAACGTCCTTCAATCTGGATGCGTATGACGACCTGAAGGAAAGCGCCGTTGACCCCTACATCAGCCTGCGCGATTTTAATCATCAGTATCGCGAGGGCCTGGTCAGAAAGTAAGCCTTTTCCGGCCGGCCCGTATTCGGGCGTTTTGTATTTCCCACCTGCTCCGACAGCCAGATGAATGGCGAATGCGGTTTTGCGGGGGCCGAGAATTTTTCTGCCTTTGCCGGCATTCCTTTCCTTTCTATTTCCCCCTGTGATAAGATTAAAGCATAGGATTAAAGAGAAGATTAAAGGGGTTTAATGTTTGTTTAATCCTCGTTTAATCTGGAAACCCTATTATTGCATCATGGGTTATAGATGATTGCGAACCCGCTCAATATTTGGGAATTTATATAATTGAACCCTTAATCGGAGGTATTCAATGTTTAAGAAAATCGTTGCGGTTTCCACTGCAATTGTCTTGTTTTTGCTGATGGGCTTCCCGTTCTCTTCAGGGACGCAAAGCGGTTTTTCGCCTGTTTTGAAACAGGCGGACGCTTTTACAGGCGGGCCTAACCCCGTAGGTAGCAATATTGTGGTTGAAATCGCCAAGAAAGAAAATCCGGCCGTTGTTTATGTCAGCACGAAGACCAAACGCAAGGAAGTGGCCCGGAACTTTGGCATACCGGGACTGCCCGATCCGTTTCGCGGTTTTGGTCCCCGCGGACCCCGCAGACCCCCTCGTGGCGGCACGGGTTCGGGTTTCATTATCGACCCGGAAGGTTTGGTCATGACCAACAACCATGTGGTGGAAGGCGCCGAGGAGATCAATATTAAACTCGAGAACGAAAAAGAATATAAAGCCGAATTGATCGGCACCGACAAAAAAACGGACATTGCGTTGCTTAAACTTATCCGCGACAAGGATGATAAGGGCCCCCTGCCTTATTTGCGAATGGGGGATTCGGATAAGCTGGAAGTGGGGGAATGGGTCGTTGCCATCGGCAATCCTTTTGGCCTGAGCCATACCGTGACCGTCGGCGTGGTCAGCGCCAAGGGCCGCAATATCGGCGCGGGACCGTATGACGAATTCATCCAGACCGATGCTTCGATCAATCCCGGCAACAGCGGCGGGCCCTTGATCAACATGAATGGAGAAGTGGTGGGAATGAATACCGCCATTCTTTCCGGAAACACCGGCGGCAATGTCGGCATCGGGTTTGCCATTCCGATCAACCTCGCCAAGGGTATTCTCAAGCACCTCAAGAAAGAGGGGAAAGTTACCCGCGGCTGGCTGGGAGTCATGATCCAGAAAATCACGCCGGAACTGCAAAAGTCCTTCGGCCTGGCGCAAAAGGACGGCGCCCTGGTGGGCGATGTCATTCCCAACAGCCCCGCCTCTGCCGCGGGAGTCAAGCGCGGGGACGTGATTATAAAATTCGATAACCATGAAATCAAAAAGATGGAAAACCTGCCCAAGGTGGTGGCCGGAACTCCTCCCGGAAAACCGGTTGAGGTGGAAGTGATCCGTGATGGCAAAAACAAGATGCTCAGCATCACCATCGCCTTGTTGAAGGAAGATGAGGGTCGGCTGGCCTCGCTGGGTGACCCGCTCGGCCTGCAGGTTCAGGATATCACTCCCGAACTGGCCCAGTCGCTGAGTTTGGAAGATACCGAGGGAGTGCTGGTATCCAGCGTCAAGCCTGGCGAGCCGGCGGCGGAAGCCGGACTGCGCCGCGGCGACGTCATTGCCGAAGTGAACCGAAAGCCCGTCCGCAGTCTGGCGGAATACAAGGGGTTGATTGCCCACGTCAAGAGCGGCACGGTGTTGCTGTTGGTAAAACGCAACGGTTCCTCGATTTTTATTGCCGTGAAATTGGGATAAACAATCTCAATCGACTGTTTCCCCTCCCCGTTTGGGGAGGGGGAAAGTCCATCGGACCATGAAAAAAATATTGCCGCTCGTTGTTTTCGTTTTCTTTCTTTTTCCGGCGATTGCCCTGGCCGGGAAAAACGTCAAGTGCAATCCTCCGTATAACCCCACCAATATTTTTAAAATCATTTTCTTTTATAAAAAGACGCTGTCTTACATTACCAACGCGCCTTTTTCCTGCCAGCAACCATTTGCCATGAAGGTTGAGCAAATTGTCCGCTCGACAATGCTTTTTTCCGACCGTTGCGTCCAGGTGACGTTGCGGGACCTGGAGCAAGCCAGGGCACGGCGTTATAGCCGAAAAACTTCGTAAGACAGTTTGCTATTTGCCGATGTTTTTAACCGCTCCGTCTGCCGTCCGCGGGCTTCCCTTGCGGCTTGCTTTCGGTTAATCTTGACGGTACGATGCCTCCGAAAGTTTCCGTTATTATTCCCGCTTATAATGAGGAAAAGTCGCTTCCGCTGGTTTTGCGCGACTTGCCTTCGGTTTACGAGGTGATTGTCGTTGACAACGCTTCCAGCGACGGCACGGCCCGCGTGGCCCGGGAAAACGGGGCGAAAGTGGCGCGGGAAAACAGGCGGGGATATGGAAGCGCCTGCTTGAAAGGCATCGGCGAACTGGGTCATCCGGATATCGTGGTTTTTCTTGATGCGGATTACAGCGATTACCCGGAAGAGCTGACGCAACTGGTCGCGCCTATTGCCGCCGACGAGGCGGATTTTGTCGTGGGTAGCCGCATGATTCTGCATGAAAGCCGGCAGGCCCTGTTGCCGCAGGCCCGGTACGGCAACCGGTTGGCCGTCTTTCTGGTGCGGTTGTTTTTTGGCGGATATTCTTTCACCGACCTGGGGCCGTTCCGCGCCATCCGCTATGAGTCGCTGAAGGCTATCGGCATGAGGGATACGAATTTTGGCTGGACCGTGGAGATGCAAATCAAGGCGGTGCGGCATGGTTTGCGCATCCGCGAGGTTCCCGTCCGTTATCGCAAAAGGGTGGGGGTTTCAAAAATCACCGGCACCGTTTCCGGCACCGTGAAAGCCGGGATTAAAATTATCTACACAATTTTTAAATATTTGTTAACGTGAAAAAGCAACCCCTTTCCCTTTTGGCTGATATGTGGTTTTTATCGAAGTTGATCCTTGTGGTTGTGGTTTTTTATCCCTGGTCCGCCGTGGCGCAGGACATGGCCGAACTTGTGCAAAGCCGCTTGAGCCGGGACGGGCAAACCCTGGACCTGGGCGGGGCGCGCATCGGTCCGGACGGCGCCAAACAGCTGGCCAAAATGAAAGTCCTCGAAGGCGTCGTCAGCCTTTCGTTACAGGGAAACAAAATCCAGTATCCGGGAATCAAGGCGCTGGCCCGGTCGAAATATCTCGCCAATCTGAATCATCTTGATTTGTGGGGCAACGCAGTCGGCGATTTGGGTGTCAAGGCGCTTGCCGAGTCCCCGTATCTGCGCCATTTGAAAACCTTGAAGCTGTGGGCAAACGAAATCGGCGACGACGGGCTGGAACTGATGGCGCGGTCCGGCAACTTTCGGGAATTGAAAACTCTCTTGCTCAATGATAACTTTATCACCCTGGCGGGCGCCGCCGTGATTGCGGCATCGAAAAATTTTCCGCATTTGGAAACGCTGGGTCTTTTTAGAAATGAAATCGGCGATGAGGGCATCATGGCCCTTGCGCGGTCCGGAAACTTCCAGAACCTGGCCGCGCTTTACGTAGGGCAAAACGCCATTACCGACGCGGGAGCGGTGGCGATCATCCAGTCGCCGAACTTTCCCAAAATGAAATTGCTCGACCTGACGCTCAACCCGCTGGGTGAGGCCACCTTGCGGGCGGTGTTCAAATACAATAAGGAAGGCAAAAGACAGATTGTTGTCCGCTGACGCAGGCTTTTCAACCATTCGGGGCATTATTGCAGGCTGTGTCCTTTAGTCGAGAAACGAAATGGGATCTTCAAACGTATCGCAAATAGCCGCCGCCGCTAAAACCGCTTCCCTGGAGCTGGCGCGTCTTTCCGGCGAGGTGAGGAATGCCGCGCTGTGCGCCATGGCGTCGGCTCTGGAAGCAAACCGGGCCGAAATTCTGGAGGCGAACCGGCTGGACCTGGAATCCGCCAAACAGGAAAACCTGGCCGGCCCCCTGGTTGCCCGCCTGGCGTTGAATGAGGCAAAGGTGCAAGGCATGGCGGAGGGTATCCGAAGTGTTGCCGCGTTACCCGACCCGGTGGGCCGCCGGTTGTCGGTCATGGAAATGGACCAGGGGTTGATCTTGTATCGGGAGTCCTGCCCCATCGGCGTCATCGGGGCCATATTTGAGTCGCGTCCGGATGCCGTTCCGCAGATTGCCTCCCTGTGCCTGAAATCCGGCAACGCCGTTGTCTTGAAGGGCGGCAGTGAGGCGCGGCATTCCAACAAACTGATCGTGTCCTTGCTGACCGGGGCCGCCGGAGGCGTTGACGGCGTTCCGCAAACGGCGATTCAAATGATCGAAACCCGGTCGGAAGTGGCGGAGATGCTGAAAGAAGATGAAACGATCAACCTGATCATTCCCCGCGGAAGCAACCGCTTTGTGCGCTACATTCAGGACCATACCCGCATTCCCGTTTTGGGGCATTCCGAGGGTATCTGTCACGGCTATGTCGACCGGGCCGCGGAAATCGACAAGGCGTTGTCCGTCGTCCTGGACGCAAAGCTTCAGTACCCCGCCGCCTGCAACGCCATGGAGACTCTTTTGATTCACCGTGACATTGCGCCCAAAATCCTGCCGGCCCTGTTTGAGCGGTTCCAGCGGGAGCATGTGGAGCTGGTGGGCTGTCCGGCCACCTGCCGGCTGTTGCCGCAAATCAAGGCGGCTGAGGAAAGTGATTGGGACACCGAATACAATGACCTGAAGTTGTCGGTCAAAACCGTGACCGACCTGGACGAGGCGATTCGGCATATCAACCGGCACGGCTCCGGCCATACGGACAGCATCATCACCGAGAACCGGGAGGATGCCGAACGGTTTTTGAACGAAGTGGATTCCGCCAGCGTGATGTGGAATGCCTCAACGCGCTTTGCCGACGGGTTTCGTTACGGGTTGGGGGCGGAGGTCGGCATCAGCACCAACAAGACCCACGCTCGCGGGCCGGTGGGGCTGGAAGGATTGATTATTTACAAATTCAAACTCATCGGCAACGGCCAAACCGTTGCCCAATATAGCGGCGAGAAGGCGCGCAAATTCACCCACAAACCGCTACCGGCAGAGAATCCGGATTGATATGGACCGTTCATACCGAGAGCCGCCCACGCCGGGTCCTTTCTCGGCAGACATCCTTGATCCGGGAAAAGAGGGCGCGTTGCCGCAACGGCCGCCGCTGGGCTGGAGACCCTGGCTGGTATTCTACGGCCTGCTGGCGGCCACCTTGTTCACCACGTTTCTGGCGGGCGGAATTTTGTTTGCCATAAGCCTGATCGGTATTCTGGGCGCGCACGAGTTCGGCCACTACTGGGCCAGCAGAAAAAACCGGGTGAACGCCACACTGCCTTTTTTCATTCCCGCGCCGCCGATTTTTATCGCCGGAACGTTCGGCGCTTTCATTCAGATAAAGGACCCCATTCCCAACCGCCGCGTTCTCATGGAAATCGGCGCCGCCGGGCCCATAGCCGGATTCATTGTGGCGGTGCCGACTTTGATCGTCGGCCTGTACCTCTCCAATGTGGCTCCCGCCGCGGATTTCTCCGGCATGACATTCGGCAGTTCGATTGTGCTGGAACTGTTTTCCAAGATCATCCTGGGTGTTGGGGTCTCGTCCACCGAGTTCAATATCGAACTGCATCCGGTGGCTTTTGCCGGATGGATCGGGTTGCTGGTCACGGCTTTTAACTTGTTGCCCATCGGCCAGTTGGACGGCGGGCATATTATTTATGCCATGTTCGGCGACAAATGCGATGTTGTGTCCAGATTATTTTTTGTTTTGTTGTTTCCCCTGGGATATTTTTGGAACGGCTGGTGGCTTTGGGCTTTGGTCATAGCTTTGTTCGGATTCAAACATGCGCCGGTGATTGACGATTCCGTTATACTGGCGAAAAATCACAGGATGATGGGGGTATTTTCCATCGTGATCTTTGTTGTTACCTTTATTCCCGTGCCCTTTGAGTTTCTCCCCTAATTTTCGTATAACTAATTGAAAAATAATGCTAAATGGTTAAATGTTCACGGGGAGCGCCGTCGTTTGCCCTGCTTTTTGCCGCAAAAAGTCAAAAAAATATAACTTATTGATAGGTAAGCGTTTATGCTAATGGATAAGGAATGGCGCAAAGAGGGCTATTATTATAACTAATTGATTTTATTGTCATTATGTATAATTTTTGTGGGCAGGGCGGGGCGGCTCCGCCCAAAACTCTATTGACACAAGGGTGGGCATATGCTAAATTCACTTCATCCAATTGGGGGCACTGAACGCGAGTCCCGCTTGGGGCTGTTCCATTAAAAGAGTTTAAATTTCTTGGTTGCCATCAAGACCTCTTTTTAGGGTGTTCAGTGTCCCCTTTTGGTATCATTTCCGATTGATCCCTCCCAAACCAAACCGGTTTGAAAGATTTTTGAAAGACTGGTGAGAGTTTCCCGTTTGAGAATCCAGACGCTAAAACGGTCCAAAAAAGCATTGCAAGACAACCGCAGAGCATTCCGCCGGATTCTGATGTGTCTTCTTGCGTCGATTCTCTGGAGTTTATCGGGCGTTTTTCCGCTTGCCCTTGCCGCCGGGAAAAAAGAGGTCAAACCTATTCCACCTCTGGCGGATACCTTGCAAATCGTTTTTAAGAATTTGGAATCGGTTTCGGAAAACCCGGGCCGGAACAATCTTCCTTCTCGCGTGGAAATTGAGAACCAGGTCAAACAGTTTTATTATCAGATTCTTTTCAAAAGGGAACAACTCAAGATCGCGGAAGAGGTTAAGGGGCATTTTGAAAAGGCCCTTACCAAGGCGGAAGAAAAATACGAGGCGGGAGATGATGACGTCTCGCAGTCCAGTATCACCAAGTTGAAGCTTGGTTTGGCCGGTACGGAAAACGATATCGCCGGGTTGAAAGCCGATATGGAGTTGGCGCGGCTTTCGCTTGGGAGACTGATGGGCTGGGAAATCACCTCCGAAACCCCCATGGCGGAAAAAAAGATTCGCCCGGTGGATTTCCCCTTTGTTTTGTTCAAGGAATACCTGGAGGGACGAAATCCCGGCGGCGACCCGCAAACCGTTTCCGGGGAGAAAGAGTTTGACCTGCGGAAAGCTTTAATCCATGTGAACGAAGCCCGGGAGAAAATGAATCTGGCCGGAAAGATCAAAAAAATAACCCGCGCCCTGCTGGTCACCGAGGTGGCCAATTACGATTTTGGCATCGGCGATTCCAAGGACCTCTTCGAGGCTCTGATCATTTATACGCGGGTGCTGAAAGGTTTTTACGAAACGATTTATAATTTCAACATGGCGGTTGCCGATATGCACAAGATAGAACAACTGCCTTCCGCTCGCTGAAGTTCGTCCCTGCCTTGCGGCCTTTGCCCGCCAATTTTCGCTTGCCGATCATTCCCTAACCTGTTATACGAGATGGGTTAAGACGCAAAGCGCCGCGCTCCTTCAACCAAATGAAAATCCGCGTCATGGACGAACTGAAATACTGGGTTGCGCTGAATATGGTGTTGGGGGTCGGGAAAACGTTGTTCGCCCGCCTGTTGCGCCATTTCGGTTTGGTCGGCAATGTGTTTCGCGCCAGCGTCCGGGAATTGACGCAAGTGAACGGCATCGGCGAAAAAATCGCCGCGGAAATTTTAAATTTCGATCTCGAAAGAAATATAGAGCGCGAGTTTCGTTTGGCGGAAAAGCTGGACCTGCGAATCGTGACGCTGGCTTCGCCGGAATATCCGTATTTGTTGAAATTGATTTATGATCCGCCGCCGGTTTTATACTATCAGGGTAGTCCCCTGGCGAAGTATCCGGTGGCGGTTGCCGTGGTGGGCACCCGCCTGGCAACCAGTTACGGGAAACTGGTTGCCGAGAGAATCTGCGGCGATTTGGCGGCGCGGGGCATGGTCATTGTCAGCGGTATGGCGCGCGGCATTGATACGGTTTGCCATCAAAGCACCATCAAGGCGGGAGGGCAGACCATTGCCGTGCTGGGTTGCGGCCTGTCGCATACGTATCCGCCGGAAAACGGCCGTTTGAGACAGCAGATCGCGGAACATGGGACCCTCGTTTCCGAGTTTCCCATTTCCATGCGGCCGGATAAAAACAATTTCCCGGCTCGCAACCGGGTCATCAGCGGCTTGTCCCTGGGAACGCTTATCATTGAAGCCGGGGTCAAAAGTGGCGCGTTGATTACTGCACAGTTTGCGTTGGACCAGGGCAGAGAGGTTTTTGCGGTGCCGGGAAATATTTACTCCCCGAAAAGCCGGGGAGCGAATCATCTGGTAAAACTGGGAGCCAAACTGGTGGATGGCGCGGATGCGGTTGTCGAGGAACTGCCGGATTCCATTCGGGCGTTGCTGAAAGCTTCTCCCATTGTCAATGAAAAAAAGACAAACGCCGACAGCATCGGGCTGTCCGAAAAAGAACAAAACCTGATGTCTCTTCTCGCGTTGGAAGAAAAGCATATCGAAACGCTTATCGAAAACAGCCGATTGTCACCGGCGGTTGTTTCCGCTACACTAACCCAGTTGGAATTGAGAGGCTTGATCCGGCAAAAAGAAGGAAAAATGTTTGTTTCCAATTGTCATTGAGCGAAAATCCTTTGAGGTGTTATGGCTAAATCCCTGTTGATTGTGGAGTCCCCGGCGAAAGTTCAGACGCTGAAAAAAATTGTCGGCAAAGATTTTATTATTAAAGCGTCCGTAGGCCACATCAAGGACCTGCCCAAGAAAAAGCTGGGGGTGGATGTGGACAACGATTTTGCGCCGAGTTATATCACCATCCGGGGCAAGGGAAAGGTGCTTGGAGATTTGAAGAAAGCCGCCAAGCAAGCCGATAACATCTATCTTGCTCCTGACCCGGACCGGGAGGGCGAGGCGATTGCCCATCATATCGAGGAGGAAGTGGTTAAATGCAGTAAGGGAAAAATTTATCGCGTTTCGTTCAATGAAATCACGAAAAAAGCCGTGAACTACGCCATCTCGCATCCCACTGAACTCAACGTTAATCGCGTCAATGCCCAACAGGCGCGGCGCATTCTCGACCGGCTGGTCGGATACAAGATCAGCCCGCTTTTGTGGAAAAAGGTGCAACGGGGCCTGAGCGCCGGACGTGTCCAGTCGGTGGCTCTGCGGATCGTTTGCGACCGGGAAAAGGAAATCCAGGCTTTCAAGCCGGAAGAATATTGGAGCATCACCGCCCAACTGGAAGGGCCCGTTGCGCCTGCTTTTGAGGCCAAGCTGGCACAAGTTGACGAGGAAAAAGCCGAAATCCACAACCAGAATGAAGCGGATGCCATCCTGAAAAAAATTGAGGGCAAGGAGTTCGTTCTTAAAAAGATCACGCGCAAGGAAAGAAAGCGCAACCCGTTGCCGCCTTTCATTACCAGTACGTTGCAACAGGAAGCCTCCAGCAAACTGGGCTTTTCTCCTAAAAAAACCATGATGCTGGCGCAAAGGCTGTATGAAGGCGTGCCGCTGGGCGACAAGGGAACTGTGGGGTTAATTACTTATATGCGGACCGATTCGACGCGCCTGTCGGATGAAGCGTTGATGCAGGTTCGGGATTATATCCCGACCCGTTATGGCGGGGAGTATCTGCCTGGCGCCGCGAATTTTTATAAAAGCAAAAAGTCCGCCCAGGAGGCGCATGAAGCCATTCGCACCACCGACGTTTCCCTGGATCCGCAATTCGTCAAGCCGTTTCTGGAGCGGGACCTGTTCCGCCTGTACGAGCTGATTTGGTCCCGTTTTGTTGCCTGCCAGATGGTGCCCGCGATTTTTGAAGCCACCCAGTTTTATATTTACTCCGAGACCTGCCTCTTTCGGGCCAATGGTTCCGTTCTCAAGTTTCCGGGTTTTTTGATCGGTTACAAGGAGAACCCGGACGACAAACTTTTGCCCTCGCTGGAAGAGGATAACATTTTAAAATTGCTGAAAATCACCCCTGAGCAACATTTTACGCAACCGCCGCCCCGGTACAGCGAAGCCGCGCTGGTCAAAACGCTTGAGGAGAAAGGGGTGGGCAGGCCCAGCACCTATGCGCCGATCATCAGCGTCATCAAGGACAGGGAATATGTGAAAAACGAGGAGAAAAAACTCGTCCCTACCGAATTGGGTGTTTTGGTGACCGATTTGCTGGTCGAAAATTTCCCCGATATCCTGACCACGGAGTTCACCGCCAACATGGAAACCAAGCTGGACCTGGTGGAGGAGGGGAAAACCGAGTGGGTGGATGCCTTGAAAGAGTTTTACGTGCCGTTCGAGAAGGACCTGAAAGAAGCGGAACAAAAAATGCGGAACGTCAAGGCCGAGGTTGAGGAAACCGACGAGATGTGTCCGAAATGCAGTAAACCCATGGTCATCAAGCGCGGCCGGTTCGGCAAATTCATGGCTTGTACGGGGTATCCCGACTGCAAAACAACCCGGCAACTTTCCAGGGAATCCGGTGACGGCCAGCCGGCGGTTACGGAAGAAGTTGACGGCAAGTGCGACCAGTGCGATTCTCCTCTGGTCGTGAAAATGGGCCGGTTCGGCAAATTCATTGCCTGCTCCACTTATCCCGATTGCAAGTTCACCAAACCCATCAGCCTGGGCGTGGATTGTCCGGAATCGGGTTGCGGCGGGTACATTTCCCAGCGCCGCTCGAAAAAAGGCCGGACCTTTTACGGGTGTAGCAAGTATCCCGACTGCAAGTTCACCTCGTGGGACAAACCCGTGGCCGAGAGTTGTCCGGAATGCCGGGCGCCGTACCTGGTCGAAAAATGGAAAAAAGATCAGGGCAAGTCGATCATCTGCGTACGCGAAGGGTGTGGATTCAAAAGAACCGGCGAAGCGGCTTGAGCGGGTTTTTATGAGTACTCCCTTGACCATCATCGGCGCCGGGCTTGCGGGTTCGGAAGCGGCCTGGCAGGCCGCCCAGCGGGGCGTTCGCGTGATTTTGCACGAAATGCGGCCGCAAACCGCCACGCCCGTTCACAAAACCGGCGACTGCGCCGAGTTGGTGTGTAGCAATTCCCTGGGGTCCAACCTGCCCGGTTCGGCGCCCTTTTTGCTGAAGGAGGAGTTGCGTAATCTGGACTCCCTGGTGATCCGCGCCGCGGACCGCCATGCCGTGCCGGCGGGCGCCGCCCTGGCCGTTGACCGCAAACGGTTTGCCGACGAAATCACACGCGCCATCCTCGATCATCCCAACATCACGCTGGTTCGGGAAGAGGTGGTGGAGATTCCCGCCGCCCGTCCGCTGATTATTGCCACCGGGCCCCTGACCTCGCCAAACTTGTCCCGGCAAATCATCGATTTGATCGGCCAGGACTACCTTTATTTTTACGATGCGCTTTCTCCCATCGTCGATGCCAACACCATTGATTATCAAAGTGCGTTTTTTGCCTCGCGGTACGACAAGGGCGACAAGGATTACCTGAACTGTCCCATGAACAGGGAGCAGTACGGCAAGTTTGTCCATGAACTTTGCCACGCCGAGAAGGTGCCCTTGAAATCCTTCGAAAAGCCTCTCTATTTCGAAGGCTGTATGCCTGTCGAAGAACTGGCTCTGCGCGGGGAACAAACCCTTGCCTTCGGGCCCTTGAAGCCGGTGGGACTGCTCCATCCGGAAACCGGCGAGCGGTTCCACGCGGTGGTGCAACTGCGCCGGGAAAACAAGGAAGGGACGGCGTACAACCTGGTTGGGTTTCAAACCAAGTTGACTTACCCCGAGCAGAAACGGATTTTCAAAATGATCCCGGGCCTGGAAAACGCGGAATTTTTCCGCTACGGCGCCATCCACCGGAACACGTTCATCAACACGCCGGATTTGCTGACCCGGAACTTGAGCGTCAAGGCGCATCCGGGCATTTACTTTGCCGGACAGATTGTCGGTGTGGAGGGCTATGTGGAATCCTGCGCCATGGGGGCCATTGCCGGGTTGAGCGCCATCGGGAAACTCAACGGCGGGGACTTTGCTCCGCCGCCACCGGAGACGGCCATCGGCGCGTTGCTCAACCACGTCACCGAAAAGAAAAAAGGTCCTTACCAGCCGATGAACATCAACTTCGGCTTGTTCCTCGGCCAGGAAACGCGCGTCCGCGACAAGAAGCAACGTAACAAAATGATCATTCAGCGCGCCCTCGGCGCCCAGTCCCGTTGGCTGAAAGACGCCGTTTAATGTGTTGGGATGTGCGGCGGTGGGTCAAGGCTTTTTGTCGGGCCAGGGGGGACGGGTCCAAGCCAGCCAGTAGAAGCCCATCTCATTCAGTATTTCACTGAACTTTTCAAAAGAGAAGGGTTTGACCAGGTAGTTGTTCGCTTTTTGCTCATACGCTCTGCCGATGTCTTCCGCCGCCTCGGAAACCGTGAGGACGATGACCGGAGTTTTTGCCAGTAGCTTGGAGCTTCTTATTTCCTTGAGGACGTCCAGGCCGTCCACCTTGGGCAGGCGAAGGTCCAAAAGGATCAGGTGCGGCGGTGGGCGATGGGTGGGATCTTCGGCATCCCACTGGAAAAGATAATCCAGGGCCTGCTCGCCATCGGAAAACCGCAGGACCCGGTTGGCCATCCGGTTATTTTCCAAATTTCGCATGACAAGCTCGGCCTGGGCGTCGTCGTCCTCAATGAGCAAAATCGTCAAAGGTTCTCCCTGCATCATGGTGTTACTCCTCGCGAGACAAAGTTTTTGGAGAGGGGAGGGAAATATAAAAAATGGCGCCTTTTTCCTGCCCATCGGACTCGATCCAGACGCGCCCGCCATGGGATTCAATAATCCGTTTCACAATGGCCAGTCCCATACCGACGCCTTCGGTGTGGGGTTCCAGTTTTTCAAATAGGCTGAAAACTTTTTGGTGATACTGGGGGTCAATTCCCATGCCGTTGTCTTTAACGTACCAGACGATGTTCCGGCCGTTTTTTTCAGCTCCGATTTCGATGCGCGGCTGGGGTTGGTCGCCCATATATTTAACGGCGTTGGAAATCAGGTTTTGCATGACATTGAGGAGCCGGGATTTGTCGCCGAAGATCAATGGCAGTTCGGAAGGTATGACGACTTGCGCTCCCCGTTTTAAAATTTGACCGGCGACCCGGTCCACCGCTTCGCGCGCCAGGTCTCCGAGGGCAATCTCTTCCGGGGAATGGGGAACGCGGCCGATTCGGATGAACTCGAGCAGTTCGTCCAGTTGTTGTTTCATCTTGCGCGTGGCGGCGGTGATGCGCTCGACATCCCTCTTCATATAGTCAAAATTCGCGGCGGCCGCATCTTTTTCCAGCAGGGCGACAAACCCGCTGATGGTCACGAGGGGGCTTTTCAGGTCATGAGAAATGGTGTAGGTGAATTGTTTCATCTCGGTATTTTTGTTCTTCAATTCCGTAATCAGCTTTGCCTGTTCCTCTTTGTAGCGTTTCAGGTACCGGTTCATTTTGTTGAAGGTTTGCCCGAGCTGTCCTATTTCGTCGCCCGATGTGATCTCGAGAGGCTTGGACGGATAATCCATGGAAATCTCGTTGGCGGCATCCGTGAGTTTGCGAATGGGGATACTGATCCTCCCGGCGATGAACAGCGCCAGCAACACGCTGAACAAACTGATGATGACGCCCATGCCGATAAAAATGTTTTTAAGTTTTGTGACGACCGAAAACGCTTCACGCGCTTCGTGCAGAATCAAAACCCCCCAGCCAAATCCCCCGAACTCCCGGTAACCTTTTGACCCGGCATAACCTGCCAGTATTTTTTCCCCGCTTGGATTGTACTCGATCAGGAATCCCTTTTGGCCCTGGAGGGCGAGTTTGGCCGATTGAAACCCAAGAGAAATTAAATTTTTGTCGGATAACCTTTCCTTGTTGCCTTCATCTTCCAGGATGAAGCCGGGGCCGGAGATGACGAACCCTTGTTTGTTTATCAACAGGGTATACCCGGAGGGAGTTTGCCCTTTTGTGCTGACCTTCACGGAGTTGGTGATTTCAAAAAGCTCGCTCCAGTTCAGCCGCGACGACAGAAAGCCAATCACGTTTCTCCGCTCCCGAGAGTCGAAAATCGGGGCGGTGAAGTCCAGGGCGAAACCTCCCACCAGGCCGGATTTTCGCAAATCCTTAACCAGAACCTGCCGTTTGCCGGCGGCCTCTTTAAACCATTGCTTCCCGGAAACATCGACGCCGATGGTCCCGGGATTGCTGGAAGCGATAATTTCTCCCTTAGCGTTTATACAAAAAATTCCCGAATAAATCCCGTATTTTTTTTTCAACTTCGTCAGGACATTCGTGATTCGGCCTTCGGGATCGCCAGCCGTGAGGCTCTGCATAACCTCCATGGAAGACCAGGCCTGGATGTCTTCTTTTGCGTTAAACAGCAAACGGTCGATTTTGTCGATTGTTTGAAACGCCAGCTCCTGCAGGTTTAAACCGATACTCCTTTTCAGGAATTTCTGGCCGCTGTCGTATGTTACGAGGGTCATTATCGCTATAGGCGACAAAGAGAGCAGGAGAAAACAGATCAACAGTTTTGTTTGAATGGATAATTTGAGCTTCATGCGAGCCCCGTTGTATGCCGCGGAAAATCAGTCGACAATACGCGCTTTTCGGTCAGGCGCCTCACTTGAGTTTGTAATTCTTTTCGCCCGGCAAGGCGCCGTCAATCCTGATGACCTGGTCTTCATCGCCGATTTCGCTCAAATAGATATAACCGATGGCGTTGGGGATGCTGTACACCAGCCTTCTGGCGCCGAAGGATGATTTTGACGACAGGGTTTTAAAAGGCAACGGCGAATCGGGCATAATGAATTCCTTACCCGGTTTGGATTTCAGCACGACTTTGTAGAAGCGGGCTCTGATCCTTGAGTTGAGCGGCCGGTTGATGACGAATATTCTTTGCCCGTCGGGCCATTTGACGATTTGGCCCTTGTAAATTTTTGCCAGCTCGCCCATGGAAAGGTTGGTGACATTGATGAGTTTGTTGACCAGAATAGCGATCGGTTCCGGTTCGGAAGCCCAGGACGGGGGCGCGGGACAAAGCGATATCAAAAAAATGAAAACGATCGTTTTTTTCATTTGATGTTGCCGGTTCCTCAAAAAGCGGCTGAAACCGAAGCGACGAATCCGTTGTTGTTGCCGCGTTCCAGGACCTCGTGGTCCGTCTGGTTAAGCTGATATTCGATTTTGAAAGCAAAGGGTTCGACCGGCCGGTAATTGAAGCCTATCGTCAAGCGACTCTCATCGTTGTCGCCCGTTCCGGGGTCGCCGTCATCGTCAATCCGGGCCTCGCCGTATCGGACGATGGCGGTAAAGGTGGGGGCGCTGAAATTTCTGCCCAGAAAAGTACTGTTCAAAACGTCAAACCAAAAATGATAATTGACCTGGACGTAGCCGCCGCTCAGGGTTTCCGGCACGGTCTGGGCGGGATTGTTCTTCTGAAACCCTTTTTCGAGATTGAAAAAGGCGTATTCGCCTATCAATTCCCAGGGGCCTGAACTGAAATCCCAGTCAACGTCAACGCCAAAGATATTCTTCCCTTTGTCGTTGTACTCCCCGTAATATCCGCTGATGCCGATTTCCTGATCGGAAAACGGTGAGAGACCGATGCGGCCGACAATCGCCTTGTTGTTGTTGGTGTCGGTTTTAAACGATCCCCGGGCATTTCGCGTGCCGGTGTCGTCCAGGTCGTCGGTGAGTCCGTTGATGAAGTAAAACTGGTAGTTGATGGTGAAATTGTTGAAGGGTTCCGGCAGGCGGTGGCCCGGGAAAGCGTCGCCCGTGAAGCCGGCCCCCGCTTCACTCCAGGTTGTCGGGATAACCCGCCGCATCGCAATGGGCCGGTCCGTCAGGTCCCGGAAAGGGTCGAAATGCTCCAGGTTGAACTTGCCGAAAGGAACCAGAATCACGCCGAAGCGGGGGTTGAAATAGGGATTGATGTTGTATTCAATCCATCCCTGTTCGATCTCTACCTCACCTTCCCGGGAACCGGCATGGGTCGTGGCGGTTCTCTCAAACTCTATTTCGGTAAATCCCCGGAGCCGGTCGGTAATGTTGGCATCGACGAAAAGTTCTATGTTCCTGGCATCAAATGTGGAATCCGCATTCGCGAAATCCTCGAATTTCAAGGTGCCGTACAGGTTTAATTTAATTCTCCGTTCGATTTTCTGTAAAAATGTTTCTTGCTGTTCCTGTAAAAAAGAAACCTCTTCCTCCAATTGCCGAACTTTTTGTTCCAGCGCTTTTTGATGTGCTTGTGATTTCTTTTTCTTGTTCCTTTTTCTTTCCAGGACGTCGACTTTCTTTTCCAATACCGATAGTTGTTTTTTCAGGTCGGCAAGATCATCCGACTGGGCCGTGCGAGCCAGGCAAAAGATCAAAACGAATGCAACGAACAAATGAAGGGCTATTTTCATAACGTCGAACTCTTCTGGAGGCGCTTTCCCTGGTTTTTTCAGGAGCACGGCCCTCCGCGCATTCCGGTGCGCGACAGGCGGCCAGGAACCCTGGATTTTGAAAAAGAGGAACTGCCGCCGATCAAAGATATCATATTCCGGGCGGCAAACACAGGTGGGGATTGATTTTCTCGCGGGGTGATGGCTAAACGATGCAGACGGCCTGTACTTGCTTGAGGTCGCACTGGCCCTTGAAGATTTTCCAGATGCCGTCTTGTTTCAGGGTGGTCATGCCGTCCCGGATGGCTTGTTCGCGGAGGTCGTCGATCAGGTCCTTTTTCATGATCATGTTTTTCATGACGTTGGTTCCCTCCAGCAGTTCATGCAGGCCGGTGCGGCCCGCGTAGCCGGTGTTCATGCACTTTTCGCACCCGACGGCTTTGTTGAGGGTCAGGTCGTCGGTGTATTCGATTCCCAGGGCGGGGAATTCGTCCTTGCCGTATTCCCCCACCAGGATATCGAATTCCTCGCGGCTGGGATGATAGGCTTTCTTGCAATTTTTGCAAAGGGTGCGCACTAGCCTCTGGGCGAGAATCAACAACAGGGCATCGGCGAAGTTGAGGGGATTCATCCCCATGTCGAGCAGGCGGGTGATGGTTTCCGGCGCGGAGTTGGTGTGCAGGGTGCTGAATACGAGATGCCCGGTCAGGGACGCTTCCAGCCCGATGGCGCAGGTTTCGGCGTCGCGCATTTCACCGACCATGATGACGTCTGGATCACAGCGCAGGAAAGACCGCATGGCGCGGGCGAAGTTCAGCCCGATCTTGTCTTGCATCTGCACCTGGCGCAAGCCCTTCTGGGTGATTTCCACGGGGTCTTCCGCGGTCCATATTTTCCTGTCGGGGACGTTGATATGCCCCAGCGCGGAATGGAGCGTGGTGGTTTTACCCGATCCCGTGGGGCCGACGACGAGAACCAGGCCGTAAGGTTTGGATATTTTTTCCTTGAGCAAGGTCAGGTTGCGTTCGGAGAAATTCATTTTGTCCAGCGGAATGGGCTTGCTGGCGGCCAGGATACGCAAGACGGCGTCTTCGTTGTTGCCGACGGTGGGACAGGTGGCGACGCGGAACTCGACTTCGTTTTTGCCGTACTTCATTTTGATTTTCCCGTCCTGGGGCAGGCGTTTTTCGGCGATGTCCAGTTTGGACATGATCTTGAGGCGCGACAAAAACGCCTGGCGATACATGGCTGGGATTTCCTCGTAAACCCGGCAGGCCCCATCCTTGCGGTAGCGGATGGTCATGTTTTCCTTGCCGATGCCGGGTTCGATATGAATGTCGGAGACTCCCTGGTCGTAAGCGTCGGTCAGAATTTTGTTGACCAGGCGGACGATGCCGCTGTCGCTGTCGCTGATGGCGCTTTCTTCCTCCTCGTCCATCACGGTCTGTATGTTGCCGTCCTCTTCCTTCTCTGCCCTTAGGGCGGACAACAGGGAGGAAATTTCCTCGGTCTCGCCTTCCTCGATGGCTTCCTCGATGGCCTCCTCGCCGTCTTCGGTGGTTTTCAGAAAGTCCAGGATATCCAGTTTCAATCCCACCTTAAACTCAACCTTTTTCCTCCGGAAAATGAGTTTGATGTTTTGGATGTTGCTCTCTGAACTGGGATCGTCGACAAGAATGACGGCTTTTGTTTTGTCGTTTTGAATGGGCACCCAGAGATTTTTCAGGAGGTAATTTTTGTTCAGGCCGGTAAAGACTCTGGGGTCCAAAACGATGGAAGAGTTATAGCCGTAATAGGGGACGTTATAAAAGTGTTCCAGGGATTTGCCGACCTCCTCGCGTTTCACGTTGAAATTCCTTACCAGCACGGTTTCGGTGTCGAGGTTCTCTACTCTGGCCTTGGCGGTGGCGTCGGTCAACTCTTCTTCGGTGATAAGCCCCTTGTTCAGTAGCAGGCTGAACTTGGTGGGTTTGGGCGGTACGAATTTGGTCTGGTTGTAAAAAGCCAGCGCCAGGGTTTCGGCCATGAGCAGGCCGTCTTCTTCGTCCAGAGCGTTGAACCATGCGCCGCTTTTCTTGTTGATCAACTGGAGGACGCCCATCAGCTTTTTTTGATGTATGAGCGGATAGACCAGCATGGACCTGGACTTGAACCCCGTTTTTTTGTCCCAGGAACTGTCGAAAGACAGGCTGGCGTGATATTTTTTTAACTCGTCCTCATTGTAAACATCGTTGATATTGAGAATTTTTTGTTTCCATGCCGCAAATCCGGCAACGCTTTTTGGGGAGATGGGAACGCGGATTTCCTCGATGGCTTCGCCGGTTTTGACTTTGGAGTAAATCTCGTTTTTTTCGGAGTCGAGGACGTAAATGGTAATGGCCTCGGCGTCAAACAACTCCAGAATGGATTTTTTTAGCTCGATGAGGATGCTGTCGACATTCTTTGCGGCATGGATTGCCTGGGTGATGGCGTGGGATTTTTCCGCGCGTTCGTATGTTTGTTTGGCCGGCCCTTCCATGGGCAGTTTTTCGAGGTCCAGTTTGATGAGCGCCAGCCCAAGGACGGGGGAGATCATTTTTGCCCGGTTCAAATCATCCGTCGTGAACTGTTCCCCGTTTTTCTTGTTTATGATCTCCATGATGCCCACCATTTTTTTGTTGTGGGGCAGGGGGATCACCAATAGCGACCGTGTGCGGAAATTCAATTTTTGGTCCCAGGAGGAGTCGAAAGAGAGTTGCGGATGATGTTTGGACAGTTCTTCGGCGTTGTACGCATCGGCAATGTTGAGGGGTTTGCCGAGGGCCGCGACATAGCCGACGAGGTTGTCTCGGGAAATATTGAAGCGGATTTCCGGAACGTTGTCAGCGGCCGTATTCTCGGCATAGAGTTGCCGTTTTGCCCGGTCCAGCCTGAACAGGGTTACCACCTCGCAATCGAACAAATCCGTGAGCGCCTCGGTCAGCGGTTTGATCAGTTCGCTGATCTTGTTGCTCGATTGCACTTGCGCGGCAATCTTTTGCCACCGGGCCGCGGCTTCTTGAATTTTTTTGTCGGGAATTAATATGTCAGAAGTCGTCATTACACAGGTCTTTCAGAAAACGTTACTCAACGATGCAAACGGTCAAGCTTTTTCGGTGTTACAGTTGTCCGTGGACCACCGCAGCGATTTCGTCTGTTTTAGGGTTGTCAAGCGGGTTGTTACGGTCCGCTGGCGGATATTTTCCATCAGGGCATTTTGCAGGATCAATCGTTTTATGTCGTCGGTTCATTTTTGAACTAAAAAACAGCAACTTTACCCTAGTTATTCTACTTTATCCTACTATTCCGCTGGGCAAAACTCAAGTCAAAACAAGAGAAAACTATCCTAAACGTATTGAAAATTCAAGCGTTAATTTCTTGCTTGAATTTTTTTTCGCGTGTGCGCGGTTATTGCGTGGCGGTGGAGTCGATCCGGTTTTCCGGCGGCCCGAAAGATTAATCTTGATTTTCCCGGCGAATAAAAACAGAATAACACTCCTTATTGAATGTCCAACCAACCGGTCATGCCAGGATGAAAGGTCTTATTTTAAGCGGGGGCAAAGGGACCCGGCTACGGCCGCTAACGCATACCCAGGCCAAGCAGTTGGTCCCCGTCGCCAACAAACCCATTCTTTTTTACGGCATCGAGGCGCTGGCGGAAGCGGGTATCAAGGACATCGGCATCGTCGTCGGCGATACCAAGGCGGAAATCCGGCAGGCCGTCGGCAGTGGCGCCGGTATGGGACTGAAGATCACCTATATCGATCAAAGCGCTCCGCTGGGCCTGGCACATGCCGTTAAAATCTCCCAGGATTACTTGAAGAACGATCCTTTTGTCATGTATCTGGGAGATAATATTATTTTCGGCGGGGTACGGAACTTTGTGAAGAAGTTCCAAAAGGAAAAACCCAATTCCCAGATTTTGCTGGCTCATGTGCCCAACCCCAGGGAATTCGGTGTTGCCGAACTTTCCAGGGGACGGGTGGTGCGCTTGCAGGAAAAACCCAAACGGCCCAAGTCCGACCTGGCGCTGGTCGGCGTTTACCTCTTCGACCGTTCCGTCTTCGAGGCCGTCAACGCCATCAAACCTTCCAAAAGAAACGAATTGGAAATTACCGACGCCATCCAGTACCTGATCGAAAAAAAATACCATGTTCAATCCCATATCATCGACGGCTGGTGGAAAGACACCGGCAAGCTGGAGGACATCCTGGAAGCCAACCGGATGATCCTGGATGGCTTGACGGCGAGCATCCGCGGGAAGGTGGACAAGAAATCGAAAGTGGAATTCAAGGTGGTCGTCGAAAGAGGCGCGCAAGTGGTCAACAGCGTCATTCGCGGTCCCGCCATCATCGGCAAGGGCGCCCGGGTGATCGATTCCTACGTCGGCCCGTTCACCTCCATCGAACATGGCGTTTGCCTGGAAAAAGTCGAAATCGAACACAGCATCGTTTTGCAAAACAGCGCCATCAAAAATATCGGCAAAAGAATCAGCGACAGCCTGATCGGCCGCAATGTTTCCATCGAACCGTCCAACGGGCGGCCGGAATCCTATCAGTTCATGGTAGGCGACAACAGCAGTTTGATGGTGTATTGACTTGGGACCCGCAAACGTCCGCAATATTTTCGGGGATACGCATTGAAATTACTGATTACCGGTGGCGCGGGTTTTATCGGCGGCAACTTCATCCGCTACTACCTTCAAGCCCATCCCGGTTGCGCGATCGTCAATCTGGATAAATTGACTTACGCGGGCAACCGCGCCAGCCTCAAGGATATCGAGGACCAGCCAGCGTACCGGTTTGTCCAGGGCGATATTTGCGATGTGAACCTGGTGCGGGAGTTGATAGCGGACGGGGTGGATGTCGTGGTCAACTTCGCCGCCGAATCGCACGTCGACCGCAGTATCCATGACGCCGCCGTGTTCCTGGATACCAATATCCAGGGAACTTATAATTTATTGAAATGCTCCCGCGATGCGGGGGTGGCCTTGTTCCTGCAAGTGTCCACGGACGAGGTTTACGGGTCGCTGGGCTCCACGGGGTTTTTCACGGAGCGTTCGACGATTCAACCCAACAGCCCCTACGCGGCGAGCAAGGCCGCCGCCGACCTCGTATGCCGCTCCTTGTATGAAACGTTTGGTTTCCCCGTCATCATCAGCCGCAGTTGCAATAACTTCGGTCCCTACCAGTTTCCGGAAAAACTGATTCCGCTTTTCATTACCAACCTGCTGGAGGACTGCCCCGTGCCGGTTTACGGCGACGGCCTCAACGTCCGCGATTGGATTCACGTCGAGGATCACTGCCGGGCGCTCGACGCGATTCTGCAAAAGGGCCAGCCGGGCGAGGTTTATAACGTCGGCGCCAGGCAGGAAAAAACCAACCTGGAAATCACCACCATCATCCTGCGCGAGCTGGGCAAACCGGAATCGTACAAGAAATTCGTTGAAGACCGGCTGGGACACGACCGCCGGTACGCCATTGATCCCGCCAAGCTCGAAAAGGAACTGGACTGGCGCCCCGCGTTCGGCTTTGAGCAGGCCATCAAGGATACGGTCGCCTGGTACCGCGACAACCCGGAATGGTGGAAACCGCTGAAGCATAAAACCGGGCAGACGGATTGAGAAATGAAAATACTGATCCTGGGGTCCCGGGGGATGCTGGGACACGATCTGCTCCGCGCCTTCGCAAACTCCGGCCATGAAACGGTCGGGGCGGAGCGGACGGACCTGGACATCACCGATGCGCGGGCCGTGTCCCGCTTCATTCAACATTCGCGGCCCCGGTGGGTGATCCTTGCCGCCGCCTATACCCGGGTGGATGACTGCGAATCGAATCGCGACCGGGCGTTTGCGGTCAACGCGCAGGGGCCGAAGCATGTCGCCGTCGCCTGCCGGGAAGCCAACGCCGGGTTGTGCTTTGTCAGCACCGATTACGTGTTCGACGGCGGCAAAAATTCTCCTTACACCGAAGAAGACTCCGCCAACCCGCAAAACGTTTACGGCGAGTCCAAGCTGGCGGGGGAAAAGAATGTCCAGGAATTTTCCGATGAGTTTTTGATCGTCCGCTCCTCCTGGCTTTATGGCCTTCACGGCAGGAACTTCGTGGAAACCATCCTGGCAAAAGCTCAATCGCAACCGGAACTGAAAGTTGTTGACGACCAGGTGGGAGCGCCCACCTGGACCGTGGACTTGGCCGCGGGCATCGTCTCCCTGGTTGAAAAAGGGACGGGCGGAATAGTCCATGTGACCAATGCGGGAAACTGTTCCTGGCACGAGTTTGCCGAAAAAATCCTGGAATTGAACGGCGTGCGCGGGGTGGCCGTCCGGCCGGTTTCCAGCGCACAATTTCAAGCCCCGGCGCGCCGTCCCGCCTGTTCCCGGCTGGCCCTGGAGCGATTCCGGAAACTCACGGGCCATGCCTTGCAACCCTGGCCGCAAGCGCTCGCCCAATACCTGCAGGAAAGGAAAAAACAGGTGGAAACGGGAAAGTTTTTCCCCGCCGGAAGAAATGAATAGCATACCTTTGTTTGCGGAATCCAAAGAAGTGTGGTTGTAACTACTTGAAATACAGGTGTCTGGTTTTTATTTTTCGCAAACGCGCATAGTCTGGCATACGATTTGCTTTATAATCAGGCGAAGATTCGGACTGGCACACTCCTTACCCGGATGGGTTCGCTTTTACCAGGGAGTTGAACTCATTCGGGGTGCCTCTGCTTTTTCTGGCGCGGCATTTGCCAATTTTCCCTATTTTTTTGCGACCGGAGTTTTTGAACTCCGGTTTTTTTTTGCCTGTTGCGTTGCCGGACAATCCTACCCCCTTTCATTCCCCAATCCCCCGTCTCAAAAGAGGTTCCACCGTCGCATACCTGCATTTCGCGCTATATGTAGGGGCAGTTGGCGGTTGACAGTTGACGGTTGGCGGAACAAACCGGAGACGGGAGGCCGGAGGCGGCCAACCGTGATCGTCATTGCGAGGCGGCTCAGCCGACGAAGCAATCCAGAAAGGACCCATTCCTACCGGGCGTGGCCCGACTGGATCGCCACGCCGCCGGTGGGCGGCTCGCGATGACACCGGGGCGGCGAAGAGCAAAAAATGCAAAGAACCCCCCCCCCAAACCCCCTGCCTTGAAGGGGGCTTTTCTTTGCGCTCCCTGCGGCTTTGCGGTGATTTCGGTATTGTAAATTTTAATCTTCAAAATGCGACATTCGGCATGGAAAAATATGTAATAAAAATAGTTTTTAATATTGATAAGTTAAGAATAAATAATTAAACCTTTTTCTAGCACGGTTTTTCCGCGAAAATCGTTGATTTTTTACCTGACGGGAGAGCTGGAAAACCGGTTGCATGACAAGGGTTTTCCGGGTTTACAACCTGTCATTTAGACTATTTCGTTCCTCGTTTTAAAAAAAAATTTTTCTGCAAAAACCGGCTCCGGTCAGGTGCAACCGGCGGTGCAAACGCTTGCAAGAGGATGGCGTGGCGGTCCCGGTCAGGGTTCCTGCGTCAAGCTCGGCTCCAGTTTGTATGGAACGGATGCGTGGTTTGTCTTGCCGGATGGGGTGGATCTAAAGCCGGCACGCTGAGCGGGACGTGTCATGGATGGCGGCCTCTGTGGGGGTCGATAGCCGGTTCGTTTGTCCGGAGTGGCTGGGCCGGGAAGCAACAGGTGGGCCGCGATTAACGTCTCATTGTTCTTGACCATGAGGGTTGTCTCCATTGGGTTGCGAATAGCTTTCTTATCGGATGGTTTTCGACGAGACTTTATCAGTCAATGTCGAAATAAAAATGGAAGGGAAATGGGTCTTGTGAGGGCGGGCGAGAGCGGTTCAATTGATGGCTTCTACCAGAACAATGTTGTTGCGTACTTTTTCGATGAAAGCCAGCCGGGGGTTGTCCGTATCGGTCGGTTTGGGGATGATCCCCGTGGGCGTGATGAGAATTTCCGGGAGCAACGGCACCAGGTTTTTGATGAATGCCGATTTGATGGCGAAATTCACGTTTTGCGGCGGGTTGGAAAAAATCTGCGCGGTGTTGGCCGAATCGAGGGAGGAGGAAACGAGGCCCACCACCTCGCCTTTCTCGTTGAACAACGGCCCGCCGCTGTTGCCCGATTGAATGGGTACGCTGATTTGGAACGCCTTCGGGTCGTCTCCCACTCCGGACAGGGCGTTGATGACGCCTTCGGAGTATTTGGGTTGCCGGCCAAGAATGTTGCTCAGGGGAAAACCCAGGGTAAAGACTTTTTGACCGACCTTCATTTTTCCGGAATCGCCGAAAGTGATGTTCCTGACGGCGAGTTTCGGAAGACGCGCGGGTTTGAGAAAGGCAACGTCGTTTTGGGGATCCTTGACGGCAATGCCGGCGGAGACCGTGTCGCCGTCGAGAAACGTGACCCGGATTTGTTTCGCTTCTTTCACGACATGGTAATTGGTGACGATGTAACCGGAAGCCCCCAGGGAAAATCCGGTTCCGACAATTTGGGGGAGCTTGTTTTTCAGTAAAGGAGTCAGCCTGCGGTTGTGAAAATCGGGTTCTTGCGGGACGGCGGCAAATTCGAGGTTGGAGAAATCTTGCGGACGATAGCCGTATTTGCGGTAGTACTCGCGCAAACTTTTTCTGGCTTCCGCCAGCCCCTTGGTTTTCCTGTTCCGGAATTTTCCCGGAACGGCGGTTTGTTGTTCGTAGAGCGCCTTTGCCCGCAGTGTGTGGATAATGGCATTTCTGCCGTCATGGATCAGGTTGTATCCCAATCCAAGGCCCAGGTGTGCGGTGGCGTAATCGGGTTTGAGCTTGACGGCTTTTTTAAATTCCTCGACGGCGGCCTGGTTGCGTCCCATGTTTCCGTAAACAACGCCCAGCCCCAGGTGCGCGTCGGCATAATTCGGATCGATGCGCAATGCCTGCAAGTATTCGGCAATGGCTTCCTGATTGTGGCCCAGCTTGCGGTAGGAGACTCCGAGGTTGTAATGCGCGATGACGTAATTCGGATCGATTCGTAATGTTTCTTTGTATTCCTCTACGGCTTTCCGGCTTTGTTGCGTCAGCGAGTAGGCGAGGCCGAAACTGAAATGGGCATCGGCGTAGTTGGGGTCGAGTCTCAGGGCTTCTTCATATTCGGAGAAGGCTTCCTCGCTCAGGCCCATGTTGCAGTAAGCGTCTCCCAGCTTTTTGTGGGCCTCGGCGGATTGGGGATCCTGGTCTATGGCTCGCTGGAATGCCGAGACGGCTTGGTGATAGTCGCCCCGGTCGGCATAGGCGGTGCCCAGAAGAAGGTAGGCGGCGGGCCGGTTGGGATTTTCTGTTATAACCCGCTTGTACTCTTTAATCGTTGCATTGCCAGTCCCGAAAACCCCGGCCGGGCAGGCAAGAAAAATCGAGAGAATGCAGAACATGAAAAATTGTTTTTTCACGGTCTTGCCTCATGCAGAGTCTAATTACAGGTACACTTAAAACTATACAGAGTTTGGCTGATTTTTCAAGGCGATCAAGGAGGAAAACGCGGAAATGCGGCACGCCCGGTGCGGCCCCGATTCAACCGGAAAACGGTCAGGCCTTGGCCGAGTCTATTGTCTCCAGCGAAGAGGTTAAGACGACATATTCGGGCATCTCGGTTTTTTCCGTGGATGTTTGCGGAACGGGTGAGGATGTGAATGGAGGCTCAGCCATTTCCTGAATAAATTTTTTCGGAGACAATTTGTATTGTGTACAGATTCCGACCGCCTCCCGCCAGGTTTTGGCATAGGAAACTCCGGCGCCATTGGCGATTCGGTAGAAATAGCCTTTGAGGATCATGGCGTAATCCATGACATGTTCTTCGTGGGAATTGTCGATGTGAAGCCGTTTGATCAGCACGTTTGGATCCTCTAGGTCAAAGGTTAGTTCAGTCAGTCGTGTTTGTCACAAGAACGGCATAATGGCCTTTATGCAATGGCCGTTGGGCGGCAATTTTAAACCTTCACAGAAAAAGTCTGCCCAGGTTGAAAAATCTGGACAAATTTACGCTATCTGCTTGAAAAAAGTCAAGACAAAGCTTTGAATTTTTAGAATTAATAAAAACCGATTGTGAAAAGACAGGGTGACTGCGATGCTGTTCTCCCGCAACAAGTCGGCCGATATTTGATTTTGTCAGGCGTAACCTTTTTAACGGATTGAAAGTCATTAAAAGAGGTGGCGAAAACCGGTTTTTGGGAAGATGCGCTGAATGATTTTTAACAAACATGGTCAATTTTGTTTCGGTTTCGGGACTCAAATATAATATTAAATATTTAAAAAAAGTATTTTATCATAAATTTCAATGTGTTAGAATAAATTTGTTTATTCGTTTTTTAGATGGTACAGAGTTTGCTTTTTGAGAATTGCCTTGTACATCATGAAACGGGAGCATACTTAATTTGATATAAAATAGATATGAATTAGCCATTAATGACAAACCATACGGAGTTAATTATGATGGAAATTAAACACTTTTTTCAACAAAGAATAGCGATTTTCACGATTTTATCGGTGGTGGCCGGATTGGGGATTACTGCCGGTTGTGCCAAGAAGCCTCTGGCGCTCCACCCTCCGCAAGTGCAGTCAACAACGCAATCGGGGGGTGGCGCAAGTCAAACCGCCTCCGCCTCTGCCGCCAGGACGACCGGAGAAACTATGGACTCCGCGACCGGCGGGCAGTCTGACCAGTGGTTGGTGGGGATAGAAGAGGAGACCTTGACGGAAAGCGGCGCTGTGGCTCCTTCTTCCGGTTCAAAAGACTCTTCGAGTAAAATGGCGATGACTGCCGACGGTTCGCGTTCCGGCGCCGGTGAAAGCTCCACTTTGGGCGCCGCGATGCGAGGCAAGGGTTCCCGATTCGGTGGTGCGGGAGCCCCGGTTGTGGGCAAAGGTTCCCGGTCCGGCGGGTTGGGCGATTTTGCGTCGGGAAGAGCGAAAAAAGGCGGAAAGGTGCGGATGAGCAAAATGTTGCCCTTCCGGTCGACGCGCGCGCTGGATGACGTGCATTTCCAATTTGACAAATACGATCTGGATGCAACGTCCAAGGCGATTTTGCAAAAAAACGCGCAGTGGCTCAAACAGCATCCGGGCGTCAAGCTCGAAATACAAGGCCATACTGATGAACGCGGCACCAACAATTATAATCTGGGCCTGGGAGAACGCCGCGCCCAAAGTGTCAAAAACTATTTGCTGGCTTTGGGTATCGACAAGAGCCGGCTGTTCGCAATCAGTTATGGAGAGGAAAAACCTTTTTGCCTGGAGAGCAAGGAAAACTGCTGGTGGCAGAACCGGCGGGGGCATTTCATGGTTTCCGCTCCTCGAAACAACCGGGGCGAGGTGTTCGGCATGTTGCCTTGATGAAAGCCCCGGTTTGGCGCTTCAATCACGGGGAGCGGGTCGTTGTCGTGGCCGAAAAAGACAGCTCCGGACCATGCCGGTTCAGGATCGTTTCTTTTTGCTTTTCCGGCCGGGCTTGCCCTTCCCCGTTGGCGACAAGGGGTCGTTGAATACCTTCCAATACCGTTTGGACAACTCCTTTTCGTCGATTACTTTTTCAACTTTTCCCTGGGAATCCAGAATCCGTACTTTGTAAAACATAAAATCTCTCCTCAGTAAGTCTTGGCGTGATCAACGTCAAGGGGATTATGGTACATTCCGGGTTAAATAAAGATTAAAGGCAGATTAAAATCTTTTAATCTTGCAGGGGGTTTTCATGGAGAACGCCTTGAGGACTGCGTGTGGTTTTTTTTGCGGGCTGGTTTTTGTCATTACGGTTCATGGGTGTGAAACAACCGAATATTATCGGCCGGCTCAAACCTGGCCGGGATATCAGGCGGACCGGGATTTTTGTTCTGCTCAAGCCAAGAAAGCGGCAACCATCGCCTACGATTCGGTGAGCTACAGTTCGATTGTAGTCCGGGAATACAATGCCTGTCTGCGGGGCAAAGAAAAAGCGTTGAGGTGAACCCAGGCTCATAAACGGTTTTCCTCGGATGGAGGATAGCGGGTTTAAGGTTTGTGAGCCGGGGAGAGGGCGCAACGGAAACCGACATAATGGTAGCTGAAAATCGGCAGGCTCAAGATACGGTGCGCGCTTTGCTGGCTGGTGGCTCCATTGCGCCATGAGCCGCCGCGCTGAACTTTTCCGCCGGCCTCATGATCGCTGGATGTCCACTCCCAAACATTGCCGGACATGTCGTAAAGTCCGAAGGCATTCGGCTGTTTTTTTTCTACGGGATGGGTTTGTTGGCCGGCGTTATCCTTGTACCAGGCAAAGCGGCCGTCCATTTGGTCGCCCCAGTAATAGTGCGTGACGGTTCCGGCCTTTGCGGCTTTTTCCCATTCCCACTCCGTCGGCAGGCGCTTGCCGATTTTTTCGCAGTATTTTTTTGCGTCGAACCATGTCGTTTTTTCAACCGGGCGGCGCGGGCCTTTAAAGTAAGAAGGATTTTTGCCCGTTACGGCTTCATACTCGGCCTGTGTGACTTCGTGCCGGTCAATGTAAAACGCATCCAGGGACATGGGTTTGAGCGCGCCCGGTTTTCCCGTCATGAATTTGCCTTGAGGGATGAGCGCCATTTCCGGATTCTCCGCCGCACCCACGGGATGTGAGGAAAAGAGAAAAAACGGCAGGATGAGCGGGACAAACCGGGCGATGTCTCGTTGGATGTTCATATGGGAAAATATTACTCTTTGGAGGTTTCCGCCACCAAGAGCGGTTTTTGCGGGTCGCCTTGAAGGTTTTCGGGCTGGCCGGCGAACCATTTGTAGAATGTTGGAATGACCAGCAGGGTCAATATGGTTGAGGAAATGATTCCGCCGATGACCACGGTTGCGAGCGGGCGCTGAACTTCGGCTCCCGTTCCGTTGGCAAGAGCCATGGGAAGGAAACCCAGGGAAGCAACCAGGGCGGTCATCAGGACGGGACGCAGGCGTGTGAGAGATCCTTCCACGATGGCTTCGTCCAAGGGTTTGCCTTGCCTGCGAAGTTCTTCGATAAATGAGATCATGACGACCCCGTTCAATACGGCTACTCCCGAGAGAGCAATGAATCCGATCGCCGCCGAAATCGAAAAGGGTATGCCGCGAATCCATAACGAGATGATTCCGCCCGTCAGCGCCAGGGGGACGCCGGTAAAAACCAGCAGGGCATCCCTGGTAGACCCGAACGCGGCAAACAGCAAGAGAAAGATCAAGGTTAAAGCAAGGGGAATGACGACGTAAAGTCTTCGGCTGGCGGAGACCAGATGTTCAAACTGCCCGCCCCAGGCAATCCAGTATCCCGGTGGCAGGGTCAGGTTTTTGTCAATCGCCTGTTGCGCTTCCGCCACGAAGGATCCCATGTCCCTGCCACGGACATTTGAGGTCACCACCACTCGCCGTTTGCCGTCTTCCCGGCTGATTTGATTTGGGCCTTGCGTTATGTTGAAATCGGCGACCGCGCCAAGGAATATGTAGCGTCGTCCGGTTGATGTGGTTGCCGCCGGGGAAACCGCGTTTTGCAGTCTTTGGCCGCCGGCGACGATAGGAAAGGGAATAGGTATCTTCTTGAGCGCTTCGATGTTTTCTCGAATCGAGTCGGGCAGGCGGACAATCAGATCGAACCGCCGGTCTCCCTCGAAGACTTTTCCAGCGCTTTTGCCACCGATCGCGATTTCAATGATATCCTGAACATCGGAGACATTGAGACCCAGTCGGGCCATTTCCCGACGTTTCAATTGAATAGTCAAGGTGGGCAGGCCGGACACCTGCTCGACACTGACATCGGATGCGCCGGGTATTTGAGCCAGGATGTCGGCAACCTCATTCCCCGACTGGAGCAAGGTGTCCATGTCATCGCCAAAAATTTTCACGGCGACGTCACTGCGGACTCCGGCGATGAGTTCGTTAAAACGCATCTGAATGGGTTGGGTAAACTCGTACTTGTTGCCCGGTATCTCCTGGAGCTTTTCCTCAAGTTCCCGGATCAGGTCAGCCTTGGGCCTGTCGGGGTTGGGCCATTGGGAGCGCGGTTTCATGATAACAAAAGTATCGGCGACACTGGGGGGCATGGGATCGTTTGCGATCTCGGCAGTTCCTATCTTTGAGAATACGGTGTTTACCTCGGGGGACTCTTTTATTTTTTCTTCAACGGTGTGTTGCATTTTGACTGCCTGAGACAAGCTGGTTCCCGGAATTCGAAAGGCGTGAATTACCATATCCCTTTCATCCAGAGTCGGAAGGAACTCGCTTCCCATACGGGTGGCGAGTAGTCCGCTTAACATTACCAGGACAAGCGCGCCGGTAACCGTAAGGACTCGATGTCGAAGCGTTATGCTTAACAGGGGCAAGTAGGCTTTTTTAGCCCAGCGTATAAGCGGATTTTCTTTTTCCGCAACCCGCCCGCTTATGAACTGTGCCACCATGGCGGGGACAAAGGTTAGGGAAAGGATCAAGGCGCCGGTCAAGGCGGCCAGGACTGTGAATGCCATGGGAATGAACATTTTCGCCTCAACGCCGGAGAGGGTGAGAATCGGCAGATAGACGATCATTATAATGTAAACGCCAAAGATACTTGGGCGTGAAACTTCCCGGGCCGCGACGCCAACAAGCTCGAACCTTTCGGCTTGCGTCAGCAAGCGTCCGAGTTTGCGTTGCTCTTCCGCCAGCTTGCGGCTACAGTTTTCAACGATGATGATGGCGCCGTCTATGATGATGCCAAAATCGATGGCGCCAAGACTCAGCAAGTTTCCACTGACATGGTTGGCGACCATACCCGTGATGGCGAACAACATGGAAAGAGGAATGACCAGGGCAGTGATTAAAGCGGCCCGGAAGTTGCCCAAAAACAGGAACAGAATGACAATGACTAAAAGAGCGCCTTCCAACAGGTTGTTTTTGACCGTTTTCAGGGTGGCATTTACCAGCACGGTGCGGTCGTAGTCGGTTTTGGCAACGATGCCTTCAGGAAGCGAGCGATTCACTTCAGCCATTTTCCGGGCGACTCTTTGGGAAACGGTGCGGCTGTTTTCTCCCATCAGCATGAAAACGGTTCCTATGACAACTTCCTTGCCATTGCGCGTGGCGGCTCCCGTTCTCAGCTCTTTGCCCAACAAGACTTCGGCAACGTCTTTAATATAGATGGGGACACCGTTGTGGCTTCCAACGATGATTCGGCGAATGTCCTCTAAATCCGAAACCTGCCCCGGTGATCGAATGAGATACTGTTCCCCGGAGCGTTCAAGATATCCGGCGCCAACATTGGCGTTGTTTTTTGCCAGGGCGTCAAGAACATCCCGGAAAGACAGGTTGTAGGCGATTAGTTTTTCCGGATGGGGGGTCACATGGTATTGCTTTACATAACCTCCAATACTATTTACATCGACGACTCCCGGGACGTGGCGAAGTTGCAACTTGATCATCCAGTCCTGAACAACTCTTAAATCCGTGAGCGTGTGAGGAGTCTCCCCGGGTTTCAGGTATCCTTCTTCAGTCTCGACGGTCCACATGAATATCTCTCCCAGGCCCGTGGCGATGGGTCCCATGAGGGGTTCGATATTCGCGGGGAGTTTGTTTTTGATCTCCTGCAGGCGTGTGTTGATGAGTTGCCGGGCAAAATAGATATCCGTATCATCATGAAACACCACCGTTACTTGTGACAGGCCGTATCGGGATATCGAGCGGATTTGGCTCAGGCGGGGCAACCCCGACATGGACGTTTCAATCAGAAAGGTAATCCGTTGTTCCACTTCCAGAGGAGAGTATCCAGGCGCCACGGTATTGATCTGAACCTGCACATTCGTGATATCGGGCAAGGCGTCGATGGGGAGTCTTTGAAAATTGTATATCCCCAATATCGCAACTGCCAGGGTTGCGACTATGACGAATAATCTTTGGCGAATCGAAAACTGAAGTATCTTGTCAAGCACGGTTGACCTTTCTTCAAAAAATGAGGGAGTGAAGAATTAAGAGTTGAAGAAGTTTTTTTTATTCTTTACTCATTACCACTACTGTCCGGGGAAATTCATAACTTCGTGCTTACAGCCCTTTTATAAAAACA